>CAYXLF010000016.1:0-13799 GCA_964465815.1 uncultured Candidatus Saccharibacteria bacterium
ATATTGGCAGAAACTGTAACCAAAAATTTCAATGTCTCACAAAGGTATTACAAGAGAAAAGCAGAGTTACTTGGACAGAAGAAATTAGGTTACTATGAAAGAAGTCTTCCATTAGCAGGATTAGAGACACATTATCCTTATCCAAAGGCTTTAGAATTAGTAAAACAAACCTTTAAAGATTTAGACCCTCAATTCTTTGAAATAATCAAAAACTATATTCAGAATGGTCAATATGATGTCTATCCTAAAGCCGGTAAATCTGGTGGTGCATTTTGTGTGAATGTGAACAGAAATTTACCGACATATATATTACTAAACCACAAGAATAAAATAACCGATGTTACTACCATAGCTCATGAGAGCGGACACGGTATACATTCTGAATTAGCGAAGCAACAGAATGCGCTGAATGATGGCTACCCTATCTTTCTTGCAGAGATAGCAAGTACCTTTTTTGAAGATTTTGTTTTAGAAAATATACTCAAAGGAACTAAAGATGAGAAAGCTATTCAAGCCATAATATCTACTAAATTAAATGACGATATTGCATCAATATTTAGGCAGGTGGCGTTCTACAATTTTGAGAAAGAATTACATCATGATTTCAGAAAAAAGGGTTTCTTAACTAAGGAATATATCTCTGATCTTTTCTGCAAACATATGAAAGCATATCTTGGAGATGCTGTAGAAGAAGATGAGAGTATGAGAAATGGATGGATATATGTAAGCCATTTTAGAAGGTTCTTCTATGTATATTCCTATGCTAGCGGGCTTTTAATATCCAAGGCTTTACAGAATATGGTAAAAAGTGATAAAAAGAATATAGTATTAGTAAAGAGGTTTATGGCATCTGGTTCTAGTATGTCACCCAAGGAATTATTCAATACACTTGGTATAGATATATCAAAAAAAGATATTTGGGAGAGTGGGATAAGGAATATAGAAGAGACTTTAAATAAGTTATAAATATTAATAATCATGGATGGAGATACAGAAAAACCAAAACGTGAGGCCCCTACGGAATCATCATTGATCGCAAGAATCCGCATGAGAGTAGAAAAAGATGGCGAAGAGGTCGGAATGGGAGATAGAATTGTATTGCAGACAGATCAGAATATATACGGCTTCTTTCAGCTTTTCGATTACAAATACTCATATATGGCAATAAAATCTCCTCTTGATAGTAACCCTTATGATCCGCGAGATAAAACTGTAGTTGTGGATTATGTACAGAATATTGCTAAAGATTATATTTTAGAAACTAATAATCCAAGAGTATTAGATATTAATTCTACCTTGGAGCTAGTTTCAATGACTGAGCATCAAATCTCTTTGAAAGAAGAAGATCAACCTAAGTATTATGAGATATTAAACACGGGAGAAGTCTACACTCATTCAAATCCAAAAGATGATATCCATATTCAAGATATCCCTGAACCAGATTAAAATCCAATTTGCCGGACATAGATTCGAACTATGATTAACTGCTCCAGAGGCAATCGTCCTACCATTAGACGATCCGGCATTGATAACGCACAATTATATCACCAATCTGTGAAATTATACGAATACTTCCCTTTTCTTGAAAATCTCAACCCCCATCAAATCATGATCAAGGTAAGGAAGATCTATGTCAAAAGAATCAAATATATAATCTTTAACAAATTCTTTCTCTCCTAGTATTGAATCAATTTTATCAGTATTGGTAACCACCTTCGCAATAATCCTTCCCCATCCATTATTGTAGACCTTACTAACAAATTTATGCATAAAATCGTTTTGATCCGTTTCTATATTTGCTGCTTTATATGTATTCTTAAACCTCTTTGTTAAATCATGCATACCATATCTCTTTCGTAGTTGTCTTTCTAAGAAGCCCTCTCCTGGTATAAAAGAATTTTGATCTCTTAATATGAATGATAGACAATCCTTTTTGTCCAGATTTTTAAACGTCCTCAGAATTCCACGAGCTTGCCTGTAACGAGAAACTGGCCTTATGAAAGCAGATTGATGTTGAGCTAAGATACATATATTGTTAACACTTAGAAGAGCAGCTAGCTCCTTCCCCAATTTAATTTGCAATTGTAATCTGTAATGTCGATATCGTTCAGATGAACTTTGAGGATGTTTCAAATTATTCAAATTAATACATTTCCACTTATATGAAGAAATTTTCAAATCCCCAAAAACAAGAGCATTAGTACCTACCCTATCATCCTCAGAAGCAACAATCCGATAGTCATTTCTTCCTGATACTTTTATGATGTCTTCCAGTACTTTTCGGCCATCTAAACCGATTGCTTTCTCTTGGCTATCAGATTCCCCTAGTATGCATATGATATCATCACTACGCTTGATCATTTCAGATATTAAGCTCACTGTAGAATTCGCATATCTCCCTCTATTTATCATTACCATGCAAATTTTTAGGCTCATATGCTATATAACCAAGAATTTAATTCATTTTCCATCGACATTTTCATATACTGCTTGAACATTTACAAAAACTCCCTTTTCTCTTTCAAATGCCTTTAGAACTTCGTCCATAACGGTCTTCATAATTTCAGTACCTAATTTGTAATTCCCAGTCCCTTTTTGCATATGTGATTTATATGCCTGTATAGGATTCAAGAAATTCATCCAGTTAGCATCATCAACATGGCAGGTCATATACCAAGAGCCATCAGAGTATTCAGATACCCTACAGTGTAAACGCTTGATCCCGGGAGATAATTTAGTTAGATACAAATTCTTAAAATATGGTTTTCTTCTATACAAAAGTCCAGCGATCCATCTCCATCCAGGAATTAGATATCCGCCAATATTGTATACCATCATAATATCTGCGCCGTGAACCTCTGAGAATGTAACATCCGTATTGAATCCCACATCATCAAAAAGATCTCTTAATTGATTGACTGTAATAACATTCTTCCCTTTGTTGTAAATTCTAATGAGAGTTTCCACATGATCCACAGAATACTCTCTAGCTTTAAATCTTTTAGGGAGATCTTCACCTGTTCTTTTTACGAAATCGTCTGCAGGGATTAATTCATAGGCCAAATTTAGGCTCGCATAGTTTTTCGTATTGAACGGTCTTTTATCATCTTTTGATCTAGCTATTGATGATCTTATAGACATATAATTAGCTTCCCAAAAACTTAACAATTGTCTTTACAGTGTCGCCATCTGGTTTTAGCAAAAAATCTTCATGATTTCCATCAATATACAATGATTTCTCCTTCCCTAAAAGATGCCTTATACATCCCGCCTGTTTTCTAAAATATTGTGTCTCTGTTTTCGAATTTACCACCATTATTGGGAGATCGGATATATTTCTTAATTCTTCCTGATGATCCTGCATGAATAATTCCTTCAAACTTTCTAATACATATTTTGAAGAGATCGTATTCAACATATCTTTATACGTTTTTAGAAAATCCTCTGGGATTCCACTTTCTAACAATGGTTTGTAATACAAGTTGAAACGATATTTAAGATACAATGGAACAAAAGCATAAAGATTTGCACGATCTACCAATCTTAATCTGTTTAGATCCTTTGATCCTTTGTTTGCACTAGTACTAACAATCGTCGAAACTAAAACCACTTTATTAACCTTTTCTTTTTGTTTATTAGCAAGATGAATACCAACAGCACCACCAAAAGAATATCCCAAAATGCTATATCTTTTTATACCTAGTTCCTTTAAAACCTCTTCTGCCATCATAGACATCTCTTCAATCGGGTCTTCACCAAGTTTATTAGCTTCTGAGTTTCCTATCCATCCTGGGATATCAAACGTTACTAAACGAACATTAGAATTAGGCTTCTGAAGCATAAAGAGAGAGTATATTATTCCAGAGTGAGGAAATGGAGGAAGGGAGAGGACCACATTTTCGCCATCCCCAATGGTATATGTCTGAATTTTTTTCCCATTAAACCTTAGAATCTTTGATTTAACGTTTATTCCTAAATCTTGGCAGTCTTCTACGTTCATATTTTTCTAGATTTTACTCAAGTATTCATTTATCCTACCATAAACCAGTTCTTTCCCCAAAACTTGCATCACTTGATATAAATCAGGACTTTTAGTTCTATGTGTTATTGCCACTCTCAATACCATCGCCACATCTCCAACTTTCTCAAATCCTAATTTACTGGCTAATCTTTTTATCTTTTCAAACCAAGTGCCTTGATCATCATTAGAATCGTACACATCCTGGTATTCAACTAATATCTCCCTTTGTTTTTCTACAGGGATCCTATCAGCAATCTCTTCAGGTATTATTTTCCCAAACATCTGATCAAAAAATATATCTAGCTGCCCTCTAACATCTTCAAATTTGACTAGGTCTTTCCTTATTCTCTCACCTGTTCTTTCAATATTGAAAATACTAATACAATACTCTCTATTTTTTTCTAAAATATCAGCAATTTCGTTATCATAGGTATTAGCCCATTCTAATGCGAAATCATAAACCTGCTCTGCTGTAAGAGTAGCTATATAGTCCTTGCACATATCATTCAATTTAATAATATCGAATAATGCACCAGCCTTATTAAACTTTTCTAACCTTACAACAAATTCATCATTCGATTTCCCAGGATTTTGTATCTTCCAATCATAGAAGTTAGAATTTGCGACATTAAGCAAATATTCTTTTACCCCATTTTTAGGATAACCATGATCGATATAGTACTGAACATCAGCTTCTGGATCTTTTCGTTTGCTCAACTTCCTCCTGCTCTTTCCATCATTATCCATCTTCATCAAAGGCGCAAAATGACAGTACTGAGGAAGTTCAAATCCTAGTTTGTTAAATAGCTCAACATGAAGAGGAAGTGATGCAAACCACTCATCACCCCTTGTAATATGTGTTACCTGCATTAGATGATCATCTATCGGGTGTGCAAAGTGATATGTTGGGAAGCTATCAGATTTGAGTAAGACAGTATCCATATCATTCTCTCGTAGCGTCACATTCCCTTTTATTAAATCCTGTATCTTAAATGAATTCTCAATATTCCCTGTAGAGTACAATCTAATGACAAACTTTTTCCCGGATTCTAATTCTTTCTTAATATCGTCAAACGAAGCATCTCTCCATTTGGCCCAACTACCATAGTAACCAGTTCTGACGCCCATCTCTTCCTGCTTTTTTCGAATTTCTTCTAACTCCTCCTCTGTAATGAAACATGGATAAGCATTACCTTTAGCTACCATACTCTTTGCGTACACCTTGTAAATATCAAGTCTCTTGCTTTGTAAATATGGGCCATATTCACCATTCTCAATATCATCTCCATTCATCCCTTCATCAAAATCTATTCCAAAACCATTAAGTCCCCTTACTATTAAATCAACACCTCCACGTACTTCTCTCGTCTTGTCCGTATCTTCTATTCTAAGGATGTATACACCACCATTTTGGTTAACCAGGGTTTTTCCTATGAGACTCATAAAAACACCACCTATATGAAGAAATCCTGTAGGACTAGGCGCGAATCTCAAAACCATTTCGCCATCTTTTAAATTTCTCTGAGGAAATTTTTGCTCGATATTTTCGGGTATTTCATCTATATCTGGGAAAAGAATCTGTGCTAACTGTATATTTTCCTCTGGTGTTCTCATAATTTTGAAGGTAATATATATTGATACGATATTAAACTGTTGTTAAGATTATACCATGACATTAACAGAAGCAGCATTTTGGACAAAGAGATTTGGAGTTATCGTGTTAGCCGTTTTTGCAATCTTTGGGATCGTAGTTATCGTAATTCTCTCCTCACAGAATAGCAATGTACTTCCTCAGTACATATCGCCTAATTATGCATGTACAGAAAAGAAGGAAGAATTTTTAACAAATAAATTAGAGATCCCGACATTAGAATTAGCATCTGGTTCCGGGATGTATTTTGAGCTTCAAACTGACTCAGGGCTTGTTGATGCACTTCCTGAAATTATCAATGTATACGAATTCGAGAATCCTACTCAATCTTTAAGTTCTCAAGCTGATGCAAAGGCACTAGCTGCTAAATTGGGATTTTCTTCAGAAAAAATAACGAGAAACGGAACCGAATCATACTCGTGGTCTGATACAAATCGCACATTGACGGTATACGCCAAGAATCTTAATTTCAAACTAGCAACAAGTACTGCATATATTAAGAAGGTTGCACAAAATGGATCAATGCCTACAGAGCAGGAAGCAAAATCCATTGCTACGAACTTTTTGAGAAGTATAGGATTCTCTTCCATCGACTATTCAAATGGAACTCCAACAACAACACTCATAAGTGTTAATCCTGATGGGTCATATAGCGAGGCAGGTTCTCTCTCAGAAGCTGAACTCATTCGAGTAGACTTTAATAGAGACAAATCTATGATTACCATACCTTCCAATGTTGTAGGTGCCGAAGCGATGGTTAACGACTATAAGAAGAGGCTTGGCGAGCCAGATACGGAATCTACCGTTATCAATGATGAGAAGATTAATATATATACTTTTAATACAGCTGTCACTTTTTTAAATCCTACAGAGAGTAATATTTCCGTGTATGTTGGTGTTCAAGCAGATAAATCAGATAAATATCTGTCTTCCATATACCAAATAGATTATACATATTGGCCAATAGCAGAGAGTGCTTGCGGAACCTATGATTTAGTCTCTCCGAATACTGCTATTGAGAAAGTACAAGCCGGAGAAGCAAGTTTGGTGTCCTTAATAGATATCAATGGTGATACAGTTACAGACTATACTCCCAGGTCAGTTAAGAAATTTACAATTATGTATGTAAATCTTACGTATTTTGAAAGTGTGCAAGAGCAAACCTATCTACAACCTGTTTATGTAGTATCTGGAGAGGTTATATTCAGTAATGATACAAAGGGAGAATTCGATTTCTACTACCCAGCTATAGACTATGACAATGTACAAGATAAAGTAGTACAAGAAGAACCAGAAACTGTAGAGAACGATTCCACTAATCTTCTTTAGAGTACCTCCATTCCTTTACTTGGAATTGAATAGTTTCATTACCGTTCCAAACATTCAAACTTGGATACCCTATCACATCAATTTCATCATTTTCATTAAGTTTCTGTATATCATCAAAACAGTTAAACAACACCAACTGTAAGAGCTCCACACCATTTCCTTTCACCATTAACTTCAAATGTGATTGCTCTTTGCCCATTGGATATTTTTTTACAATTATCAGGTTGGTCAGGCAGATAAGTGGCTTAGGATTCCCGTATCCGTATGGTTCTAGCGTTTTCATATTGTCTAGAAGTTGTCTGTCTATGCTTTCAGATCCCAGATTGAGATCAATATTTACATTTCTCTTAAGATTATCCTCCGTTAATGTGCTATTGGCATATTTAATAATTTCAATCTTGAACTCCTCTATCAATTCCGTTTTTGCAGTGAATCCTGCCGCTAGTTCATGCCCACCAAATCTCTCTAAATACGGACTAAATTTCTCTAATGTCTGAGTTATATTAAATCCTTTTACACTCCTTGCAGAACCTTTTACTACCCCTTCATTATTAGTGGCTACAAGAACTGGTTTGTAATATTCCTCTTCCAATTTTCCGGCGACAAGCCCTATGATACCTTCGTGCCAACCCTCTCCGATCAAAAATATCATATTATCTGTATCAATAACGTTTTGTTTTGCAGATTCTAGAATCTGCATAGTCATCTGCTGTCTTGAGAAATTGACATCGTTTAGATCATTTGCGATCTCTTTACACTGTTTTTCATCATTACTAACCAGCAATTTAACCGCTTCTAAAGGGGAACCTATCCTTCCAGCTGCATTTATTCTTGGCCCTATGACATATCCTAGGTGGTATGTATCAATATCTTTAACTTCAACGCCTGCTCTTAGGGCTAGCATTGTCAGACCTAATCGCTTTCCATTCTGTATCTGTTTGATACCATATTTTACGAACGTTCTATTCACACCAGTGAGTGGCATTAAGTCCGTTATGCTGGAGAGTGCAACAAGATCTAATCCTTTGGTACTTTCCGAGAGTGGCTCTTCCATTCCAACCTGAGCCTTTAGGGCTTGTATGAGGAGGAATACTACGGTCGTTCCACATATCTCCTTCTGAGCATACTCGTGTTTAGGATACATTTGATGGACAAGGGGATATTTACGACTAGCTTTAAATCCTTCTGGTGGTTGATGATGATCTGTTATTATGAAATCCAATTTCTTCTCATCTATATACTTCTCAATTAACTCTTTATCCCTAACACCACAATCAACAGATATTAAGAGCTTTCCCCCCAGCGTGATTACATCATCTAAAGATGATTCTGTTAATCCATATCCTTGGTCTACCCTACTCGGGATATATGGAATCACATCAATCTTTGTATTTAAATGATTAGCCAAGTCTCTATACAGAAAATCCCACAAAAGGCTGGTTGCACATATTCCATCGGCATCATAGTCACCATGTATGACAATTTTCCCTCCATTTTTAACAGTTTCTAGGATTTTTTTAGAGGTCTTTTCAGTATTAAAAAGAGATTCATAGCTTGGAATATCTTTTAACTGAGGATTAAGAAATGAACCAGTATCTTCTATCTCTCGCTTAGATAAAAGATAGTCCACAATATTCTCATCCTTTATTTTTTCCGGAATATTCCAATTACTCTTACTTTCTAGACTCATCGTTTATAAATTGTTCAATTAAATCCCAATTAAATCCCTTTCTTCTTAAGAAATCTATCTTCTTTCTATCATCCATAGTTATATCTTCTTCCTTATACTTTTTGTAATAGGTTTGTTTTAACAAACCATATTCATCTTCCACCAAGGCACTTGTAACTTCCAATGCGATATCTTTCGAAACCCCTTTGGATATTAATTCCATAACTAAAATATCTTTCCCCCTAGGTTTGGTACGCATTCGACTTGAAACGAAAAGCTCCGCATATCTTTTGTCATCTAGATATTGATACTCATTCAACTTTCCCAGAACTATCTCAGATATTTTACTAAAGTCTTCGTTACTCAATTCTTCAAACCATTTACCTTTCTTCTTAAATGCTAATTCCTTAATATATTGTTTAACCTGTCTTTCTGTCTTTGGAGATCTTTCTAGAAAAGAGATTGCTCTATCAAAAAATCTATCTACTAGTTCTGTGAATTTCATATCCTCCAATGTCTTCTCCTCTACTTCCTTACCTGCATACAGAGAATATTTGGCAATATTGTTTACAGAGACGCCACAATAGAAGAGCCCATCAACATACACACTAACCCTTGAGGGATCTTTCTTCTGGGATTCTAACGCCGTTATTTTCATTTCCTATTTTACCTTCGCGAGCACCTCTTTCACAATCTTGTCTCTTAGTTTTGTATCTTTCTTCAAAAGCTCTGCAGCTGCATCTTTCCCCTGTGCTAGTTGTGCGTCGCCATACTTCAACCAAGCACCTGCTTTCTCAACGACACCCTTATCAATTGCTGCATCAAGAATGCTACTCTCTTTATCTATACCCATAGGGTAAATCATATTGAAAGAAGCTTCCTTAAATGGAGGAGCTACCTTGTTCTTAACTACCTTCACGGTTCTTGCATGTCCTATTACCTGTCCATCCTTCAAAATCTTATCCTTTTGTCTTATATCCATCCTCACAGATGCATAGAATTTCAAGGCGTTACCACCTGTCGTAGTTTCAGGATTCCCAAACATAACACCAATCTTCATTCTTAACTGATTGAGGAAGATAATTGTAGTTCCTGTCTTACTACTTATAGCGGTGATCTTTCTCAATGCTTGTGACATCAATCTTGCCTGTAATCCCATATGACTATCTCCCATATCCCCTTCTATTTCTGCTCTTGGAGTAAGTGCTGCAACAGAGTCAACAACGATGACACCGAATGCTGCAGATCTAACCAATGTTTCCAGTATTTCTAAAGCCTGCTCTCCAAAATCTGGTTGAGAAATGTAGAGATTGTCGATGTCTAAACCTATGTTTTTAGCATACGTAGGATCAAATGCATGCTCCGCGTCTATGAATGCTACTGCGTCACCCTTCTTCTGTGCTTCTGTTAGGATATGGATTGCCAATGTAGTTTTACCAGAGGATTCAGGACCATATATCTCAATGATTCTACCTTTAGGGATTCCTCCTCCAAGTGCGATATCCAATGAAAGAGCGCCTGTTGGTATAACTTCGATATCGACCTTCTCTTGACTTCCAAGCCTCATAATAGAGCCTTTCCCAAATTGTTTTTCAATTTGAGAAACTGCTATTTCAATTGCTTTTTTCTTCTCATTTTCCACAGAAGATACTGCTTCCTTAGGTGTTGGCGTATTAGACATTATAGATAGATACTATAAATTTAGAATATATTTTAGGATAACAAAGTAGACAGGTTGAGTCAAAGACCCTAATCAAATATGTAATGAACCGATAATATTTTTATATATAATTTTTGATAACCTCACTCAGTTTTTTTATCAAAGTCTCCCTTAATTCTTCATCATTCCGAATATACCTTGCTATTTCAATTTGTACAGAAGGGACCCGCATCTTTGAAGCTACAAATTCACCCAGTGTTTCTTGCCCATTATCCAAGAATCTAAATATTTCAATATTGACCCCATTAAGCTTCCTCTTGTTTAGACCATCTTCTATCTCATATGCGAAATTTAAAGATTTACTAAATCTGGTAGTGTAGTACAATCCCAAGTCATAATCACAATCTCTCAATCCGTGGATATCTATGAATCTCTCTATCTTGTATCTCTTAATTAAATCTCTCACAACCTGCTTGTATTCATTTTTTTTCTCCTTGTGATAGTTCGGGTCGTAATCACACTCATCATTGAGATATATGCCGAAAGCACTGGTGTCAGCGCAGACTTGTTCTACAATATCTTTGGTATACACCTCTCCTGGTTTATATATCCCACTTATATTAGGTCTTTTGCAAGGATATACATGAGGCGCGGATATTAGTACAGGGATCTTCCCTTCGATGACTTTGAATTGAGCAGGTTCCATGTATATAACTTAACATATATCTTTGTAATTTTACAATTTGACCAGGGGATATGATTATGCAAAAATGGATATATATAAATTTATATTTTACTTAACATGCGAAAGCTTATTGCTTCCCTTGTGTTCACTTTCGTATTGTTATTACCACTCTCCCTGGTAGCAGTAAAACCTGCATTTGCACAGGAAGATACGGTAACAACAACGTCTGAAGATACAACAACATCACCGGATGATGAGTATTACTATGACGATTCATATTACGATGATTATGATTACGAAACGTACGATGACTATTACTCTGGTTATGGGTATGACTATGATCTATCTACAGAAACAGCAGCTGGAACACTAGCCGGAATAACAGCTCTACTTTTTGGAGGTGCGATGCTTTTTGTTTCAATTGTCGTAGGACTTGGTTCATACATCTACTGTTCATTGGCCTTAATGAAGCTTGCAAAGAGAATGAACTACGAGAATGCTTGGTATGCATGGATTCCAATATTAAATATGGTGTTACTCTTCCAACTTGGTGAGCAAAAACCCATACTGCTGCTTTTACTTCTGATCCCGGGGATTGGAGAATTGGTAGTAGGTATTCTTGCAATAATTGCTTTAATGAAGATCTGTGAAAAGAGAGGATATGACAAAGCATTAGGCTTACTCTCATTAGTTCCAATTGCAAATTATGTATTGCTTGGTATTTTAGCGTGGGGCAAGAAGGAAGCATAAGGTAAAAATAATATTATGAATACATACGATGTCCCTGTTTTTAAGAAAACAGGCTTTGATAATCAGTTGTACAAAAGACTTCAAACAGAAGGGATTCTTAAGCGTTTAAATGGAATCTCTTCTGGACATCTGTATCTAGAAATTGGTGGCAAACTACTAAATGATCCTCATGCGGCTCGTGTACTTCCAGGATTTGATCCTAAAGTAAAAATAGATATTCTTAAGAACTTAGGCGTACCTTTTGATGTTGTATTTTGTGTAAACTACAACGATATATTAGGAAATAGACAACTTAATAATAGGCAGCAAGACTATATTGAAGCCTCTCTCAAGTTGTATACCCAAATTCAAAAAGCATTTAATGCCATCCCAAAGCTTTGTATAAACAACGTAAAGCAGGATGATGAAGCGAACAAAACAGAGTACGAGAAAGCATTGCAAGAACTCAGAGCATACAGTCCAACCATATATCAGAGATATTTCATTAATAACTATCCTGAGGACACTGCAAATATTTTGAGTCCAAATGGTTTTGGTAAAGACGACAAGATCCCAGTAGAAAACAAACTTGTCATAGTGACTGGAGCAGCATCAAACAGTGGTAAGATGTCTACTTGCTTGGGTATGGTATACCAAGATTCACAATTAGGAATGAAATCTGGTTATGCTAAATACGAGACATTCCCAATATGGAATCTTCCATTAGAGCACCCAATAAACCTCGCCTATGAAGCTGCGACCGCAGATATCGGTGACAAAAATGTAGTAGATACATACCATCAACAAGCATATGGCATTACTTCTGTGAATTACAATAGAGATATTGAGGCATTCCGGGTATTAAGCAAACTCTCTTCATTGGGCTACAAGTCACCAACAGAGATGGGTATCAGTAATGCAGGGTTTGCCATAACTGATGATGAAGTGGTCTCCATTGCGGCATTAGAAGAAATCCGAAGAAGGAAAGATTGGTACAAAGAGGTCTACAATCATCAACAAACTTGGATTAAAGTATGTGAAGAACTCGAATTAGATGCCTTAAGATATATTAAAACAAAGAATTACGACCCTCATCTTCAGATTGTTTAAGCTCTAACTGAGGCATATCCTCTGTGCCCGCAGCCAATCCTTCCTGCTTAACCTTATCCACCCGCTTTATCAACTGATTAAATCGAGTTGTGCTAACTGTATCATACTGCTTCTGCAAGGAATCTATCTTCTCCCCTACCTTTGAGAATGAATCTGAGAAGGTATCGAACTCTTTCTCAAATGCTTTAACATGTCCAATGATATTGTAGATATTTTTCTGTACTCTAAAATTCTCATACGATTGTTTAACCATCCTCAATATTGCAGTAAAACTGAATGGCCCTGCCAACACAATCTTCTGCGTAATAGCCTCTTGAGAAAGTTCCGGCATTTTTTCATAAATATATGAGAAGATCATCTCATTAGGAATAAACAAGATAACAAAATCCACAGTCTTGTCCTCAGGATTGATGTAATCTCTAGTAGTAACCTGCCTCATCTTTTCCTTCACATCCCTTTCAAATTGAATTCTGAACTTCTCCTTCAGTTCTTTGTCCTCCGTTTCTGTCATCTTTTGCAAATTAGCATATGGAAATTTTGAATCAATATTTATTCTTGTTCCATCAGGTAAAAATACACAAAAATCAGGTCTAGTTTCAGATCCTGCCTGCTCTTTATTAAATTCATAATCAACCCCTCTCACAAAACCCGCCATTTTCAAAAGATCATCTGCAACCTGTTCCCCAAATTGACCTCTCAACTGGTTGTTAGAAAGCACCTTCTTTAAGCTCTCCGTATTAACAGAAAGTTGCTCCGTGATCTTTCTACTCTCCTCTAGAGATGTTCTCAGTGAAGAAAAGGAGTCTAACCTATCTTTCTCAGAGGTTTTAACATAGTCCTCCAAATTCTTAACAAGTCTTGTAATCTCATCTCTTTTGTTTTCGAAGTCTAACCTACTCTGTTTTGTTTCAGAAGAGAGCTTTTCATTAGCCATTCTTACGAGAT
>CAYXLF010000017.1:0-12217 GCA_964465815.1 uncultured Candidatus Saccharibacteria bacterium
CCATATACACGCTTAACCGCTTCTTGAAGATCTTCGAATTTTCTTACATTCAGTTCCGTACCAAAAATACCACTAAAAGAGATATGGTCATTAGCAGGGAATATGACAGATGAACGAACGGACACCCATGCATCTGAGAAACCGGAAAGACGAGTATATGCACTTAATATATCTTCTTGTACATCTTTAGAGAATTCATGGGAGAGTAGGGTTTTTAAGATTTCATCTCCTTCTGGATTACGACCTTTTTCTAGAAGTTTCTGTTTATTTGCAGACAGAGCGTTAAGGCAGAAATCTGTATATACACTACCCGAAATGACAAAAAACTCAGGGACTGGTACATCCATATCCTTAAGGTTGAAAAGACTAAGGCCCTTTCTTCCTACTTTGTTTTCATTCAAATCTTTTGCTGCGAAATCTTCAAAAAAGAATATGTTGTTCTTCTTTGCTATTTGGTTATCCATCATACTGGGCAGTTAAATAATAATGGGTATATATACTACACGATACCTTTAGCCTTCAATTTTTGCAAGTCAATGTAAAATTCATAGAAGATTTGGAGTATAACCATGAATGGCACAGCAATTAAAGCCCCAAATATTCCAAAAAGTATCAAAAATACAAAAGCTCCCAACATAATAACCACAGGCTTCAATCCTATTGCGTTCCCCATGATCTTAGGGACTATGAAGTTATTTTCTAACTGCTGATATATTATGAATAAGCCTGCAAAGATGGCTGCAGAGAGAGGATTCACCGTAGCGAGTATAACCAGAGCCGTAATCACTAAAGCTATTGTAGCGCCAATACTTGGGATTGCATCAAACAATGCAATCATCACCGCAAGAGGTAAAGCAAAAGGAACCTTTAAAATAGTAAGCAATATTCCAGAGAAAATTCCCATCATTAAACTAATAGTGGCTTGCCCTAGTAACCATTTCCCTAGTTTTCGTTCAACATCTAGCACTAATTTCTTAACACGTTCTCGTTTTTCATCCGAAGAGATCTGTATTAAACCAAAATCAAGAATAGAATCATGCTCAAGCACTAAGTATATTGAAAGAATAAACGAAGAGAGGAGAAGTCCAGTTGTGCTAAATACTCCACTTACAGCATTAGATATATTTTTAAAGCTCTCTCCAGTAGATAAATTCTGGAAACTGTTTGATACAAATTGTGTAATTGAATCTGGATCTATATTAATACTTCCGAAAGATATCTCCTTAAAGTTTGAAACCAAATTAGCTACCCAAGTTGGAAGAACTTTGATTAATTCTGAGACTTGTCCTACAAATGGGACCACAATAACAGAAACAAGCGCTAGGACAGCTATGGATGCAATAAGATATGTAATCAGTACCGCCCAGCCTTTAGAAATTTTTTTCGACATAAACCACGAAACAACTGGTCTGGCAGCAGAAGTAAAAACAAAACCCAAGAAAAGAAAAAGCAGTACACTTATCAATTGGCTACCAAAAAAGATAATTGCAAGCACAAATAAAATCAAAGCTATCAACTCCCAAGAGAATTGAATAACAACGGCCGGTTTACGAACACCTTCTTTCTGATTATATTTAACAGCTTCTTTTAAGTCATCCATTCTTTTCTTTTCTAGTTCTTCGATCTCCGAGCTCGTATCTCTAAACGAGAATATCTTTCCCATATCTGTATTGTTCAATTTACTTCGTAGATTATATCAATTTTAAACAAAAGAGGGGAGTGTACACTCCCCTCTAAAAATGCATAACACTTTCTCTAGCTTCTCTTATATTTCGAATACACAACCACTGTGGAAGCTGTGGCTCCAACTAAGGCTAAGATACCAAATACCATAACCAAAGCGTTTCCTAAGAAGAAATCCTTCATTATGCTCTCTTCACCAGCAGCTACAGGAAGTGACTCATCCTCTACTGCATCACCATTTACATCGCTATCAGGAGAGTAGGTGATTTTGATCTTACTTTCCAAATATGTTTCGTTACCAGCAACATCTTTAATCAGCACATTGAAAATATTCGCACCTTCATCTAAAGCAATACTCGCTATCTTGAAATTACCTTCTGCATCACAGGTCGCACTGTAGTAGTCTGTGCCTCTTTTGATTATGACCTGAGCATCTGGCTCAACAGTACCAGTTACAGTAAAAGTCTCGGTTCCAACCTCTGCGGCGTATTTGATATCCTTCAACTCTGGAACAGTTCTATCTACACTTACAGTTTCTGCTAAAGAGGCTGCGGAAATGTATCTTTTGGGGAAACCTTTAATGCCTGCCGTTGTAATTTCGTATTGACCTTCATTTGCAAGGTTAACAGTTACTAAAAAATTACCTTCTTTATCTACCTTAACAGTCTGAGTTTTTTCTCCATTGACATAAACAATCACAGTATCATACCCGGAAGCATTTCCACTCACGGAAACAATCTCTTCTTTTGTAACCGCAGAGACATCTGCCATTGAAGGAGGAACCAATTTCTCATCCAATGTTGGAGTCGCGTTGTATTTAACAAATGAATATACACCAAAGCCAACAAGTAATATTCCCAATACTATAAATATTGAGCCTACTATTCTCGAAACCTTTTCTGAATCCTTTGGATTTTTGATTTCGACTTTGGAGGCCATAGATTCCTGCTTTCTAGAGATTTTCTTCTCTGCTTTAGGTGCAGTTTGCACGGATTTAGTTTTTTTCTTTGCCACCCCAACCCTATATAATAATTTATATATTCATACTTTCAGAATATTACAATTCTGGAATTAATGCAACAGCACCGAAAAACTAGTAAAATATGTAGTATGAGATTACAAAAGAATCACAAAATTATAATAACCGCATTAATCATACTATTACTACTTGGGCTTCTGAGTTTTCTGTTTCTTTTTCCCTCTTACAACAAAATATCAATGACCGTAAGAGAATTTGACGCGTACAGAATTTCAAAAAATATCTACATGAATGTGCTTGCTAAAATATCTCCCGCAATTGATTCTTTTAGCTCGGAGGTACTTGCTATGCAATCCATCGAAGAATCTATTGCCAAAGACTTCGTGTTAGAGAAAAAGGTATTGGAAGATCAAAATGCGATGCTATCTATGGAATCGGTTAAGATCTCAGGTAATATTTCCGAAGGTGTAACATCCGAAGCAATGGAGCGAGGATTTTGGCATTTTCCCACCTCTAGTCTTCCTGGCAAAAAAGGAAATGTCGTAATAATCGGTCATAGATTTAAATATATTCCTCCGGCTACAAATACATTCTTTAACCTAGATAAAGCACAGATTGGGGATCAGGTAAAGATAAATGTAGGAGGGGAAACGTATACGTATGTAATTACTGATACAAGCATAGCAGAACCAAATGATGTTTCCGTTATTCAGCAGACGGATGATTACAGATTAACACTCATAACCTGTACACCGCTCTGGACATCAGAAGAAAGGCTTGTGATAACAGCTAAACTAGACAAACTATACAAAAAAGTGTAGACTTTTCAAGCAAAATATTAATTTAAAAACACTTCTAAATGAGCGAATTTTACGAGAGAAAAGATATAAGTAAGGATACAGTAGAATTTACAATTACCATTCCCAAAGACAGTTTTGAATCTAGCTATAAAGCCATGATGAAAGACAGAGTTAAGAATGTTGATATCAAAGGTTTCAGGAAAGGCAAGGTTCCTACAAATTTGGTAGAGCCACAGATCAATCAATCCGTGAGATTAGAAACCTTAGAAAAAATCGCACCTCTTTTCATCACTACAGCTATCCAGAAAGAGCAGTTAGATCCCATCGCACCTCCTGAGTACAAAGAGCTTCCAAAGCTGGAGGATGGAAAGGATGTCGAATTGACTATTACCGTTACTGTAATGCCTGAGTTTAAGTTGGTAAATTTAAAGAAGGTTAAGGTTGAGAAGGAAGAAGCCAAGATTTCTAAGGAAGAGATAGAGCTCGCATTGGATGATATCAAAAAGAATTACAAAACTGATGAGAAAGAAATTAATGATGTTTGGGCAGTAGAGGTAGCAAAAAAAATAGGGCTAAAGGATGTTAAAGATATAAAAGATTTAAGAAAGCAGATCGAAGATGCAATGAAGGCACAAAAAGAGCATATGCTTTTGCATGAGAGACAGGAGAAAGCTTTAGATGAAGCTATAAAGTTATGTGACATTGTAATCCCAGAACCAGCCATTAAGTATGAGGCAAGGGAGAGGGAGAGAACATTTAGGTATGATATGCAGCAAAAAGGAATTAATGTTGATGAATTTATCAAATCTCAGAATTTAACCATTGAGAAGATGCGAGAGCTTTGGGAAAAAGATGCAAATGAGGCACTTCAGACAGATACTTTCTTAAGGATGTATATGAAGGAGAACAATATCACTATGACAGATGAAGAACTCAATATTAGGATAGAGGATTTGAAAAAGAATGCTCCAAAAGGAACAGATATGAGTGTGTACGATGATGAGAATTGGAAAGCATATGTTAGAAATGTGGATTTGAAGCAGAAAGCCTTTGAAGCATTTATAAAGGAAGTATTAGGAGAAGAGGTACATAAGGATTAATTAATTTAATCTTTTAAATATATGCATTTAATACCTACTGTTGTCGAAAAGGATAGGGAAGGTGAGAGAGCATACGATATATATTCCCGTTTGCTTAAGGATAGGATCGTGTTTGTGACAGGAGAGATAGATACAGAGATGGCTAATACTGTTGTTGCTCAGCTTCTTTTTTTAGAGAAGGAAAATCCTAGTGAAGATATTCAGATGTTCATAAATACTCCCGGGGGGGTGATTACTGCAGGTATGGCTATTTTAGATACTATGAACTATATCAAATGTGATATTTCAACTATTGCCGTAGGTATGGCAGCTTCCATGGGTAGTATTTTGTTGGCTAACGGGAAGAAGGGAAAGAGGTATGCACTTCCTAATAGTAAGATTTTGATTCATCAACCTATTGGTGGCGCAGAGGGGCAAGCAAGTGATATTGCTATTGCTGCGGAAGAGATTTTGAAGAATAGAAAGATGTTGTATGAATTTTTAGCAGAAAAGACTGGAAAAGATGTAAAAGATATTGAGAGAGATGCCGATAGGGATAAATACTTTACTGCTCAAGAAGCCAAGGAGTATGGCTTAGTAGATAAAGTTATTAAGAAGAGATAATAATGACACCTGATTTAAGGTTTCCACACGCTAGCGAGTTTGATCCACAGGAGCAGCTCGATGAGCTTAGAGCACGTATGGGGTATGTTCTAACATATCCAGAATATCAAAACGATGAAGAATGTATACCAACCGCTAACTCTGAAGATTCAATTTGGATCAATAAGCCAATTAGTGATCTTACCGATTATTTATATGAAATAAAAAATTCACAAATGCTTGGCGATACAGAGTCACCGATAAAAATTAAAAGATTAACAGATGTAGTTATAAAGGATCAGCTATTGATAGATACAATATATCAAGCTGTTTTTGAGGAGACATTTCCAAACACAAAGCCTATTAAAATATTTTTCATGGAGGGAGAACAATCTGCAATTATGATTATTCCTTTAGAGGTAGAGAATGATCTGTTTGCGGTACAAGTTGTTCCTATGGTTTCCACGAAGCCATGTAATGATCCAATCCTCTGTGAGATACAAAAATATTGGAATGTTAGCAGAAAATCTATTCAGAAATTACTTGTTGCTGGAGATCTGAAACCAGCTTCGAAGATTGATAAAAGCAAGAATAAACGATAGAATACATACGCTATTTAATAATATGGACGATTAGCTCAGCTGGTTAGAGCGTCACATTGACATTGTGGAGGTCACAGGTTCGATCCCTGTATCGTCCAGTTTATTCAAAATTTTCAATCCTCTTAAATTACTCTCTTTCATATTTTGAATTGTAATACGAAAAAGGTAATATATACCTATGAAGCTCAGAACCTTTAACTCGCTATTAATACTCCCGGTACCTCCGGTATTTTTCGCTTTAGCATCCTGGTGGACTTCCATTTCCTTTTTACCTGAGGCATATATAAAATACTGTGCACTCATAGGATTTGCATTTGGAGTCTTGATTGATATCCTAATATACAAAAAATATATAGAAATAAAGCTTTCCACATATGCCCTAATCTTGGCATATATCTTCTATATGATCTGCGTATTCGGTTTCTTTATGGGAGTACCTGTGTTTAATATTTTAGTCTGTATCCCTTTCTCCTTGTATATATATCAGTATCACAAAGGTTACATCAAAAATTTCACCTTAATATCTACAATTTCTATGTTCCTCATATGTGTTGCTTCGGCAATGTTAGCATTAATGAGTAGTTCTACCATAAATGACTTAGAGGGGATGTTTAACTTAAAAGGAGTGTTAAATTACACTATCTTGTATTTGATTATTGGTGTAGGAGGAGTGGGATTGATAGTAACAAACTTCTTTTTAACAAAGTACTCTTGGAAATTATCAAACAAGATGATGAATAGAAGTTAAATCTTCTCTACCTGTGTTCTGTACATATTGGCATAAAGACCGTCTATCTTCATGAGAGCTTCATGATTTCCATCTTCCACTATTTTACCGTTATCTATAACTATGATTCTTTTGGCTTTTCTTACAGTTGCAAATCTATGAGAGACTATTAATGTAGTTTTGTTTTTAGCATTTTCTCTAATATTGTCAAAGATCTTTTCTTCAGAAAGAGCATCTACTGCACTAGTAGGCTCATCAAGTATTAATAGTTTTGCATCTCTATAGAAGGCACGAGCTATTGCAAGTTTTTGCCATTGACCACCTGAAAGTTGTATTCCTCCCTTTATTTCTCTAGACAAAAAAGTATCATACCCCGATGGAAGTTTTACTATTGCATCATGGATATCCGCCTGTTTCGCAGCATTCTCAATCTCTTCCTGAGATTCTTTTTTTGAAACATCACCTATACAGATATTGTCTTTTGCAGGAATTCCCAATTGATTAAAAGATTGAGATAAAATACCGATTTTTTTGTAATAATCATCCAAGTTAAGTTCTTTTATATTGATCCCATTTATCAAAATATCCCCCTTGTTTGGATCATAAATTCTCAACAACAATTTGATTAATGTTGTTTTTCCAGCACCGTTTTTCCCAACAACAGCAAGATCCTCATCCGAAGTAGCCCTAAATGACACATCTTTAAGAATCCATTTCTTAGTATTCGGGTATTTAAACCAAACATTCTTCAGTTCGATAGATAATCCATCAGGCGCGATGGAAGAAGTAAGTCTCTTCTCTCCATTTTGAATTGTATTTTGCCAATTCTGGATCGTATAAAACTTTTCCATAACGCTTCTATTACCCAAAATCCAAGACGCATTATAGAAGAGACTGGAAATGTCGCCATTGAATTTTTGATAAGAAGCTATAACAAAAGTTAGCATACCAATACTTGTTTGCCCATTTATAACCATTTTAATTGAGAAGATTATTGCGAAGATATATATCAACGTTGATAGAAATGATGCCAAACCTGACCAAAGATACCTCTTTTGATGATTCTTTTGTAATTTTTCACTAAATGCCAGGTTTATTGCTTTTGCCTTCTCTAAAAGATGCTTACCATATTTGAATACAAAAATTTCCTGATATTTTTCAAAATTGGTAGTCCATAATGAATTTTTGTAAGAAGAGTATTTGATCTTTTCTTCTCCACGATCATTCCAGATACCCCAAACTCTTCTTCCGAACTTTTTTACAATGATTGCTCCAGGTACAGAAGCGACTATTGCGAGGATAGCAAGTAATGGTGAGATTCTGAATATAGCGAGGAATGAAATGATAACAACTGGCACCAGTGATATCATCGATAATGCTGTGTAGAGAGAGTTGTAGATAGTATAGCCGTTCCAGTTCAATGTACTTTTGTCATTAACAAACTCTGGATCTTCATATGCCTGTGGTTCGATTTTCAGGTATTGTTCCAGATAGACCTGATCATCCAGATATGCAATCCATAGGTTAGTGACAACATTAAAGTATTGCTGCAGATTGCTTACAATCACGCCGGCAATAGCAACACCTCCAAGGAGACCAATGGTCGGAACCATTTCTGAGATTCCAAGGCCATGATTAATTACATAAATGCTTTTATCTATTAGTAATGCCATCACATAGCTCAGAAGTAGCGGATATAAATTCTCTAGAAATTCCAAGAAAAATAATGCCCAAATTTGAATGGTAAATTCCTTCTTATTATAGTATCTACGATATATGAACCAGAGAAGTTTAAAAATGTTAGGGAATTTTTTTGTTTCTTTTTTCTCTTTTTCCATAAGCGCCATTATACACCCATGATGAAATCAATTTCACTAGAATATCAGAGACTTTATTCCAACCTCACACCAAAAACTCTTAATAGATATACTGCATCTTCTTTATTAAATTTTGCATTCTTATAAATATTTTCTCGTATATCAAAATAATAGTTAATAGCACTACTAAAATCGCATTCTGTTAAATCACATCTTAGAAATTGTGTATCCTTAAAATCGCACTTTTCAAAAGGTACTTTCTTAGCCTTAACATACTCAAAATATGCCTCTGTTAATTTACAATTATGAAATTCACTTCCTAATATATCTACATCTACTAGAACAGAATAGGACATATCACAGTTAATAAATATGTTTGAAAATCCAAACTGACAATCAAACTTACTCCATTCAATACCAATCAATTTACAGTTATTAAACTTACAATCAGTTAATTTAGAATTGATAATCTTAATATTACTCATCAAACATCCATTAAACGTGCAGTTCGTAAAAATACATTCTTTCAGTTCGATATCTTCTAGATCACATCTCTCAAATATACATTCCTCATATTCGCCACTTTCTATATTTTTGAATTCACTAAATGTCTTTTTGTAATTCTCACTCATATTCTAATACTATCAATATTATCTACACACATCCATGCGCATGCACTCCCAAACCCCTTTTTAGATACATTGAAAGGTTCAGCCTTTTTTACATCTTTAAGAAAAATTAGAATACAATAGTGCTTGGATTGATAATACTCATTGTATTCGCGCGTCAGAAGTTGAATACCATCTGCATATTTTTCCATAATCTCTTGAAACTTCTCTTTGTTCAGATTATCAAATTGTAGAACTTTGGATACTTTCGCGAAAACAGTTATTGGTTCTCCAGAATTCTTGAAGTATATGTTGTCATCCTCCTTGATACTATTCCATGGCTTAATCTTGTTTACATACCATCTACTCTCAATGGTTTTGCTACCATCCAATATCTTCGGTATCAACTTCCATTTTCTATTCATTATGGCTATATGATCCATTGATAATTTTCTTTAAGCTATTACTATCATTCGCACTCATCAATCTCTGCCTTAATTCAGCCGCACCATCGAAGCCATTAATATATGCTTTAATAAATTTCTTAGTAATATTAAAATTCTTTCTCTCACCCCAAACCCTTTCAAAAAGCTCACAATGTTTTACCAAAGTATCCAATCTCTCTTGTATGGAAAGATTCTCTCTACCATTAAACAACCAAGGATTAGACATAATACTTCTTCCAACCATATACCCATCAGTACCATATCTCTTTGTATATTCTTCCCCCTGTTTAGTCATTGTAATATCGCCATTACCAATTAAAAGAGTAGAGGGAGATATCTCATCTCTTAACTTCACACATTTCCCAATTTCATCCCATCTAGCAGGGATATTGTAACCCTCTTTCGCAATTCTTCCATGTACTGTAAGCATGTCTAGACCTTGTGTAAGAAGAAAACCAATCCAATTCTCAGTATCGACCTTGTTATATCCGATTCTCGTTTTAACACTCGCAGGAATATCTCCAGCTTCACCCTTCACAGCCTGAATAATCTCTTTCGCTAGATTCGGATCCTGTATTAATGCAGATCCTCCACCTGTATTTGTCACATTTCGGACAGCACATCCCATGTTAATATCAAATCCGTCAGGATTTAGCAGTTTGAGTTCTCGAACAGTATTCGCAAAATTCTCAGGAGTACTACCCCAAAGTTGGATAATGATTGGTCTCTCAATATCATCAAATACCACCCTGTGGTCCACACCTTTTTTACCAATGGAACAATAGCCATCAACATTCATAAACTCAGTGAAGAAAACATCTGGACGACCGATCTCACATAGCATCCTTCTAAAGACGCTATCCGTGACATCCTCCATAGGGGCAAGCATACTAAGAAACCCATTTTGTTGTTTCAAGGACTGGAATATATTCATATCCGTAATTCTATCATATGGGGCAGACCTAGGGCTGCCCTTGCACAAGAAAGGGATTTACAATAGACTTAGATAACAAATAACTGCCCAGATAATGGAAGTCAAAAACAGCGTCTCGGATAACTCGGGACAACAATTACTCTCAGGCACAAAGGTCGATTCATACGCGGCTGTGTTTTTGTACTCCATACAAGACTTCTTAAGATGGTGGTATATAAAGATGCCGATATGGCATCTAAGACAACTGAATCGTTTAAGTATTGTAGTAGATGATTATCTTTCATTATCTATCCTACTAAAAACATTCTTTATTCCTTGGCACAGAGATTACTCTCTCATGGGTTTCCTGTTTGGTATTGTAATGCGACTGTTATACATACCCATTGCCACTGCAATATATTTACTCATCGTTGTTTTTTACTTACTTGTAATCATTTTTTGGCTCATACTTCCAGTTGCAACGATCACCTTTATAATTTCGTCGTTCATCAAGTAGCATGGCATTAGATTTTGAAATGCAACAAAAAACAATTTGTGGATATCACAAAAAAGACACCAACCGGGTAGGGATTATAGAAAAAAAATATCCAATCATAGAGAATGAAAATGAGGCTACTTTTTTAGTAACTAGAGATCATTTCTTCTCCATCTCTACACAGCAGATAGATTCTGTTATAAAGAATTTTTTCAGATACAAACGATTTAAAGACATCGGAAGAATTATCGCAAATATATTAATAATTCCTGGTGTATTCGTCGCTCTAGGTTTCATTTTTAGATATGCCAATCTACTAGAAGGACAAGCGTTAATAAATAGCATATTAGAATCTAAATGGAGCGGGGTACTCTTTGGCCTTTCAATCCTTGCCGTCATTATCCTCTGGTACGATTTTTACGAAGAGAAAAGTCATCCTGTTCAATTACCACTTGCCAAACGCATTCCTCAAAAGGAGTTAGAGGAAATCAGAGCAACAGGATTCAGATTTGGAAGATACGGGCATTTGGAGATAGTACACTTTGCAAATGAAGAGACACTTGAATTGATGTGTTCATATACTAAAAGCAATCAATTCTCCATGTATGAAATTTACAGAACTCTTCTAACTGAGAATTTTGAAGTCCAGCAACTAATAAGAAGATCTGGAATTGAGATAGATATTACAGATTTAGAAAAGAATTTTAAAATTTCTTCAGAGACACTTCCATCATATGGCATAACTGCATATCGCAGCCTTCTAACATATGCCATAGAGGAAGCACTTTTAACAGAGAGCAAAGATATACAACCACAGCATCTATTCCTTGCAATAACAAGGATAAATCCACAATTACAAAAATATTTACAGACAAAAAATATAACCATCGATATACTTCGAGAAATATGCCTGTATAACAATAAAATCATTAAACAAAAGAGTAAATCAAATTTCTTGGATATTAATGTGCCATATTTTAGAAGAGGAGGGATAGCTAAACTCTGGATATACGGATATACATTCATACTTAGTCATTTTAGTAAAGATATCACTCAGGAAGTTGCACTTAATCGTGATGTATATGGTATCGGACACGAAGAGGAGATTGAGAATCTTGTGTCCGTTCTAGGGAAGATATCCAACAAGAATGCTCTCCTAATTGGAGAACCCGGAGTAGGTAAATCAAGTCTCATACTTGGAGTAGCCCAAAGGATAAATACCGGAGATGTACCAATTCAACTCAAGGGGAAGAGGATCATACAGTTGGATATAAATGGCTTGATAGCTCAGGCTTCTGGAGCGAAAAAGATCGAGGAATTGATTATTAGATCTATGCAAGAGTTAGAGAATGCTGGCAATACCATCCTTTACATAGACGAATTCCAAGAGTTGATTCCTGCAAAAGCCGAAGAATCCGGTCAATCCATAGCAGGTATTATGCTCCCATATATTATGAACAGTAA
>CAYXLF010000017.1:12317-13690 GCA_964465815.1 uncultured Candidatus Saccharibacteria bacterium
AAGAATCCGGTCAATCCATAGCAGGTATTATGCTCCCATATATTATGAACAGTAAGTTCCCAATAATTGGAACTATAAACTATGCAGATTACAAGAAATATCTATACTCGAATGAATCTTTAAGACAGAGTTTTACCAATATTGAAGTAAAAGAGATCTCAACCACTGATACACTGAAAATTTTGGAAACTAAGGTAACGGGATTAGAAAAGAACTTCTCCTGCTTCATAACCTTCCCAGCATTGGTAGCTTCTGTGGAACTTGCACAAAGATATATCAAAGATAGGAAATTGCCAAGCAGTGCAGTTCAAACAATAGAAGCAACATGTGCTTGGGCGCAATCAAATAATATTCCAAAGATAACCTCTGAGCATGTTTCCAAAGCCATCTCTATTCAGAAGAACATCAATATTACGGAGATAGATCAAGAAGAAAGTAATAGACTAAGGAAGTTGGAGGAGAATATCAAAGCTAGAGTTGTAGGGCAAGACGAAGCTATAATCGCAATTACAGAAGCACTTCGAAGAGCTAGAACTGATGTTAGAAATCCAGAAAAACCAATAGGTTCTTTCCTGTTCATAGGTCCTACTGGTGTGGGTAAAACATATCTGGCGAAGGTAGTGGGGGAAGAGTTTTTCGGTAACAGGCAAGATATTGTTAGGGTAGATATGTCAGAATATCAAGAAATCTCAAGTATTGAGAAATTCTTAGGCACCTCTACATCCTCAAATATTCTCGGACAAACACAAATTACCCTCACTGACAGAGTAAAATCTAACCCATATACAGTAGTTTTGTTTGATGAGATAGAGAAGGCACACCCAGATATATTAAATCTCTTTTTACAGATGTTTGATGAGGGGAGATTAACAAACAATGCTGGTGAGACAATAGATTTCACAAATACAATCATAATATGTACCAGTAACATTGGTAGTCAAATTCTACTCAATGCGCTAGAAAAAGATGCAAATCTTTGGAATGAGGCTAACGACAGAGCAATATTAGAATTAAGGCAGTATCTAAGACCAGAGCTTTTAAATCGTTTTGATAAAGTAATTGTCTTTGCACCACACGATATTAATAATTTAACTCAGATAGCCAATCTTCTGTTAACAGAGCTTGCAAAACGCATGGCAGATAAGGGTATGGCACTAAAATGGACAGATCAAATTCCCATGTTGATCGCGAATAAAGCAAATGAGCCAGGGATGGGAGCAAGACCAATGAAACGATACATTCAGGATCATATTGAAGGAGAAATTGCGAAGGAGATACTTGAAGGAAACCTCAAATCAGGTGCAGAGGTAAATATTCGAGAGAGTTGGATAATCTAGTTGAAAAAGAGTAATATATCGAATATAATCCAACAT
>CAYXLF010000018.1:0-12697 GCA_964465815.1 uncultured Candidatus Saccharibacteria bacterium
CAGGAGAAGTAAAAGAAGCAAAACAAGTAGCATGTGGATATGAATTAGGAATAAAAACACTAAAAATAGACTCGTTATCCAAAGCACCACTCCCAATCTCCATAGAAGGAGAACATGTAGATAATGTAACCGCATTAGACAAAAGATTAGACTACAGATGGGTAGATCTCAGAAGTAAGAGAAACCAACTAATGATGGATGTAGCTACAACAATGGGAGCATCATTCAGACAATATTGTGTAGATAACGGATTTGTGGAAATACAAGCCCCAAGAGTAATCAGTGCCGCAAGTGAATCAGGAGCAAACGTATTTGAAGTAAAATATTTTGATAGAAAAGCATACCTAGCACAATCACCACAGTTTCATAAACAAATGGGAATGGCATCAGACTTAGAAAGAGTCTTTAACATGGGTCCTGTATTTAGAGCAGAGAAATCATTCACAACCAGACATCTAACCGAATATACAAGCTTCGATGTAGAGATGGCATATATAGATTCATACAAGGATGTATGTCATTTTGAACAGGAAATGCTTAAAAAGATGTTAGCTGAAGTAAAAACAAAATATGGAGAAAAGATAAAAGAGGTATTTGGAATAGATATCAAAGTACCAGAAGGAGACTTCCCATATCTCACAGTTACAGAAGCTAAAGAGAAATTGGCAAAAGCAGGAGTAGAAAGTAAAGATACAGGAGACTTCTCCCCAGAAGAAGAGAGAGCGATGGGAGAGATAATGGAAAAAGAAACAGGTTGTGAGTTTGTATTTGTTGTTGATTATCCATATGCAAGAAGAGCTTTCTACCACATGAGAGACTCTGAGAATCCTAAGATTGCGATGGGTTTTGACCTGTTCTGGAAGGGTTTGGAAATAACTACAGGTGCACAAAGAGAACACAGAATAGATGTATTAGAAGCGAATGCAACAGAAAGAGGTATGGCATTAGATGGTCAACTTAAAGACTATCTTGAATACTTTGAATATGGTTGTCCACCTCATGGAGGATTTGGAATGGGAACAGAAAGAGTAGTAATGAAAATGCTAGGCTTTGGTAGTATACTTGAAACTACATACCTCCCTAACACTCCAAACAGACTAGGAAAGCTACTTTCAAAGATCACTAAAGAGCAGATCAAGAACTAATCTCTGTTCATAGTTCGTTAATCTGCAAATTTTCTTCTTAGTAATGGAATTTTTGGGAACTATCTGCTGACTACCTAAACAGAATTTTTAAAATTTTATTACACAATTTGTTGGCTCTTGCGGCATAGTAATGTTCTTTAAGAATGAACTTTTGATGAACGAAGATCAGATCTAGATCTGATCTCATGATTGTGCTATACTACCTATTGAAAGTTATACAAAGAGGAGGGTGAGGATGAGAATTCTCACCTTTTTTTTTTGAAAGACCGAAATTAAATATAATTTTTAAAAATTAAAACTATGGCAATGACATCAGAATTTGTCGCTGCAATCAATCAAATCGCTGCAGAAAGAGGAATAGACAAAGAAGAAATCTTCTTAGCTCTTGAAGCTGCAATACTTGTTGCTTACAAAAAAGAAAAATTCCAGAATTTAAATCTTTCTGAAGAGGAAGAGGAGAAGATGGGTGCAAACCTAACTGTTGAATTAGATAGAGAAACAGGTGAGTTTAAACTCATTGCAACCAAAGAGGTTGTTGCAAAAGTTGCAGATGACAATATGCAGATCTCCGTATCCGATGCTGAAATGATCTCCCCAAATGTAGAGGTCGGAGACAGTATTCAGTTAGAGATGCCAGCTGAGGATTTTGGAAGAATCGCAGCTCAAACTGCAAAGCAGGTCATATTACAAAAGATGAGAGAATCAGAGAAAGAAGCAGTATTGGTTGAATTTAACGACAAAGTAGGAGAGATATTTAGTGCTTTGATGCAGAGAATGCAAAAGGGACAGGTTGTATTTGAAATTGGAAAAGCTACAGCAATAATGCCACAGGAAGAGCAGATTTCTAATGAGTTCTACAGATTGGGCGAAAGATACAAAGTATTGTTAAAATCCATTGATGATGGACAAATCATAGTATCAAGAGCAGATCCTAAATTCTTAATCGAGCTTTTCAAACTTGAGGTTCCTGAAATTGAATCAGGAGTCGTAGAGGTAAAGGCTGTTGCAAGAGAAGCAGGATCCAGAAGTAAAATAGCAGTTGTTTCTCACCAGGATGGTGTAGATCCAATTGGGTCATGCGTAGGCCAGAGAGGTATCCGTATTGCAAATGTGATGAATGAAATTGGCGAAGAGAAGATAGATATCATCGAATGGGATGAGAGCCAAGAGAAATTCGTTGCAAATGCATTAAGCCCAGCAAAGATTGCATCTGTAAAGATCGAAGAAGATACAGCTACTGTAACTGTTGATGAAGATCAGCTATCATTAGCTATTGGTAGAGAAGGACAGAATGTCCGATTGGCATGGAAGTTGACTGGATTCAAGATTGATATTGTTGGAAATGGTATTAACAAAGTAGAGGAAAAAGAGGAAGACACTGTAATTGAAGAAAACGTAACAGAAGAGACACCAAAGGTAGAGGAAATCGTAACAGAAGAAGCCCCTGCAGTTGAAGAGAACGTAACACCAGAGTCAGATACTACAGGTGATGTGGTAGAAGAGAGCCCTGTAGCAGAAGAAGCTCCTGTAAAAGAAGAATAATTTAAATATTTAAAACATGTCTAAGAAAAATATCGACACAACTAAAAGGTGCGGTCGAGTTCCAATCGTGACGATATTGGGGCATGTTGACCATGGGAAAACCACAATACTAGACAATATCCGAAAGAGTAATGTCCAAAGTTGTGAAGCGGGGGGTATCACTCAGAAGGTTTCTGCATTTACGGTTAATGTGAAGGACGACAAGAAGATCACTTTCATAGATACACCAGGTCATGAAGCTTTCGATCTTATGAGATCTAGAGGAGGAAGTATAGCAGATATTGTTTTGTTAATTGTAGCTGCTGATGATGGTGTTCAACCACAAACGAAGGAATCTATCGAGATTATTAATCGTTCTACAGCTAAACCAATCGTCGTTATCAACAAATGCGATTTACCAGATGTAGACATTCCTAAAGTTAAGCGAGAACTTGTAAGCAATGGTATCCAAGTCGAAGGCTTAGGTGGAAATATTCCAGTTATCGAAGTGTCTGGGAAAACAGGTAAAAACATTCCTGAACTTTTAGATTTGATACTACTTGTTGCAGAGGTTGAAGGCTTACAAGAGAGGGGAGAATTGCCAAATGGTATCTTAGGGAAGGCATTTGTTTTGGAATCCATTAAGGATAGGTCCAAAGGAAATGTCTCAACATTGGCATTAACACAAGGGCATATCTGTGAAGGAGATCTCTTTGGATACAGAATAGGGGACGATTATTTCATCGAAAAGGTAAAAGGAATAATAGCTGAAGATGGATGTAACCTTTGCCTCTTAGAATGTGGGTGTGGTGGAAAGATATTGGGAGTTTCAAATCTTTTAGAACTTGGAACGGAGGTATTCGTATTAGGGAACAAGGATGAGAAGCTATTAAAATCTATGTACAAAGAGGTTTCAACAGAATCATTGACAGAGGATGCTTCTTTTGACGATTTCTTTGGAGACGAGCAGGTTAGTAAGGACAAGCTTTTCAATGTAATTGTTAAAAGTTCTTCAGAAGGATCTCTTGAGGCATTGAGGAATTCATTAGGTAAGGTGGAAGATGAGGGCTATTCTGTAAACATTGTCCAGTCTGGAGTTGGCAATATTACTCTTCAGGATGTCGAGATGGGGCGAGTATCAAAAGCTATTGTTTTAGGTTTCGAGGTAGGTATGGAAAGTGGTGTGAATGAGTATGCTAAGAAGAATAAAATACTTGTTAGAACCTATGATATTATTTACAAGCTCTTGGAGGAGGTTAATGATGTTATTTCGATGATGTCTTTGCCACAGGATGCAGAAGAAGAGATTGGTAAGGCAAAAGTTAAAGCAATTTTTGTGCTTTCTGATGGTTCTAAAGTTTTTGGAAGTAGAGTAGAGAGTGGTATCATGAAAAGAGACTGTAGATGCGACATTGTGCGTAATGATGAAATCATAGCAAATGTAAAGATTAAGTCTTTGAGAATCAACAAAGATATTGTTACAGAAGCAAAAACTGGCTTTGATTGTGGAATACAGTTTGATTCAACTGTTGAAGCCAAAGAAGGAGATGAGATATACTGTTTTAAGGTAGTCAAGTAAAGCACTACTTATAGTGCTTGACAGATGTCCTATAAAATTATACAATAATCCTTGTCCTTTTTTGTGGACTTTGCTTGTATTTAAGAAAACATAATGATAATCTAGAATTAGATATGTCACTAACAGCAGAAGAAAAGAAAACAACAATAAATAAATACGGAATTCATGAAGGCGACACTGGTTCTCCAGAGGTTCAAATTGCCTTACTTACAGCACAAATTGAAAAATTAAGTGAACATCTCAAAGGTAATAAAAAAGATAACCATTCCAGAAGAGGTTTGTTACAGATGGTTGGTAAGAGAAGAAGATTGATACAGTATCTCAAAGATAACGAAGCTGATAGATACAGCGAACTATCAAAGAAATTAAAGGTGTAATTACCTTTATCCTCTTTCTTTGTAAAAACTTTCCAAACAATATATATTAATGGACGTATATCGTCTAGATTTAAATTTTACAATTAAATAATTAAAATGCTTTTTAAAGAAGTTAAACACGAGTTTGAAATTGAAGGTAAAAAATGTACTTTCGAAACAGGTAAGCTAGCATTGAGATCAGAATCTGCAATATTAGCAAGAATGGGTGACACAGTAATAACAGTTAATGTTAATACTGCTACTCCAAGACAAGAATCAGATTTCTTCCCACTAACAGTTGAATACATAGAGAAATTCTATGCTTCAGGCAAGATTAGTGGTTCGAGATTTGTTAAAAGGGAGAAATTCCCAAGTGATGATGCCATATTAAAGGCAAGAATGATTGATAGAGCAATCAGACCAAGATTCCCTAAAGATTACAGAAATGATTTGAACCTAATTGTGACAGTAATGTCATATGATGGCGAATGTGATCCTGCACTTTTGGCAATCAATGCTGCATCTGTAGCTTTGATGTATTCATCTGCACCATTCAATGGCCCTATTGCAGGTGTCAGAATGGGAATGATTGATGGACAACTTAAAAATGTCCTTAAGTCTATGGATTTAACCTCTCCAGAAGAGAAGATGAACTATGTAGTCGCAGGTGATGGAGAGACATTCACTATGATTGATGCAGGATGCTATGAAGTATCTGATGATGAAATCATAAACGGTATGGAAGAATCTTTGAAATTGATGAAGCCATGGATCGAAGCACAGAAGGAATTCTTAGGAAAACTAGAGATGAAAGCAAAGGAATATCCAAAGCATGAAGTTGCAGAAGAATTACTTTCTGGTGTCAAAGAGTTCTTGGGTGAAGATAGAATCAAAGAGAATCTTGTAAATGCAAATGAGAAGGTTCATGAATCTACAAAGTCTGAACTATTTGAAAAATTTGGAGAAACATACAGCAATGCAGATATTGCAGAAGCATATGACTATCTTCAGAAGAAAGCTTTAAGAAATATCGTTATTGAAGAGAACAAACGAGTCGATGGCCGAGCAATAGAAGAGATCAGAGAACTATATACTGAGGTAGATTTACTTCCAAGAGTACATGGGTCCGCACTATTCACAAGAGGTGTAACTCAAACTTTAACCATTGCAACATTGGGTAGCTTAAGAGATGTCCGATTAGTTGATGATATGGAAGGGGAAAGAGAGCAGAGATATATGCATTTCTACAATGATTTACCATTTGCATATGGAATCTGTGACAGAATAAAATTTGCTCCAAGTAGAAGAGCTATTGGTCATGGTATGTTAGCTGAGAAAGCTTTGGTACCAGTAATTCCATCAGAGAAAGAATTCCCATACACACTTTTAGTGATGAGTGAGATTCAGGGTGAGAATGGATCAAGCTCTATGGCATCTGTTTGTGGATCTACTATGTCATTGATGGCAGCAGGTGTTCCAATTAGAAAACCAGTCGCAGGTATCGCATGTGGTTTGGTCACTGCAGAAGATGGAAGTTTCAAAGTCCTTACAGATATGCAAGGTGTTGAAGATTTCTATGGTGATATGGATTTCAAGATTGCAGGCACAGCAGATGGTGTAACTGCAGTACAGATGGATACCAAGACACAAGGTCTATCAATGGATATCGTAAGACAGACATTCAAGCAGTCGCACGAAGCAAGATTAAAGATCTTGGAGACAATGAGTCAGACAATTGGTGAAGCTCGAACAACTTTGTCCGAATTCGCACCAAGAGTTGCTCAAGAGAAGGTTGCCGTAGATAAAATAGGTGAGATCATAGGGCCAGGCGGAAAGAATATTAGAGAACTCTCTGAGAGAACTGGTGCAGAGATTGAAATTGAAGAAGATGGTACCGTAAATATTTACGCAACATCTCAAGCATCAATCGATGAAGCAGTTTTAATAATTAGAAAATATGATTTCAAACCAGTAATAGGGGAAATCTATGAAGGTAAGGTCGCATCAATAATGCCATATGGTGGATTTGTTGATCTTGCACCTGGAATCTCCGGATTGGTTCATGTATCTGAGTTATCAGATGAGTTTGTAAAAGATGTTAGACAATTTATCAACGAAGGTGACATCGTAAAGGTCAAAGTTGTTGGAATCGATAACATGGGTAAGATAAAGCTCAGTATGAAGAACTTGGACGGAAAGAAGGAAGAGACCACTACTCAGGAGTAGTGGTTTTTAACTGCATATGACTTTCTGATCAATTTCTTTTTCAAGGGCTAGCCGTGCCTTACGGGCTACACCCCCGCCTTTCTGGGCGACTTCTTTATTCTCTTTGAAGGTCTTTGGCCTCTTTCTTTTGGAAACCTCTTTTGTAGATGTCTCCGCTAGCATATTCAAGACTAGTTCTAGATTCGTCATATGGTCTCTAAGATTTTCTTTTTTTAGACCTTTTTTCTGTTTGAAGGCCTTTACAGACATATCAGACCATGCCTTAGTAATCTCATCTGTCAAAATTGCAAATTCTAAACCTTCCTTTACACCTCTTTCTTTCCACTCATCGGTTAATTCCTTACGAATTTCAATACTTTTGAGTCTCTGATTAATCCATTCTTTAGAGTACCCTTTCTGAAGATATATCTTCATTGCCCGATTGAATGCTAACTCTGGATCCTCTGTTTCTTCAATTCTTTCATATCCAACTTTTGCTAACCAGATTTTAAATGGTTCGGCTTTTGGAGATGGTATGGATTGAATTAATCTAAAAATTGTTTCAGTATCTGCGACATCTGTTAAATATGTCTTGCCATTAGGGGCTTTTAGTCCCAACCGTACGATTCTATCGTACACTTGGCTCTTCTCCTCCTTCTGTAGCTTGATTTTTAAATCGCTCCAGTATCTTTTAGGAACGGAGGAGTCTGTTAATACCTCAATAATATCAATAACCGAGAAATACCAGAGTTCTTTCTTCTCATCCCAAATTCTTCTAATCTGTTTTTTGTTGAATATTGCTATTTTCTTTATATCTTTAGTCATACCCTATTCTAATCCAATAAGGAGAAAAGAAACAAGCTGGGGTAAGAAGAAATTCATTAATTCTTCTTTATCTTAGCGATATAGAAACCCATCATCTTGCTGTTAGGAATGATTCTAAGAGTCTTCTTAACAGCAGGGTTGTAAAGGTGACCACTCCATTTTGTGATACCACTCATTACGTTTTTATTGTTGATTTCTACGCCCAATTCTTCAATACTGGCATTTGGGAAATGCTCCAAAAGATCGGTTATTACACCCTCATTTTCCTCTGGTTCTAATGTACATGTAGAGTAGACCATAGTACCACCTTTCTTCAATGTCCTAAATGCAGACATGATTAAGTCTCTTTGCAGGAAACTGCATCTCTTTATCTTCTCCAAACTCCAAAACCTTAGAGGCTTCATACTGTTCATATATATCATTCCCTCCCCACTGCAGGGTGCATCTAAAAGTACTCTATCAAAATACTCAGGATATTTTTTACCAAAATCTGTAGCATCACTAAATGTTGCTTTGACATTCTTCGCACCGAATTGATTCAACACATTTTTCAAAGAGTTAACCCTGCTCATGTCCGCATCGTTGGCTAGGATATTCGCCTTGTTATTTGTTACTGCCGCTATATGTGTAGTCTTACTCCCTGGAGCAGCACACATGTCGAGAATATTTTCTCCTTCTTTTGGATCTAAGACTAAGGTATCTAAGATACTTGATAGATTTTGGATATAGAATTTACCATCCTGGTATTCTAGTGTTTGAGATACCTCAGATTTGTCATGATTTCTAATGAAGTATGAAAATTTGTCCCATTCAATGGGCTCGAGTTCATAACCTTTGGATTCTAATGATTTTTTTGTTTCTTCAACATTACCCTTAAGAGGATTTAATCTAATTGTCGTAATAGCCCTCTGGGAGAATATACCGATGACTCTCTGTTTGGGGATCATTAATATACTTGCAATCCTAGATACAAAAAGATTTTCTTTTGTAAAAAAAGGTTTTCTCGTAGGAGCTTGTGCTTTTCTAGATTTTTTAAAATTGCTTCTTAATGGCTTTCTCATTATATTTCTCCCTTAATATATTTAACTATGCTTCCAATTACTAGCCCTGCGGTTTCTGTTCTTAAGATATTCCCTTTTAATTTTACAAATGTAAAGTCTAAATTTTTGAATACTTCAATATCTGATGAACTCCAACCTTTTTCAGGGCCAATAGCAATGTATGTTGGCAGTTTTTCGATTTTAAGATCGGTTAAATATTGTGTATCTACATTCTCTGTAGCTAAACAGAGTTTGAGGGCATTACTTTCAAAGTTGTACTTAAGTAAATCTTTGATATTCATCGGTTTTTCTATGATTGTAGGGAACTGTGTTCTTGATTGTTCTGTAGCGTCCCTCACTATCTTGTTCCAAAGGCCATAGTCTTTAATAGCTTTGTTCTTCGTTTTTAATGAGTATCTACTTTCTACTGGTAATATCTTTTCTATACCAACTTCGACACTCTTTTCTATGAAGTAGTTGAATTTTGAGTCATTACTTAGAGATTGGATTATGGTGATACTAGGTGTATATGTTTTCTCTCTTTGTCCTAATTCCTCCAACACTTCTATTTCTACTGAGCTTTTAGATATATCTGTCACTTGTGCTAGGTATGTATTCTGATATGTTTCGATCTCTATTACATCCTCTATTTTTGTATTTCCAGACTTGATTAAGAGCTCACTGTCCGAATCGGAGAGGTGAGTTATGTCTCCTACTGTTAATTTGTGTCTTACAAAATATTTTTGCATGTGGTGATTATACCACGCCTGGCCATAGCCTGGCGTGATGTCAGAGGTTATTCATAATCACAATACCTCTTTCTCTGTGCAACCTCTTTGCGTTTCGAATATTTAAAAGATTTTCCTTTTTCTTAGTACTTTCTGTTGGTCTAGTAGAAAACAACGGTAGTACGAGCGATAGCGCTGATGAACTAGGTATGAACTGGGGCCAGGCTATAGCCTGGTCTGTTATTGGTTTGACATATCTCCCATTATTTTGTTTGATATATGTATATATCTTTAAATTATCAATCTGCTCTAATGGGTATACAAACAATAAAGGTGCTAAGGACTGTTTCTAAGATTGTTCTTTTAGTTATTGTATTAGGATTGTTAGGTTGGGGAGGGTATTATGTATATAGATCTATTGCTTTTAAACCTCAGAATATTGTTGTAACCAATGTTACTGATTCGTCTGCCACTATTACTTGGACCACATCTTCTCAGATGAATGGTGTTGTGTATTACAAGAAGGATAGTAGTGTTCTTCCTGGTCCTCTAGGGATCATTGGTTCTCGTATTGGGTATGATGATAGGGATGTTAGTGATGCTCAGACGGCTTGTGTTAATGAGTTTAACAAGAATGCAAGTGAGACTAAGGATGAGAATTTTAGTGTTAGTGGAGAGAATTTTGATTGTGAGAATGCAAGAGTTACTGGTATGGGTAAGTACTATACACATAGTGTAACAATTAAGGATTTGGATCCTGAGAGTACATACTATTTTTCAATGGGTGATGGGATTTGGAGTTTTAAGAGTGATGTTGCTTCTGTAAAGACTTTTGCTTTGTTGGAAGAGGTTAAGGAACCTATGCCTGTTTTTGGAAGGGTGGTTGGTGATGATGGTAGCTATTCTAGGGATGGTCTTGTATATATTACTTTCAGAGACGGTAGCGAGGAGAAGGATAGTGTCTTGTACAGCGGTACTACTAATGATGATGGTGGGTGGTATTTGGATGCGTCGGGTGTTAGATACCATGATGGAGAGGTTTTGCCTTTGGAATTAACGAACGATTCTTTTGATATGTATGGTGTGTATAGTAATTATGGTGAGAGTGATGCGATTACATATGTTTTGGGATATTTTAATTTCCCGTACCCAGATGTCGTTGTTACCAAGACAGCCGTAGTTGATTCTTACTGGTGGAGCAAACTTTTAATGGAGGCTTATGCGGGTTGTACTTATGAGAATGTTAATGCTGCGGCTCACGGTAATGAACCACTTGATCCTTCTTGCTCTGCAGAAGACTTAAAAACGAACGCAAGCAAGTTTGGGTATGGGAATGTTATTAGGTTGCAGACTGCTGCTAATGGTGGTGACGTTACAAAAGGCCTGGAGGCAATTGGGCTTGAAAATAATGCTGGAAACATGAATGCTGTATATGGTACTAACGCAACAGGAACTACAGATGGATACGTAGTTCAGAATAGTACAAGAAGTGATAGGGCGTCTGGTCTAACCATATGTAAAAATGGTTTTGCTTGTGATTCGAACGGAAGGAATTGTGCAGCGGTGAGTAATGATTGTAATGGTAGTCAGATTTCTTGTGACAATGATGGGGTATGTGATAACGGAGAAACGGTTTCGAACTGTGCTGCAGACTGTAAAATTAATCGTATGTGTAATAATGATGGTGTATGTGGTTCTGGGGAAACTGCAGCTAATTGTGCCCATGATTGTGAGGAAGTTGCAGTATGTGGAAATGGTAGATGTGAGGGAGGTGAAACATCTAGTTGTAAATCAGATTGCGGTTCTGATAGTGAATGTACTGGAACAGTTGGGGCTGCATGTACGATTGACGGGTCTTCTAGAGATGGTACTTGTTCAGAATCTCGTAAATGTATTCCATCTTCTGCCGGAGCTTGTGAAGAGGGTAAGATTGAAAATGGTGCCACCTGTTCTGATGGAGAATTAACTTGTCAGAATGGGACGTGCACAAACACTAAAGCTGAGTGTGCTCCGCAGAAGTGTACTTTAATAGGAAATGTCTATAAAAAATGTGATTCAAAAGGCACTGTGATAACATATAATAGATTGGATTCGGATTGTGATACTGTAAATGATGTAACTAGTGGTCAACAAAAGTGTGAGATAGAGGTGCTCAGCTCGATATCTTGTAGAATAACTTGTGGGGATTCTCCTTTCAATGTAGGCGGAGTCACTTGTGCTAGCATCTTGGGTGTAAGTCCTTGGAATTTAGGGGTGGGGGGAGATCCAGTTACTATAGAGGCATCACAAATTCAGGCATGGGAATTGAACCAGGCAAAAATCCAAATTCTGATGCAGGAATCTCCATACCTCGCGGAACAAGGCAATGGAATTCTTCAATATTGTATTGCCAATAAAGAAGATAGTGATGTAACTAAAGCTTGTAAAAAAATCTGCAAAGCGAAAGGTGGAGACCCAGATGTTGAGGGAGATGATTTTAAAGGTTGTGATGGCTGGTCTAGCTTCAACATACTCGACATAGATATAGCATCGAAAGCCTACGCAGAAGAATCAACCACTAACGATAAGTATGCTTTTTATCTTCCCGAGGTTGGAGCATATAGCTTTGAAATCGGTGACTCTGCTGAATCAGTGGTTTCTTCAGGTAATACGATTATGTTCTACATAGAAGCTAATGGAGAGGACGGTTTCCAGATGCCGGCCGATGCTGATAATCCAACCGCGGATGAAGATATTGTATTAAGTGCAAATGCATATCAAATATCATATGAACAAGAAACAACAGCTCAGCAATACAATATAGCAGAAGGAATAAACATAATTTCATTCAATTTTGTTCCAACCAATACAGAATCAGGAGCATATATGGCAAGTGATGTTATAGAACAAGCCAGAACCAATGGTGTAAGTATAGAATATGTATCTACATTCGATGGAGGAAGATGGTATGAAGCATACTCATGTTCTGGTGATACATGTACTGGGACAAACTTCTCAGTAGTCCCGGGAAGAGGCTACCTTGTAAAAGCAAGTAACAGTGGGATAGTAACAATCCCAGGATACAACCTTACATCTAGTATCCCAGTACCATTCTCCTCAGGATGGAACCTAGTAGGAATACACGGATATACAACAGCATACACAGCTAGGACACTCATAGATTCCATAAACACAATAGATGGATTAACCGCAAACAACGTATCATGGTGGCCAACATCTAAAGGAAAGTATGAAGGATTACAGGTAGAAAATGGAACAGAATATGGATTAGACTTTGCCATAAGTCCAACCAACGGAT
>CAYXLF010000019.1:0-12338 GCA_964465815.1 uncultured Candidatus Saccharibacteria bacterium
TGAATTATCTAAGTAGTAAAGATACTTCCAAATTACCATATCAGACCTGGCGTATCAGATGTATCTATGATTTCCCAAAGATATAGGTTACCGTTATCTAAGGACTTCCAATCCTCGTGATGCCCCTCAGATGTTTTCTCACAAGTTCCAGAGAGCTTCTCCGAACATGTATAAATATCTTTCTGATCATCACTCTCTGTCATAATACAAGTAGCAGGGATAGCTCCAGAATACTCGCAATATCCACTACACTCGTCATCGTCTGTACAAGACTGCCCACCATCCGAATATGGCAAATAGCACTCATATTTCATACCTCCAGAAGGAATAACAAGAGTTGTCTTGTAATTGCCTCCCTTTAACGCACACACAGCCCTTAATGATACCGATGGCAATCCACAACTCCAGCCATTTCCAGAGTAAAACGGATGGCAGATCACTCCACCTACAAACAACAAACCTGGATAAACAATTAAAAACAAAAAAAGAAAAACTGCTACGATCCAAAGGAAGATTTTCATTTTCCTATGTTGTTTTGCATCCTTCATTACCCTAGCTTATAACACAACTTAGATAGCAACCTACAATGTAGGTTATTAATTGAATACTAAATATTATCACATCAATTTATAATTTCAACAATTCTTCCATCTTTACACACCCGAATGAAAGAGATATTCTAAATCAAGTACATAATATATATACATAACAATATGAAATCCCAAAATACTGCTCTCAGAATATTACTTTCAATTATCATCTATTTTGCGACTGTTTTTGTAGCAAGGATGATCATCGATTCGTCAAACATCCCTTCTGCATTGTGCGCATGTCCATCGTTTCTTGGAACAGTAGATTCTAGTATGACAGGATGTGCATATAAACTCTTAGCAAACAAATACTGCCTATTTGGAATTGAGACAAGCCCGTCATATGCCACATATGGCCCCACTCTAGCGTGGGTAGAACTTATATTTGTATACCTAGTATTACCCGCATTAATTATCTTCTTGCTTAACAAATTACTATTTAAGAAAAAGAACTCATAAAGAAAATACCCATTAACTCCCACAAAGGATTGGAATAAATTAATAAATACTCTCAGATGGATGGAATCGCAACTGAAGCAGATATTCAAGATCCAGTAGATCTTAATCATGTTGTAGACGAAACATTTCAAAGATTTGAAAACGAGAAATTCAATTTCTCCGAGATAAATTCTGACTCTACCAAAGCCCCAATATATGCAAACCTCAGAAGTACATACGGAGAAAATCTAACAAAGGAACAAGTTTCAATCTTCTATGAGAAATTAGGCTGCCTAAACTGTGCACTTGTATCTGACTGGCAAATAGCCGATATAAGAGAAAATCATACTGATGTGGAAGCAACTAAGATTTTAATGGTTCAGTTGTCTACAGATTCTTCGCTCGATACCGAACCACTCTTACAAATGGTAAGACATGGATTTGTACATATAACAAATGGCACAGAAGAAATATATTACGAACCTCAGAATGGGCGGAAATTTGCTACGCAAAAAGAAGCTCTAGAATATTATAAAAGCTGTTGGCCAATACCCAATCACCATATATTCGCATTAGCCCGTGCATACTAAGTAAATCTGATTAACTCCCATCGACAAATATACCCCTAATTAAGTATAATCTATGCATAAATCTGCCTTAATTTAATACACATATTTTCAATGACCTACACACCCTTTACACAATGGATATTAGATACTGGAATCAACCAACAGGTATTAGAATTACTCCTTGCAGTAATGGTATTAGCTACCATTGTAAGCTTCGCAAGATACATCCTCGGAACCAAATCATATGGAATATATGCGCCAATAATATTGGCAATAGCATATTCATATACAGGACTGCGATACGGACTAGCCATAACTGCGATCGTTATATTGGCTACCCTATTCTCTTACACCATCCTTAAGAAAATTCGTATGCATTACATTGCTAGAATAGCCGTTAACTACTGCCTTCTCGCAATATTCTTAGTAATCTTTTTCGTAGTTGTTGATAGATTCGGACTAGGTTTGGAAAATATGGCAAATATCTCTGGCTTAGCTGTAATCTCAATAGCCGCAATCTCAGATTTCTTCATCAAACAATATGTAAAGAAATCATTTAAGACATCCGTTTTAATACTCTTTAGCACAGTTGCAATTGCAGCCCTAGGATGGTTTGTAATTACCAGAGATGTCGTCACCAACTATTTACTTAACAACCTTTGGATCGTCCCAATCTTAATTGCATTGAATATTGCAATTGGTCAATTCACAGGGTTAAGGATAAAAGATTTGTTTAGATTTAAATCTGTTATCTCAAACAAAGACAATGTGGGAGAATAGCAAATTCAAAGACATTTTAGGGCTAAATAGACGAAACCAGGAATACGTACGTCCTTTCAACCCGCCATCTGCCAAAGCACTAGCAGATAACAAAATCTCTACCAAGAAGATGCTTGCAAGAGAAGGTATCAATGCCCCTCAAGTCTACAAAATTATAAAGAACCGTAAGCAGTTAGCTTTCTTAGATTGGGAATCATTACCAAAAAGTTTTGTAGTAAAACCAAACCAAGGTACGGGAGGAAATGGAATTCTGGTATTATACGGAAAGAAAAAGGGAGAGTTAGCATGGATTAGACCAGGAGGAGGATACATTACCAAGAAAGATCTCATCCTTCATATTGAAAATATACTTGAAGGACAGTTCTCCATGGGAGAGCGAAGTGATATTGCCATCATTGAGGAGAGAGTTAAGAATGACCCCTTCCTCAAGCAGTATTCTTACAAAGGAGTTCCCGATCTAAGAATCATCTGCTTTAACCAGGTCCCCATCATGGCTATGATGCGAATACCAACTAAGCGATCTAATGGTACCGCGAATCTCCATTCAGGAGCTATATGTACGGGTATCGATATTGGGACAGGAATAACCACCTACTCTATGCAGATGAACAACCGGTCTTTGTTTAGTGATACGTATGAAATGATCGATTCTACACAGGATCTGAGGATCAACAAAAAGCTTTCAGGTATACAGATACCTAATTGGGATGATATCTTGGAGATTGCTGTCAAATGCCAAAAAGCTAGTAAATTGGGTTATGTCGGCGTGGATATAGCATTAGATGCTGAAAAAGGTCCTGTTGTATTTGAGTTAAATGCAAGACCAGGACTAGGAATACAGGTTGCCAATCAAGCAGGACTCAGATGGAGACTCGAGAAAGTAAAAGGTTTAGAAGTAAAAAGTATTAAGCACGGAATAAGGGTAGCAAAGAATCTTTTTGGCGGCGAAATTGAGGGTAGCATCGAAGCAATCAGTGGAAGAAAGGTTGTAAACATAAACGAAAAAGTTACACTTTTCTACAAATCGTACAAACCTAACTCCAAAGATGAAAATAAAGATAGAGAAACAACAAGAGCATTTGTGGATACAGGGAATCTAACATCACGTATTTCTAGAAGCTATGCATCAAGAATTGGGTACTTCGAGACACTCAAACGCTTTGAATATATCAGATGTCCAAAGAAATTCGATACATTCAAAGATGCTCAAGAATATATTGATGAATACAGTAAAGATTCTAGCGAGGCAGGTGTCATTCGTTTAGCGAAGATCATTGAGGATGGGAAAATTGTCGTAAGACCTGTTATTATTGTTAAGATCAAGATATCTGGAGAGACTAAAGATGTGGAGATGATTGTCACAGATGACACCACTCACTCCATTGTCCTAGGCAGATCTGATCTTAAAGACTATTTAATTGACACAAGTAAGACATTCAAATAATGAAAACGTACGAAGAATATCTAAAAGAGTCTGGAAATGTACATTTAGCATATTACTTAGAAGCCGCCGATATTCTTGGTATTAAATACTCCATGGTAAAAAATTGTATAGCGAAATTCGAGGCAGGAGAAAAACATTGGTTCATCATAAATACAGTAACACCACTAACCTGCTCTCCAAGTACGACGATTTCAAAGAGAAAAAATCTTACAAACACCATACTAGACTCATATGGCATAGATGTCCCGAAACAAGAGGTGCTCTCAAGCTCTGTAGATGCAATAAAATTCTTTCATAGATACAAAAACATTGTATTGAAACCTAAACAGCAGCTGGGCGGTAAAGGAGTTACCCTACTCCCAGAAACTGAAGACCAGGTTATTCAAGCATTTAATGCTGCATATGAGGTCGATAAATCTGGAGATGATGCTAAAGTACTAGGAGAGGAGTTCATCAAAGGCGAAAACTACAGATTCTTAGTTGTTGGAGACAGTGTAGCAGGAATAGTCTGGAGGAAGGCGCCAGTAGTTATCGGCAATAGTAAGAACACTATAAGAGAACTAATCGAAGCTGCCAATAAAGAGCGCAAACTTCTCGTATTAAAGCCAATTCCCATAGATTCAGAGATAGAAATCAGATTGAAAAATGCAGGATTTACATTAGACACTATTCCCGAAGAAGGAAAAATTGTAGTTTTAAGATACAACTGTAATTTAACCACTGGTGGTACTACAGAAGAATGTGCCTCTATTGTAAATCCATATTACAAAGAACTCGCTGTAAGAGCCATTAAAGCACTTGATTTAGAGTTTGGGGGTGTAGATATCATCGCAGAAGATATCACGAAGAAGGGTAAATGTGGAATAAATGAAATTAATTATAACCCAGGGCTAAGATTACATTACAAAACAGACAAAGGAGAGAAAGTTAAAGTAGCTGTTCCAGTTCTCGAGTACATAAGAGATAAATATTTAAGTTAAAATAATATAGGATGAATAATATACAAGTATTGCAAGGATTGAATCTAGAATCAAAGGCCTCCATTATCAAAATTAAACTCTCGAAAGCAGACTCTGTCGTGAAGATCTTAGACTTAGTCAAATCCTTTCATCCAATATTCATAGAGAAATATACCTTCAGCGGAAATACTCTTTGCATAGAATCAAACCTTACACCTCTTTGGAGAGAAATCGCTCCAATTCTAATATCACTATCAAAAGGTGAAATCACATACGAAAAAGCTAGAGCATATATTGTTGAAGAGGTTATAAAAGAAAGAGTAGCCTCCATGTCTACAATTCCCCTACTCTATACTGCATACAAGATGGGATTAGAAACTACACCTACCATTGTTGAAGAAAAAAGACTTGATGATTCAAAAGGTCATAACCGTATATATACAATCGGAGTTGGAAAGCACTCAGAGATGATCTACTCCATCTCCTCAAGCAAAGATTCCAAGATTGCAAAGGATATCCAAAGAGACAAATGGCAAACCAACCTAATGATACAGAGAATGGGTCTTCCAATACCAAAATGGCAGCTCATTAACTCTGTTTCAGAGATAGAAGAGATTTGGGCAAAATATCAAAAACCTGTCGTAATCAAACCAACTGGCCTGACCGGAGGCCATGGCGTTGTTGTCGGTATTAAGACAATAGAAGAAGCCAAAGATGCGTTCAAATTTGCAAAGAAAGCTACAGAAGATAGGCAAAGAGAAGATTGGCAAACAAAGATTATGATACAGGAGCAGGTCTCCGGCGAGGATTACAGGCTTTTGATTATAAATGGCAAATTAGAAGTTGCAACCAAACGTATTCCTGCTTTTGTAGTTGGAGATGGCAAACATACACTTAACGAGTTAGTTGAAATAACTAATACAGACCCACGAAGAGACACTTCAAGTCCAGCACACACATTAAAACCAATTGCTATCGACGAATCATTAAGAAAATACATCAAAGAACAAGGATTAACATTGGATACTATCATTGCTGCAAACAAAAAGATATCTGTAAGAAGAGTAGCAAGTATGAGCCAAGGAGGAATTACAGAAGATTTCACCGAAAAAGTTGGGCCAGAGATCAAAGCAGTCGTTGAGAGCATTGCTTCTTCAATACATGCATTTACCCTAGGTGTAGACGTAATGTGCAAAGATATCTCCAAACCACTTACTAAGGATAATGGCGCAATTTTAGAGGTCAATACAATGCCAGAAGCATATCTTAATATTTATCCAGTCATCGGCGAACCTAAAGAATATGTCTTAGAGAGGTATATTAAATCACTGATTGCAGGGAATAACACAAAACAGATAGTCGTAATTGGTCATAGCGATGAGGATATTCCTACTCTTTTACGTAAAAGATCAATCTTCGGCTCTTACATTAACGAAAAGGACGTGGTGGGAGAATACAAGGATGGGGAGATAATAATAAATGGGTTGGATATAAATAAAGGCCTAGAGAAGTGGAAAGCAATTGAAGGACTTAAAGTAAATGCATCATTAGATGCCATGATTATCCATCATAGAAATATAGAAGATGTTAAGGAAACAGGCTTGGGATTTAATAGAATTGATCTTCTAATGGTAGAATCTAAATATCTTGAAGACCGTGAATTCAGAAAAGCAATTAGAAAATTCAAATTTAAAGGTTTAATATCTAAAATCAAAAAGTTCAAAGATGAAATACCTTATCATAGACAAAAGACAACGTGTAGAAGTAGCTACAATGGGTGAAATTCCAACTGGATCTGCGAGATTAGTTGAAGAATTAGAAAAGAAGAGTATACCACACGATTTCGCATACAATGATGAGATAGAATTTCTGTTTCATAATGGTTCCACGCAAATCAAAGCTAAAGGGCACGATATAACAGAGTACAGCAACGTCATTCTTAGAGGCCACTCTCTAGATGATGAACGTGAGTATCAATACAAGCGATTCATTATAGACTACGTTGAACAATATAACCAAGACAACCCAGAAAAAAAAGTGAACATACAGAATTCGAGGGCTATAAAGAATCTACCATATTACAACAAAATAGCCTTCGCAATGCTATGTTCAAAGAATGACCTCCCCTACTTTGATACGTATTTCCATACAAATGGTGGATATCAAAAAGAAAGAGAAATGTTAAAAGAATACCCATTGATAATCAAAGAGTACTCAGGTGCAAATAGAGTCGAGCTGATTGATGGAAAAGAAAAGATCAAAAAGAATGTATTCAAACTAGAGAAAGATGAGGATTACAAGCAGGAGAATCTTGATGGGCAAGATCTCTCTCACTTCTTTATCCAAGAATTCTCTGATGCTGGTGAGGATTATAGAATCTTTGTTAAATTAGGAAAAGTCATAGCAGGATGGAAAAGGAAGGCTGTGAATGGATTTATGACCGTAAGTAAAGGCGAGTATGAGATGTACAACCAACCTAACGAGGAGATAACAGCCATCGCAGAGAAGATGGCATCTGTGTTAGAAGCAGACTTCATGGCTGTAGACTTCATGTATATCCATGGCAAACCACATATTCAAGAGATAAGTTTCCATCCGGGATACAAAGCATACGAAACAAAGATAGAGGGCGAGCCTGTAAATATTGCAGAAGCTATAGTAACAGCATTTAGGGATTAAATCCCTGCCTTCTTGAAAATCTCTAACCACTTTTCCTTGGTAGGAACATTTGTTGGTGCTGGTAGTAACCCATCCTCTACCCATTCACACTGTTTGAATGTAATCTTTCCTGCATAAAGTTGGTTATATAGTCTTGGATTCTCCTCCAATTTCTTCTTCACTTTTCTAAAACCTCTAAAATATGCAATATCTTTAGAATAGATTCCCCTATCATGCGTATCACCTAAGCCTCTCTTTACACGATATGTAATATCAAATGCTGAATATTTAGGTAACACAGCAAGTAATACATTGTAAAGCTCTCTAAAACTCAAGTCCTCACCCAAATATATAGCCCATGTTAACGCTGCTTTTTTCTTCAGCCACTTATCTGTAAGAAGACCCATATTATTCTCGTTCCAAGTAGCTAAACCCTCCTCTATATCAAGATACTCTGGAAGATTTGCATTACTAAGTGCATCGATACCACATCTCAAGCCATTGTAAGCTCTCAAAGCATGTGTACCAACCTCATGCACAAGAGTCTTTCTAAGCTTGAACCTCGTCCTCTCAATATTAGGATCAACAAGAATCTCTTTCTTCTTAACACCAACCTTAACACCATTTTTAGCGATATTGATAGAATCATTAACAGACCAACCTTCTAGTCCTAACTCCTCAAAAGTAGTGTTAAATATCCTTACAATCTCATCATGATGAAGCAGATCATTCTTCCTTATACTATCACTCTTAACTACATTGTAGCTATCCATCTTCCCTCTCAATACTCTCGCTGCGTTTCTGAATAACTGATCTCCAGGTTTACCATACCTATGTACAGAGATATCTGTAATACTCTCATTATCACCCACAGCATACATAAGATCATTGGCTTCTCGCTTAGAGTCTATGAGTTGAATGTAAAAATCAGAGATACGAGGATCAATATCCCCTATCTCTTTAACCTTAAAAAGCTTTTTTAATATCTCTGCGTTATTATTTTTAACAATCCTATACTCAAACACAGGATTGTATGTATCACTATTAAAAAATTTCTTTTTCTCGGTTTCGAGATTTATTGGGGTAAATACTAATGCAGTAGGAATTCTCAAGCTACTTAAAAGCGTAGTTACCTCTGCAAGACTCATCACCTTCTTTTTACCGAATAGAAAATCCATGGAAATATTATATATGTTGAAAGAAATAAAAACTATCGTCTGAAATCTTTATTGAAGGAAAACTTCCTTTCCCCTGATTCTATCAAATCTAAAGCAATACCCGTGCCCTTTACCACACAAAACAGAGGATCGTCTGCCACGTGAGCTGGAACTCCTGTGGCTCTAGAGAATAGTTTATCTAAATTCCTCAGTAATGCAGTACCGCCACTCATGACCATACCTCGATCTATAATATCGGCAGATAGCTCAGGAGGTGTTTTCTCCAAAACAGCTTGGATACTCTTAATGATATTTCTTAATGGCCACTCTACTGCTTTCGCAATGTCATTAGAATCAACCATTATGGATTTAGGCATACCTGCACCTACATCCCGACCTCTAACTTCCATCTGTCGAGGATCTTTAACCTCCATTGCGCTTCCTATCTTTATCTTGATTTTCTCTGCGGTCTGTTCACCAATTAAGATACCTTTTTTCTTACGCATATATGAAATAATGGATTCATTTATAGCATCACCTGCTACTCTTAAAGATTCATATTCTACTACTCCATCAAGAGAAATTACTGCAACCTCGGTAGTTCCTCCACCCATATTTATAATCATATTCCCAGATGATGTATGTATCGGCATCTCTGCGCCCAATGCTGCAAGTAATGGCTCAGGAAGTAATGTCACATTTCTAGCACCTACCGCATTAGCAGCCTTTAGTACAGCTCTTTCCTCTACAGAGGTTATGCCTGCAGGCACACTTATAACTACATCAGGTTTAAAAAACCTTGCTTTCCCTAATGCCTTATCAAAAAAATATTTTAGCAATGCCTCTGTCACACGAGAGTCAGCTATAACTCCATTACGAAGAGGTCTTTTAGCAACAATATTCTCCGGAGTTTTTCCAATCATCTCCTTTGCTTCTGTGCCTACAGCTATAACAGTGAAATTATTAACGTCAATTGCAACAACAGTTGGCTCAACAAAGACGATACCTTCTCCTTGAACAAACACAACGGAATTTGCTGTACCTAGGTCTATACCTAATTTCTTTACGAACATATTAAAGTTCCAAAACTACAAGTTATCTATTATTAAAATCCAATTTCATAGCCTCTTTCATCTGATCTGCGATATTTCTTGCAATACCAGATACTTTCACACTTCCCACCATAGCTTTTTCCATCAATTCTGATTTCATCTGTTCTGCTTCTTTACGTTTCTCTCTTATAGGAGTTAATTTCTCATTCATCACTTCAAACAATCTTTCCTTTACTTCAACATCCTTGATAGTACCTGCCTTGTATCTCTCTTTCATTGCTTCCACCTCTTTAATATCATCATTAAATAGATCCATGTACATAAAGGCTACATTCCCCTCTATCTTACCAGGATCTGTAGCATGTACCCTTGAAGGATCTGTATATACCTTAAACACTTTCTTTCTTAACTCTTCTTCGCTATCCGAGAGATATATACAATTGTTAAGACTCTTACCCATCTTTTCTGCGCCATCTATGCCCGGTACGTTTATAGGGACACCAAACAAAGCTTGTGGCTCGTGTAATATATTCGTTTTATAAGTATTATTAAACTTCCTGGCAAGAATCCTTGTATCCTCTACCATTGGAGCCTGATCTTTCCCAACTGGGACGAGATCTGCATTTACGCATAGGATATCTGCAGCCTGATGTATTGGATACATAAAGAAACCCAAAGGAGTTGATGTCTCCATCCCCTTCTGTGCCAATTCTGTCTTTATAGTTGGATTGTGCTGAATCTGTTGAACAGTCGCAAAGTTTGAAAGATATATGAATATCTCATGTATCTGAGGAACTTCACTCTGTATAAATACATTCGCTTTATCAAAATCTATGCCAGCTGCGTAGTAATCACATAGTAGTTCTTCAATATTCTCTCTAACCTTACCAGGATTATCAAAATTGTCTGTTAAAGCTTGAATATTGGCAACAATGATATATTCATCATACTCATCCTGTAGTTTGGCACGATTTAATAAAGACCCCATATAATGGCCAATATGCATTTTTCCTGTAGGTCTATCCCCTGTTAAAATTCTTTTTCTGTCTTCCATAATATTCATATTCTAACAACTTCCATTTCATTATGCTATACTCTTGGGATGACACCTCCCAAGAAAACGAAGATACATATTGGTTCGATGTTATTTCCCATCCTTTACACATTACTATTATTTCTAGTCGCGGCAGTGATTTATCTCTATTCAAATGGCTATCGATTCGACATTTTTAATAAAGCACTCATTCAATCAGGAGTGTTAGGAGTAGAAAGCTCACCGATAACAGCAGACATATATATAGATGACAAATTAATTGGTAAAACTCCTAAGAGTACAAGTCTTGAGGTTGGAACATACCGTACAACACTAAAGTTGGATGGTTATTACGACTGGAGTAAAGAGGTTGAGATAGTAGAAGGGAAATCTACGCCTATTTATCCATGGCTGATCAAAAGTAATCCAGAAGGTAGCACGAAGTGGACATCCTCTGGTACTCTAGAAAAATACTGGGTCAGTCCATATTTCTCACACGCCCTTATACTTACAAAGGAGGAAAACTCATACACACTATGGGAATATACTCTCAATCCTGCTCTTTGGGACTTCTCTTCTAATCCATCAATCGTATTAGAATTGGACACTAACAATATAGACATAACCATGTCCCCTAGTGGACAGCTAGCATTGCTAAAAATTACTACGAATTCTACAAGCCAATATTACATAATAGATACCAACTCACAGCAGAAGCTTACTGAGCTTAAACCACTCGCATTTGATCCTCAAATTGCGTATACAATTACATGGGCAAATAACAATACATATTTAATTCTAGAATCTACTGCAAAAATACTTGCATACAATACAAAATTAAATACCTCTATTGAGCTTTTTAACAAGATCTCTGGAATTAAATACACATGGGCAACTGATGACCAAGGTTTCTTTTATATCGTCGAGGACGCAACTGACACAGATAACGAATTTTACTCCTATCGCTTAAAACAGGTGCAACTTGATGGAGCAAATAGTAAATATATTATTGATAATTTCTACTTCAGCAAAGCTGAAGAATATATAACAGGCTACAGAAGCAATGGCTTCCCATCTGTAGAGTTTACTTCCGCACCAGAAAGCACCCTCTCCGCCGGAAGCATCGATTTTATAGAGGTCAACCAAAAAGCCCAAGGCGTATATATGAGAACCAGTTTAGCAACATACTGGTACAACATCGAAACACAAAAGTTCATGATGATCTCTCCATATCCTGCGACTCTAGTAGCCTTCAACCCTAACAGCAGAGAGCTTCTTTTCCAAGATTCAAATCAAATTGGTATGTACACATTCGATAAAACAGAAGGAGATCATACTGTAACTATTGGCACAAGAAGTATTAAAAATATAACTGATGTATCAAAAATACAAAATTTAAGATGGCTTTCCAATACATACAACATTATATATTCGGAAGAAGGATCAATCTTTGTAGCTGACAGAGACGGTGAAAACAAATCATTTATAGCACAGCCTGATAAGCTACTAACGTTCCTCTTCAGAGATTCCCAAGGTTCAGTGCTTACTTTCACTACTGATGATCAGGGAAGAATTATAGTTTCAGAATACGATATTCATTAAGCGCACCTGGCCGGAGTCGGACCGACAACCTACGCGTTAGGAGTGCGTTGCTCTAT
>CAYXLF010000020.1:0-12246 GCA_964465815.1 uncultured Candidatus Saccharibacteria bacterium
GGATGGAACACGACTCATATGGCATATCTCCTTCATTTATATCTCAAATCTCAACATATACCACACAATAAGACCAATTCACATAATACAAAACTTTCCGATATTTTCTCTTTAGCTTCTAAGAACATTTCTGTTCCAAATACATATTTTCATAATGGGATAAGAGAGAAAGAAAAAAATATGGAAGAGGTAATTAAGGTTTGCAGCTTACCGTGTGTATATAAGACTTCATCAGGTTCACTTGGTGCAAATGTTTTCCTAATCGATAGGCAAGAGGAGATAAGAGATACAATCAAGGCAAATGGTAAATATAATAGATATATATTTCAACAGTATATTCCCAATGATTTTGATTATAGAGTTGTAATTGCGAATGGAAAATCTACATCGGTATGTAAGAGGACAAGGGTAACAGATAAATTCAGAAATAATGTAGCATTGGGAGCTGATGAGGAGTTCATAAAGATTAAAGATGTTCCTAGAGAGGTTATAGATATAGCTGTACAATCCGCAAAAGCGTTAAAACTCAAATGGGCGGGAGTTGACGTAGTTACCGATAAAGAGTCCGGGAAAAACTATATATTAGAAGTAAATAGGAGACCGGGATTAACAGAAAAATCTTCAGAGATATCAGCGGCATATAAATATATAAAGGGGTTGGTGGGAAGATAATTATCTTATCTGTCTTCATAAATCATATAGTAAAAATAAATAAAACTTTTTACCCATGTCGTTATTGATACAAATATGATTTACAGTAGAACGAAGCGTCCTTTTGTTTTTATCTATCTATAAAGGTTAATGCATATCCCTTCTTACCAGCTCTACCAGTCCTACCAATCCTATGAATATAATCCTCATAACACTCAGGTTCATCATAGTTTATGACATGCGTAATGTCGGAAACATCAAGCCCTCTTGACGCTACATCAGTAGCAATCAATATATTGAAATTACCTTTCTTAAATCCATCGATTATCCTACTTCTCTGTGATTGTCTCTTATCTCCATGTAATGCATCCACATCTAATTTGTTGTCATAAAGATAGTTTGATAATCTATCTGCATTTCTCTTAGTTCTTGTAAATATCAAAACCTTCTTAAATTCTTCCTTAGATAATAAATCGAGAAGAACCTCCTCCTTCTTTTTTAATCCATCTATCTTTACAATATCCTGATCAACATTATGTTGAGGAGCCTGAGATTCAATCTCAATCTTTGTAGGATTTTTTAGTAAAGAATTTGCAATCTGCTCAGCCTTAGGAGACATGGTTGCAGAAAAGAATAGGGACTGTCTGTTAGTATCAAGTTTGTCGATAATGAATCGGATATCATTAATAAATCCCATATCCAACATCCTATCTACCTCATCCAGTATTACATTGTTAACCTCTGCGAGATTAACACCCTTTCTTTCATATATATCTTTTAATCTACCTGGGGTAGCAATAATGAAATGTGGTCTTTTTCTAAGAATATACATCTGATCCTTGATACTCTTACCACCAATTATGAGTACTGATTTCAAATTTGTGTTCCTTGTTAACTCTCTAAATTCATCTTGTATCTGCATACCTAGCTCTCTAGTAGGGACAACTATTAAGCATGTTTGTGTACCATCGTTTAAAAATTTATTGATCATCGGTAACAAAAATGCTGCTGTCTTACCAGAACCAGTACTTGCAATACCAAGAATATCTTTTCCAGCTAATATAGTAGGAATAGCTTCATTCTGTATTTTAGTAGGAATTGTGTATCTCTTACTCAAAATATTTTTCTGAAGTATTGAATCTAACTTAAAGTCATTGAAAAGTGCATCCGTAACATATATGTTGGATGTCTCTGTTTGTATAGCTTTCGCTATATATTGATTAGTGCTAATACCAGAATTTTTTCTAGTATTTGCTCTAAAACTTCTTCTTGGGGAAAATCGATTAGATCGACCATGCCCGTATGATTTGTACCTGTTTTCCATAACAGTAATTAACAATTAATTTTAATTTTCAGTTTACATAGACAAACCGAAAATAAAATATTGTTAACCTCATAGGTCTATTAGTTTCGCTTCGATCTACATCAAACGAGTTTGATTATATCAGAAAGTACAAAAAATTGATACACATATTTTAAGAAGATCTTTTATACTGTTTACACACCATATGTGAATATCAGGATTATCTGTTATTTCAAATGGCAATTTTTCTAAATCTCCCTTTATCCAAATCAAATTTTTACAACCAGCTTCTATTGCAGGAAGAATATCTGCAACAAGACTGTCTCCAATCACCAAGGTTGTTTCTATTGATTTCCCAATTTTATCAACGGATCTTATCCATGTTTGTGCATCTTTCCTCTTGCTTATATCGACAGCATTGAATGGGATCTTTGCACCAATTTCTTCTTCAAACACCTCTATTTTTGTTTTTGTCCAATCATATTGAGCATTTGAATTGAAAACAAAAGGCAAACCTGTTCTATATATCAATCGTAGGAAAGAATCACTTCCTTCTATCATATCGGGAGATTCTTTGTAGAAATCCTCAAGGAATTTTCGAGCTGTCTTTTTGTAACCCTTGTAATTTTCTGGCTGGTTTTCTCCAAAATACCTATCTAAGGCATTAAGATATTTTTGCCTTATAGGAAGAAGAGCTTTTTCGTTATACTCTAACCTTAAATTATATGCCATTCTTTCAACAAAAACTTCCTTTTCAACTCCTACTTTAAAACTATCTGCCAAGAATGCACTACAACCATCCTGCCAGAACCAATAATATTCATTCGTTAGCAAGAACGTATTATCCAAATCTAATGCAAGAGATTCTATATTATTCTCTTCTATTATCTTCAAAATCAGTGGGGCAGAAGCTTCTTGTTCAATATGTTTAGCTTCCATAGTAATGATAATTCTACCACATTTATTAATTGCTATTTTCCCAATCAAATATACGATTGTTTCACTACTACTGGAATAAATCTCCATGATAATAGCAATTGTGTTATTATGTTATTTGATATGTTCCAACTCCGTAAATACACAAAGAATTTCAATAAGGTTGTTGTTTTACTTACCATATCCGATGTATTTGCATGGGGCCCATATTTTGTCATATCAACACTAGGTGGGATATATCTGTCTGGTAAACTTGGTGCAAACGCCATAGAATTCATTGGAGTAGGAACAGCAATATATTACTTCACACGAGCATTAACACAGATACCAATAGGGTATATTACGGATACGATAAAAAAAGACAAGGATGATATATATTTCCTAATCGGCGGGATATTACTCATGGGTCTCCCATATCTGCTTTACCTACTAATTTCACAACCATGGCACTACTATGTACTTCAACTCATATTTGGGATAGGAGCATCACTCAATCTTTCTACATGGAGAAAACTCTTTGCCATGAACATAGACACGGGAAGAGAAGGAAAACAATACGGATTTTACGAGACCATCATCAGTCTCTCAACGGTTATTCTGAGTGCTGTAATTGGTCTCATTGCCAACTTGGGTGATATATATTTTGATTGGGTAATGATCTGCTCCGGTGTATTAATGATGCTAGGCAGCATATGGGTGGTCTTAATATTTAACGCGAAGAAGAGAAAAACAAACTCTTAAGACATAATACCCGAGTAAAAGCCCTCAATATTCTTGACCTCTATGGTAGAATATACTCATGGAATTAAACAAGAAGATATACTTTGACCACGCAGCAACAACCCCCGTAAAACAGGAGGTTTTGGCGGCTATGCTTCCATACTTTTCAGAAAGATATGGAAATCCTTCCTCCATACACTCACTTGGAAGAGAAAACAGGAAAACCATAGAAGACGCGAGAGAGAAAGTTGCACTAGCACTTAATGCATTACCAAAAGAGATATTTTTTACTAGCGGTGGCAGTGAATCAGATAACTGGGCGATCAAAGGAGTAGCATATGCAAATCAAAACAAAGGGAAACATATTATAACTACAAATATAGAACATCATGCTGTGCTTAACACCTGTAAATATCTTGAAAGACAAGGCTTTGAAGTAACCTATGTACCAGTAAAAGAAAATGGAATAGTGGATGTAGAAGATATCAAGAAAGCTATTAGACCAGATACCATATTAATATCTGTCATGTTTGCAAATAATGAGATAGGAACAATACAACCAATAAAAGAGATTGGCACTTTGGCAAGAGAAAACGGAATATATTTCCATACTGATGCAGTACAAGCCATAGGGAACATACCAGTAGATGTTAAGGATATGAATATAGATATTCTATCCCTCTCTGCACACAAATTCTATGGCCCAAAGGGAGTAGGTGTGTTGTATATACGAGATGGTGTCAGAATCCATTCCTTCATACATGGCGGTGAGCAAGAAAGAGGCAAGAGAGCTAGCACAGAGAACGTAGCAGGCATTGTAGGACTTGGCAAAGCAATTGAAATGGCGAGTACCAATATTGATAACTATAATGGAAAGCTATTGAAATTAAGAGATCGCGCAATGAAAGAAATACTAGAAAAGGTCCCATATTCTAGATTAAATGGAGATGCAGAGAGAAGATTACCTGGGAATGTAAATATTTCTTTTGAATTTGTAGAGGGCGAATCCATACTTCTGTCATTGGATATGAAAAATGTCTGTGCATCAAGTGGATCAGCATGTACTTCTGGTTCATTAGATCCATCCCATGTATTGCTTGCGATTGGATTACCACACGAGATCGCGCATGGATCATTAAGATTAACATTTGGAGAGGAGAATACAGATAGTGACATAGACTATCTAATTGATGTATTACCTCCTATCATCGAGAAACTTAGAGCTATGTCCCCGTTATATGAGTCATTCAAACAAAATGGAAGAATACAGTAACAAAGTAATGGATCATTTCATGAATCCAAGGAATGTTGGAGAGATACCCGATGCAGATGGTGTAGGCCAGGTAGGAAATCCTGTTTGTGGAGATATTATGAAGATGTATCTAAAGATAGAGAACAACATCATAACCGATGTTAAATTTAAGACATTTGGTTGCGGTGCAGCGGTAGCTACTAGTAGTATGGCAACAGAGTTGATCAAAGGAAAGACTATAGAGGAAGCTTTAGAGATAACAAACAAAGCGGTAGCAGAAGCATTAGATGGTCTACCACCTATAAAGATGCATTGCTCTAATTTAGCTGAGCAGGCTATTAAATCAGCAATAGAGGATTATAGAAAGAAAAAGTCTGAGAAATAAATTAAAATCTCAACGCTATGCCAGTATTAATCAATTTCAAAATATGCGATAACGCACCAGAGTGTGGTGGTATTGCTATATGCCCAACCGGCGCATTGTCATACGATGAGGCAAAGAAAACTATAAACATTGATAATACAAAATGTATCAGTTGTGGCCTATGTATGCCACAATGTCCGGTATCTGCAATATGTGTAGCCAAGACGGATAAAGAATACAAAGATTATGAAAAACAAATAGAGAATGATCCTAGAACCATCAAAGACTTATTTGTTGATAGATACGGAGCATCACCAATATCAGATTTTTTTGTTATTGAAGAGTCTCGATTACAAAATAAAATAGAATATGAAGGAATTACATTAATAGAAATATACGAAGCTTCAAATACTCAATGTTTGCTCAAATCAATTCCTATTAGAGATATAACAGACGAAATAAGTGGTGATATAAGATATTACAAATTAAATTCTTCAGAAACATTAGTAGAGAAATTTCAATTATCGGAGCTTCCTTCTTTGCTGATATTCAAAGCTGGAAAGTTGTTGGGTAAGATTGATGGATATTATATGCAGGATCAGAAAATAGAATTTCTCAATAATGTAAAGTCAATAACTTCATAGGAAGAATTTTCATGCAGAATAGCGTACAAACGATATCACAATCAGATCCAATTACTATTCCAGATGGAAAGCTAGAAGCACCATTCGATTCAAGAATATGCAATACAAACATTGGAGGTATTACGATTCCAACAATAGAACAAACAGTTGCTGGTAATTGTGCTGAATATGCAGCACTAGATACTTCGTTGATTGCAACTAATCTTGGATATAAAGTTGGAGAAGAGCTAAAGATCTTTCTTAATAGAAACTCACTTGAATATGCTAAAGATCATTTAGAAGCAGGTTTTGTGCTCCCTGTATTGCAATCTCTTCATGAAATACAAAGACCATGTGGATTTTCTGTTTCTCAACAAGATCGAAACAATCTATTGGAAAAACAGCAAAATATATATACGGCATTGGAAGGTACAAATGCAGCATTATTATTCTGGGCCATGCTTAACGGAGCAGATAAAGATTGTCCCTCAAATAATTTGCATACCAATTATACACAAGAGCTTGATTCGAGATTAAGATCTACGCAAGATCTAGCAATTTTGATTGGAGATGTCCATGCAGGTCATGCAACAGCGATATTAAAAAGCAATGGGTGCTATTTCTCTATAGATTCAATGCGATTAGGACATGTCGTGCAATCAGAGTCCGCAGATACAACAACATCAAACATTCAAAATCTTCTAAATCAAAGAAGAGGATATATTTTATTAAGTAATCTGCAAGATGAAGAATAACAAAAAAGTATTAATAGCCATGAGTGGAGGAGTAGATAGCTCTGTATCAGCAGCATTACTAAAAGAAGAAGGATATGAAGTTATAGGAGCAACAATGCAAATATGGCAAGCCGAAGAGGAAGAAGAAAGAGAGAATGGATGTTGCTCACTTACAGCAGTTAACGATGCAAGAAGAGTAGCAGACAAACTTGGAATACCATACTACGTCCTGAACTTTAGAGATATCTTTCGAGAAAGGGTAATAGAATATTTCATAAAAGAATATCAAGCGGGTAGAACTCCTAATCCATGTATCGTATGTAACAAAGAGGTTAAATTTGAAGCCCTATTAGATAAAGCTATCTCAATGGGACTAGACTACATAGCCACAGGACATTATGCACAAGTGGAATTCAAAGATGGGAGATATCTACTTAAAAAGGCTATCAGTAGAACCAAAGATCAGACCTATGCATTGTACAACCTGACACAAGATCAACTATCTAAAACTCTCTTTCCAGTTGGGGGATATGAGAAAGACAGAATTAGAGAGATCGCGAAGAAGTATGATCTGGGAGTAGCAAGTAAGCCAGATAGTCAAGAAATATGCTTTGTAGAGGATAATGATTATGCAAAGTTCATATCAGAGCATACAGATTCAGAAGTGTTACCAGGAGATATTGTAGATACTAAAGGAAATGTATTAGGAAAACATACTGGAATATTTAATTATACCGTTGGTCAAAGGAAGGGTTTAGGAATACCAAGTAATATGCCTTTGTATGTTGTAGAGATCGATATTGAGAAAAATCAGGTAGTTGTGGGAAGTGATGAAGAGACATTCTCCAACAAATTAATAACCAGAGATCTAAATTGGATTAGCATTGATAGGTTAGAAAAGGAAATGAGAGTAGAAGCAAAGATAAGATACGGTGCCAAGGAAGCTCCCGCAATTATCAAACCTGTTGAAAACGAAAAAGTCGAAGTGTTTTTTGATACTCCACAAAGAGCTATAACCCCTGGGCAGTCAGTAGTTTTCTATGATGGAGAGTATGTTGTAGGTGGAGGAGTTATAGAAAAATAATTAATCCTCTTCCTCCGAAGGAATAAAAAGATCCGCAAGCTGAGTAAATATATCACTTAAATCTGGATCTTCAACTAGATTCCCACATTGCATCTCTGAATGATTGTATTTGTTAATGCCATTTCTAAGTGGCTCTATTCTTGTGATTGTAAAAAGTGGAAGATCATCCTCACTAGCAAGAATTTGTTTTGTAAGATACAAACCCGCAATGTCATGATTACCCATATCCGCTAAGATACCTATTCGTCGTTCTTGTTCAGTCTTGTCTGCAAATATGATAATTCTTTGAGGAGAATCATTTGGGCAAAGAATTCCGTTTTGTTCAAGGATATCTTGAGAATTCAATCTAGTTGAGGACTTACCATCAATCATGATTTTCCCATTTCCAAAAAAATCTATATCATCCAAAACGTTAACATCAAAAGGCTCCACTACAGTCAAATCTTTTTCTACTTCAAGAATCTCTTCTGTCATATCTCAGGTAGTCTGGTCAAGTTATCTTTGTTCATCTTACACCTAGATCCACAAAGCTCCAAATTTTTAGTATCATATTAAATATAATTTGAAGTTGGAGAATTTATGAACAAGAAACTCATTTGGATCACGACAGTAATTGTGGGCATCTTACTCTTTGGATATATTGCATATACATTCTTCTTTCAAAAAACTAATACTGGAGAGGAGCAAACACAATCTGGGAATGACTTTAATCTCGCATATACATACAAAGGAAATAATTTGTGGGAATATTCTGTAAATGGTACATTACCAACTCCTTGTTATGCAGTAAACACAGATGCAATAGTAGCAGAGAGCTACCCTGAGCAGGTAACCGTAAAGGTCACAGTACAGGAACAACCAACAGATGGTGTATGTTCTACTGTGATACAAGAATATTCATATTCGGGAACATTTCAGGCCAGTGAAAAAGCAACAGTGACATTTGTAGTAGAATAACAAATGAAATTACTACAAGAATTTAAGAATAAATACAACAACATAACCTACCAGTTATACAATCTTGATTGTGGTGTTAAATTAATACAGCTTCTTAATCCCGCGACTGTAAATTTTGATTTTAGGGTAATGCATAAAGCTGGGAATATCTATGAAGATCACGAGATTGTGCAACATGGTACAGCGCATCTTTTGGAACATCTTCTAACTGGTCCCAATTCAACTTTTAAGACACGCCAAGGCATACATAAATACGAAGAGGGTAACAGCAAAAGACCAGCTTTGATGACAAATGCACATACTGGATACAAAAGTCTTGTATTTGACGGATATACACATGAATCGGGGACAGAACGATTTCTAAATCGAATAAGTAGTGAACTTGAGTTTGCAGAGGATAAGATTGCAAAAGAATTAGAGAATGAAAAAAAAATTATAACTGCAGAAAGAAGCAGACAACCCAAGATCGAGAAAGATTCATTTCTACAAAGAATTATATATTTAGAAGGAGAAGAGCTAAAAGAATTCACTTATAATAGAATCGGCGAAGTAAATCAAATTTCTACAATATCGATGAATGATTTAAGTTCTTTTTTTGAGCACAGAATAATAGGTGGAACTCCTATCTTTTCCATCCAAAGTAGAAATGCATTATCCAAATTATCTATAGAAATAATAGAGAAAATGTGTAAGAAGTATTCAATGAGAACACTAAAAGAAATTCCCACTCCTAATTTAAATAACAACTTAAATTTAGGCTATTTCTATGATGAAAAGGCTACTGGTACGATAATTGAGTTAAATTATTTTGAAAAACTCGAGAACGGTATTAATTATGAGAAGGAAGCAAAGCGTGGAATCCTAAATTCAATGATTAGAAGAGCCGCTTTTGAAATCCTTCGAGAAAAAACGGGAATTATCTATGGAGCTGAAAGCTTTATTGGAAGTTGGTATACGATAGGGCATGATATTAAAGGTCTCCGATTTATAATAGATAACGCACGATTAAAAGAGATGTTGAATAAATTAGAACCTTTCATATTTGATGATATTGAGAAGTTCATCCTGTCCACCAAGGGAAAGAGATGGTTAACAAATATTATTAGCACATATATATTTCCTAATACCATAGACTATAACCCAAATCTCCCATACGAGATCGCCATGGATTATTGGGAAACAGGTACTATGTATAATCACAACCTCTACACAGATGAAGTTCAAAAGCTAAAGCAAGAAGATTTAGTTGAATACCTGCATAAGTTACAACAAATTCCTCCTCACATATGGATTGAAACTAATCTCCCTAAAGAAGAAATTGAAAACGCTGTCAGGCAATCAAGCCTCTGGAAAAAGTACGTTAGATAATTCCCACTCTATCCAAATATTCATCCTTAAAATATGTGAACCTTTCTTCAGGCATAAGTAACACTTTTTCAATCCCCAATTCTTTTACAAACGATGGTTCATGACTCACAATCAATATTGTTCCTTTGTACTCCTTTAATGCTCCCAGTAATACATTTTGAGAGTCGGGATCTAAATATGTAGTAGGTTCATCCAACATTAAAACATTATGTCTACCCGCAAATAATTTAGCTAAAGCCAATCTCGTTTTTTCTCCACCTGATAAAGTAGAGACTTTTTGATCTACCATATCTCCCGATATCAAGAAGCTTCCTAAAAACTTTCGCTTATCAATACTTCCCCAATCTAATCTCTCAACATTCTCCCAAACCGTTCTACTTAAATCTAAATCTTCATTCTCTTGGGAATAGTAACCAAAATCAGTACCATATCCCCATCCGAATTTCCCATCTGTTGCATCTTGCTTCCCTGCAAGAATCTTAAGCAAAGTTGTTTTACCAACACCATTTTTCCCAATAATCGCAACTCTGTCATACCTATGAACTTTGAAAGATATATTTCTCAACACCACGATGGGATCAATATATGATTTTGAAATATTATTAACCTCTAAGACATTCACGCTGCTCTGTGATGGAGTAGGAATCCCAATCTTCATTCTCCTTGATTTCACAAGCTTGCTTTTTAACTCATTAACCTCTTCCTTCAAAACCTTGGCTTGCTCAAATTTTCTTGCTGCTCTCTTTTTTTCTTTTATACTCTTTCTTCCAGAAAGCCCTTGAGCCAACTCAAAAACCCGTTCAGCTTTCTTCTCTTCAGATTCTAACTGTTTTACCAAAAACTCATCTCTGAGCGCTTTCACTTTTAAGAATTGCTCATAATTGCCCTTGTACACCTCTACATCATGAGTATTCTCATTTAAATACCAGATCTTACTTAATCCTTTGTTCATTAATCTCAAGTCATGTGAGACAACTAAAACAGATTTAGGGTAGGAGATCAGGTATCTCATCAGCCATTCTGCGGATGGAATATCTAAGAAGTTTGTAGGTTCATCTAATACTAATAAATCAGATTTTTCCAGAAGGATCTTTATAATTTCAACCTTAATTTTCTGTCCTCCAGATAGTTCTGCAAGTTTGCTATCACAATCTTTGTCCTCCATCTTCAAATGATTTAGTAACTTTTTTATTTCCCATTCTTCTGCCTCTACCTCTTTTTCAATGATTAGATATTCCCCGATAGTTAGATTTGGATAATTTTCAACATCCAATCCTCTGTGAGTCTCCTGGGCAAGGTATGAAATTGTACCTTTGAAGGAGATCGTTCCTAGATCAGGTTCTTCTCTTGCTACAACAATCTTTAAGAGTGTAGATTTTCCAGCACCATTTACACCTACTAAACCAATTTTTTCATTGGTATCTATTGTTAATGTTATATCTTTTAATATTTCTTTGTTTCCTCTATTTAAAGAGATTTTTTCTATATTCAACATAGCGTCTGATTATATCAATATTTTCTAATAGGGGGAATTGAGAATCTTGTAGTCCTGTAGTATAATGGCCGGTTCTTAAAAATTCTTTTAAAAAGGGAGATTCTCCATGATATCTAAGGAAGATGAAGAGGTATTAAAACAAGCTGAGAATATTCTCAGTGAATACACGAGAAGCAAGAAGGAAGAACTTCTTCCTCAAATGGTAGTTGTTCGGCAAGCTCTGATGAAAATGGGTATCATGGAAATTCCATTTGAATGCGAGTGTAACAACTCCGAAAGAATTTTACGAGCAATAAATAGTTTGGGAAATATAATTCTCGAAAACGCCAAAGAGATTATTTTCTGAACTATCAAGCAGGGAGACCTTAATCAAAAATTAAGACCTCCCTGTAATCTTCACAAAAATATCCCATATGATATATTTATATATAGATAATATTATCCATATATCTATGAAGAAAGAACTGATCATAAAAATAGCAGTACTAACATCAGTACTAGCAATGTTTGTGGTTAATATACTCTCCAATGCATTACCAATAAACGGACTAACTACAGCATCCATATCAGACTCATTAGCAATATACTTTGTACCAGCAGGATACGTATTCTCTATTTGGGGATTAATATACTTGGGGATCATAATCTATCTCATCTCGATGTTTGTAAACTTTAAGAAAGAAGATATGGCAATTGCACCATATGTAATAGCAAGTAGCTTAGCAAATACTGCATGGATATTTATGTGGCATTACAAAT
>CAYXLF010000021.1:0-11993 GCA_964465815.1 uncultured Candidatus Saccharibacteria bacterium
AACGACACATTGCCAATGTGTAGGTCGCGGGTTCGACCCCCGTCTCTCGCTCCATATCACAAACGAAATTATATTATTAGACTCCCCGTATATCCTATATATGCAAAGGCGATAGCTCTAATAGTTTTACCAATACCTGCGGCAATTAAGAATTTCCACCATGCTATACCAGCTGCTCCAGCTGCTAAGCCTGCGATATCAAAGAGAGGATTTGGTATCAATGCCAACATAAATATCGCCCATATCCCATATTTATTTATCTTTGTTTCCATTCTCTTATACCTATTAGTAGACTTCACTATTTCACTTCCACTATAACCTGCAATATACCCTACCAGTTCACCTAACGCGGAGCCTAGGCCTATTGCTAATCCTACTAACAATGGTATAGCTAGTATCCCTCCCAAAAGAATATTTAATGGTGCAAGTACAGGTACAGGCACCAATACGGTAGCATTTCCCAAAAAAGTTAAAAGAAACGCTCCAAGATATCCAAATTCTTTGAAGTTTGCGATTTGCTTACTAAAAACTATTATTAGTACAGATATGAGGATTGAGAAAAGAAGCATTAAAATTTGTTTCGTTCCAAATTTTTTTTTCTCTCTTTTCTCCATATCTGTATTATACATAATTACACGAATTATCTGCTATCATGGTGTATGAAATTGTCTTTAAAACAATCTAAAACTATTATTACTCCAAGCAAACTCCCCGGCTCTGATTATGTGGTTAACCCATATTCTGGATGTGCATTTGGTTGTGTATATTGTTATGCAGAATTCACTAGAAAATTTACTAACCACTTAAATGATCAATGGGGCGAATATGTAGATGTAAAAATAAATACTCCAGAATTATTTGAAAAAGAATTTAAAAAACTTTCAAACAAAATTATTAAGCGAAATGAATTCAAAACGGGTGCAAATCCTGTTATATTCTTCGGATCTGTGACTGACCCATATCAAGGAGTAGAAGCTAAATATGAGCTGACGAGAAAATGCTTAGAAATTGTTGCCAATTCTAACATTAAAACGGATGTTGGGATATCTCTTCTCACAAAATCCCCCTTGGTGACTAGAGATATCGACATATTTAAAAGAATTCCAAATTTGGAAATAGGGATGACAATCTCTTCCATAGATGACGATATTAGTAAACTCTTTGAATGTTACGCACCGCCGAGTTCTTTAAGAATACAAGCATTGAAGAAATTGAATGATGCAGGCTTAAATACATACGCGTTTGTAGGACCATTACTACCGCACTTTGTGGCAAATGAGGATAACTTGAGGAAGTTATTTGAAGCAATTAAAGAAAGTGGTACCAAGAAGGTATGGGTAGAACATATAAATCTTACTGGTACAAAGATGAGTCGATTATTAGACTTAATAGGGAGTAGCTTAACTGATGAAGAATTAAAACTTTTTAAAGATTCTCAAACAGACGAATACAAAAGGAAGTTAAGTAATCTTGTACTAAGTATTGTAAAAGAAAATGGGTTGGAATTGGTAGGCGGGAAAGTAGTGGATCATATAAAACTGCAAAAATAGTTTTCAACTTGTTGAATATCATATAGACTATTCTCATGGAAATACCTGCCCCAAAACAGCCAGATAATCACATTAAAGATAGAATACTTAGGTTTAAACCAATTGTATTTCTAAAAAAGAATCTTCCGGTATTTATTGTCATATTTATATTCCTCATAACCATATTAATAGGGGTATGGAATGTAAAAACATATACAATAACGGATTTAAATGGATTAGAAATTCCGACTAATATATCAGAGGTGATAGGCAAATACGTAGATGAAAATATAAAAGGAAGGAACTATTTCTCCTTTTCATCTAGCACATACGAAAAAGAGATATCTTCCAAGATATCTTATATAAAAGTCGCGAATATTGAGAAAATCGCTCCAAATAAACTAGAAATATTTGTTGAGTTATATGTCCCTAAAGGTGTTGCCTTGATAAGGGAAGAACAGTGTTACCTCCTTTCTGAAGAAGGCATTGTGCTTGAAAATTTGTGTGAAGAAGATATTGCAAGTTGTTGCAGAAATTATGCTTCTGAAAAATCTATCTATCTATTTTCTTCTTCAGAAATTGATGTGTCAGATATAGAGAATGGAAAAGAGAAGCTATTTGTGATGGATAGTATATCCAAAGTTATAAAAGTGGTAGATGCATATGGTTATGTCATTAAACAACTTTCACTTATTAACTCTGTTTTAGAAATAACTACCGATCAGAACAAACTATTTAGATTTAGTTTAGTGGATGATCTTACAATTCAGTTGGAGAGATACATAGCAGTAGCGAACAGAATTAAGAGTGATAATCTTGATTTCAAATCTGTAGATTTTCGTTTTGAGCGACCTGTATTGAAGAATTAAAAGTATTCTTGCGAAATCTATTATTTTTGATTATATTATTAAGAAGGACTTGTTAATTCCGAGTCTTTGAATATAATAATAAATTAGTAAAATATAACTGCCTTAAATAACATGGCACGCAAAATAATAACAGCAATAGACCTAGGATCCTCGAAAATAACCACAGTTATAACCTCTGTCGAGGATAATCAAACGCCTTCTGTGATAGGAGTTTGCTCATATCCAAGTAAAGGTATTAAAAAAGGTGTAGTAGTTAACATTGATGATGCAACTAATGCTATATCAGAGAGTGTATTAGCTGCCGAAAGAATGGCGGGTGTTACAGTTTCTGATGTGTATGTTTCCATAAATGGAGAGCAGGTTACCAGCTTAAATAACAAAGGTGTTGTTGCGGTAGCTGGGTCTGAGATAACAATTGACGATACATATAGAGCAATTGAAAATGCGAGAACATTATCTTTACCAGATAATCTTAACCCAATCCATATTATTCCTCGAGAATTTGTAGTGGACAATCAAGGTGGAATTAAATATCCAATAGGGATGAGCGGTGGAAGATTGGAAGTGGAAACTCATATTATTACTGCACCTAATTCATATTGGCAGAATATCAGGAAGTGTGTAGAGCAAGTAGGCTTGAATGTATATGATGTTATTTTTGCAGGGTGGGCTTCCTCACTTTCTGTTCTTACGGAAACAGAGAAAGAGCTAGGTGTAACTATGCTAGACATTGGATCTGGTACAACAAGTATAACCATCTTTGAAGAAGGAAGCATAACATATAGTAGTTGTATACCTTTAGGAGGAAATGCAATTACTAGTGATATAGCAATAGGACTTCAAGTTTCATTAGAGGAAGCAGAGAAGATAAAGGTGAATATGTCAGATATTTTAGATAATAAAGTAGCTGTAAATAGATCTAAAGATTTGGATTCAACACCTGCTCTTTTACGTAGAAAAGATGAACCTAAAGAAAAGAAACCTAAGGGAGATGAGGTGGATTTAAGCAGCTATGGTGTAGATAAGAAGATATCGAAATCTGTTTTGCAAAATATTGTAGATGCCAGATGTGAAGAAATTCTAGAAATGGCAAAAGACAATGTATCAAAAGCTGGGTATGAAATTGGTATGCCAGCAGGTATTGTTATTACAGGTGGAACAGGACTGCTAAGAAATATCACCAAAACAGTACAGTCTTCCTTTGGAGTTGCAGCAAGAGTAGGATATCCTTCTGGACTATCTGGTATGACTGAAGAAATTTCTGATCCTTCGTATGCTTGCGTTCAGGGGCTGATCAAGCATGCAATGGATGATGATGTAGATATAAGCTCTGGAGGTGATAAAAAGAAGGGTAATGTTAAAGGCTTCGCGGGTAAGGTCACAGAATGGTTGAAATCTTTACTGCCTTAAATAAATTTTAGTGATAAGCGCAATGTTAGTTACGACCAATGTAGATCCAGTAGCAAAAATTAAGGTAGTAGGTGTAGGTGGTGGTGGCTGTAACGCTATCAACACAATGATTACAGACTACGATATTCCAGGTGTTGAATTTATGTCGTTTAATACTGATGCGCAGGCACTCAAAATGTCCCAAGCACCAGTTACTCTACAATTAGGTGAAGAACTTACTCATGGCTTGGGTGTTGGCGGAAATCATGATTTAGGAGCACAAGCTGCGGAGGAAAGCTTAGATCAAATACAAGAGTTCTTAGAAGGTGCAAACATGGTATTCATTACCGCAGGCATGGGTGGTGGAACTGGTACAGGTGCAGCACCCATAATTGCAGGAGTTGCAAAGAACATGGGAGCATTAACAGTAGCTGTTGTCACAAAACCATTTGATTTTGAGGGTAACAAACGAAGAGAAATTGCAGAGGAAGGTATTGCCGCTTTGAAAGACAAAGTTGATACTCTAATTGTAGTTCCAAACCAGAGACTTTTAGAGATTGTTGATGAAGGTGAAAGACTTTCTTTCATAGATGCTATGAAGAAGGTAGATTCTGTATTGGCAGAAGGTGTAAACAGTATTTCCAATCTTATTAGTCAGACAGGATATATCAATGCGGACTTCAATGATGCCAAATCTGTTATGCAAAATGCAGGTACAGCGCTTATGGGAATTGGTAGAGCAAGTGGTGAGAACAGAGCGGAAAACGCTGCGAGATCTGCAACTACTAGCCCATTGCTTGATATGTCTATAGAAGGTGCCACTGGCGTACTTTATAATATTGTTGGTGCAGACCTTACACTTACAGAGATTAGCCTTGTATCCGAGTTAATTAAGGAAGCCGTCGATCCTGCAGCTAATATCAAGTTCGGTGCACAGATTGATCCTAATGCTGGAGATGAATTAACTATTACTATTGTTGCTACTGGCTTTGATGAGAATAAACAGGTATACACCAAAAAACAGAAAGGTGATGATGAGCCACAAGTAAGAACATTTGGATTTAAACCTCGAGCTGAGGAAGTTAAAGAAGAAAAAGCTTTTGATACTGAGGAAGTCCTCGAATCTTTTGAGAAAGAAGATTTCCCAGATGTAGAGGATGATAATTCTAGAGTAACTCCAGTATTGCCAACAACTGAAAACTCTGTTGAAGACAAGACATCGGGAGATTCTTTATGGGATGTCCCAGCATTCCTGAGAAGAAAACAAAAAGATTCATAGTTATGCTAAAATCTTGTGCATATGAATATCTTAGGAGGTGAACATAGGCGATGGCTTCGTTTTGACTGGAAAATTGTTATCCCTACGATACTACTATGCACATTGGGTGTAATCACTTTACTTTCAACTACAATCCTTCCAGAAGGAGGATATGGAGATTTAGGTCTTGTTTGGAAACAACTAATCTCTATTGGCATAGGAATTGTACTCTTTATCATTATTTCATTTCTAGATCTGTCGTACCTTAAATACTGGCAAGTACTACTTATAATTTTCGGAGCAACAGTTATTTTATTGATACTTACTTTATTAATAGGACCTGTTATTAATGGTGTGAAAAGGTGGTTGTATATAGGAGGCTTCCAGATTCAACCATCTGAAATTGCTAAATGTGCGGTAATTTGCATAACAGCAGGAGTCTTCTCATTGAGGGGGAAATTTAACGAATTGATACTATTTTTTATCACACTCTTAACTACAATAGTATTCTTCATATTGATCTATTTAGAACCTGGAGGAAGTATGTCGTTATTAACAATGGGAATTTGGTTTTTAATGACATTTCTTGCATTGAGCAATCCGCTTCGAAATTCTGTAATACTTTTAGTAGTAGGAAGTGTCGCAGGAGGATTTTTACTGGCAGCGATAACAAACAATTGGATATGGTATCTTCTTGTAATTATTGGGATCATAGCAACAGTTTTCGTACTTTATAGCAAAACTCTATGGAAGGGATTGACAATTGTGGCGTTGATTGTGGGTCTTCTTTTAGGAATATTCTTCACGATCTCTTGGGATAGTCTTTTGCATGACTATCAAAAACAACGAATTATTGCCTATGTGAATCCATCGGAAACAGAATCAGATGAAGGTTTTAATGTTAATCAATCAAGAATAGCAATAGGTTCAGGACAACTATTAGGAAAAGGTTTTGGAAATGGAACACAAAGTAAGCGAAATTTTCTTCCAGAGCATCAAACAGATTTCATATTTGCTTCGTTCGCAGAAGAGTTTGGATTACTTGGAGGAATTTTTGTTTTAGGGTTGTATGGTATTCTGATACTTCATTGCTTCTTTTTAGCTATAAATACAATAGATAATCCTTTGCAATCGCTTTTATGCTTAGGTGTTGGTATCAAAATCTTGTTTGAAGTCTTCATAAATTTAGGAACAAATATGGGTACAATTCCTGCAACTGGAATACCTTTGCCATTGATGAGTGCAGGAGGAACCATAACCATGATGACATTTGTTTGTTTAGGATTAGTTCAAAATGTCTCTAACCATTATCAGCAAGGACACAAGGATAAAAGTTATGAAATTCTTGATGTAGAATCCTATTAATAAAATTTTAATATTTTAGATATAAAATATCGTAATGCGATATCAGTATCTAGAAGACTTTTGGGCTGTAAAATCACAAAGAGACCTGACAAAGGCCTACATTAAGAAGAAAATATTAAGAGTAGGTGTTGTTCCATCTCACGTGACTAAGTTATATGATTACAAATTTCGTTCCAGATCGATTTTTGTAACTCTAAAGGCATTATCACATATTTATGAAAGAAGAAAGAATTTCTTGTATGAAATCCTTATCCCAAATATTGAAAATATTTTAAAAAATCCAGACCATATTTATCTGAATAACAAAAAGGAAAATGGAATTATCTTTGTTAAACAAATAGGCACACAAAAAATTCTTCTTGTATTAGGCTATGCGAATGAATTGAAACCGAGAGGATATTATATAGTGACAGCATTTATTGGGAGAAAAAGATATCTACAAAAATTGAAACGTCTTTGAGATGGAAGGACAGCAACCCCTTCATCGCAATGGGTATTCTATACCCACCCACCAGTAGAACTGATTATCTCTGTATTTCATTCAAAGTACATCTTATTATACTCTTGCCAAACTGCATATTCAATTCAGTTAATAAATATCTCAATCATTGACTTTTTAAGCATATTCCATTAAAATCCTTACTCATGGCAGACACAAAGAAAGCAAAGAAAACCACAGAAACAAAAGTAAACGAGAATAAATTCGCAGTTATCAAAATTGCAGGTTCTCAATTAAAAGTTTCTGAAGGTAAAGAATACGAAGTAAAGAAGCTTGAAGGTAAAAAGGGTGACAAGATTGAAGTAACCGATGTCCTCCTAATCTCTGATGGTGAGAATACTACATTGGGTACACCTGTTATTGAAGGTGCAAAGGTAGTATTAGAGATCACTTCTCAGAAGAAGGGTGAAAAGGTTGATGGTTTCAAGTTTAGCGCAAAGGCTAGATACAGAAAGCATTTTGGTGCTAGAGAACTTGTAACCAAGGTTCTTGTTAAGAAGATATAACTACAATGCCCAAACAATATTTTTTCGAAGCAGGAAGTTTCCAAGATCTCTCATTTGCGGAGCTAGTATGTGTGTTCAATACCTATGGTGTTAGCAAAGATTCTATTCATAGATTTTCAGACAAGATTTTCATATTAAGAAACAACGAAGTATCCGAAGAGGTTGTTAAAAAAGTTGCGAATAGGCTTGGTGGATTAGTTAGATATGGGTACATTGTTGATAAGATGGATACATTTCTTTCAGATCAGATCGCAAAAGGAAGCAAGGTCACATTTGGAGTAAGTATCATTGGGCAAACATACAAGCAGGATAATATATTCTTAAGAAAACTTTCAGGTGAGATAAAGGATGAATTAAAGAGAAATGAGATATCTTCTAGGTATGTTAGACCTCTACGTGGAGAGGTAGAACTTAATGCAGCACAGGTACTAAACAATGATATTTTTGAAAAAGGATTTGAGCTTTGCATTATAAGGAATGAAAAAGAAGAGATATATGGTTGTACATTAGGGGTGCAGGATGTAAATGGATTTGCAGCAAGAGATTTCGATAAACCATTTACAGATGTAAAAATGGGCACTTTGCCACCTAAGTTGGCAAGAATAATGATTAATCTCACAGGTATTAAGCAAGGTATCATATGGGATCCATTCTGTGGTTCAGGTACAATCTTGATGGAATCTGCTGTATTGGATTTAGATATACTAGGCTCTGATATAGACCCTATGGCATTGGAATATTCTGAGAAGAATATTGAATGGCTATCCGAAAAGGGGATGATGGCAAACATTAAGTATGATATTTTCCCATTAGATGTGAAGAATCCTGATGGCAAAACAATATCAAAATTGAAAAAGACAGAAATTTCAGCAGTAGTATGTGAGCCATTCATGGGTCCTCCTCAAAGAAGAATTGTATTTGCAAATAGGGCAGATATATTCTTGAAGCGTGTCACGGAGCTTTATGAGGGATTGTTTGGTATTCTTGAAAGAGTTGCATCTGAAGGTTTTATCACAGTAATTATTATACCTTCATACAAAACAGAACGAGGTTGGAAAACAATCGGAGTTCGAGATATTGTTGGTAAGCGTTGGGAGGTTTTAAACTCTCAGTTTTCTGGTGGTAGGGACTTGAAGTGGAGCCGTAAAAATAGTATTATCACTAGGAACATTTTCATATTACGCAGGAAATAATCCGAGGTAATATATTTAAGTTAATTTGATCACAACAGAGCAATGTCACATGTCGTAGGTGCGGCAAGCACAGCAAACAATGGCCATGTAGCAGGTAAAAGACTTGGAGTTAAGAAGTTCGCAGGACAAGCAGTTAAGAATGGAAATATTATCGTGAAGCAGAGAGGCTCTGTCTATCATGCAGGTAAAAATACCTACATGTCTAAGGACTATTCCGTTCATGCCAATATTGATGGATTCGTACAGTTCAGAAGAATGACCGGTTTCAAGAGAGGACAGTACTTTGTGGATGTGGTAGAATCACTCTAATGGCTAAGCATAAATTCATACAGATTGAGAGTAAAAATGCTCTCCTAGAATTGTTAAAAGAAGGACGAGATTTTGAGCGTCTTTATGTTGCTCAGAGTGCATTCAAAGATCCCAAGACCAAAGAAATTATAGATATAGCTGCTAGTAGGCAGATTCCTATGTTAAAGGTTTCAAGGAAGATTATTAATCGTAGATTAAGGAGTTCTACTTCAGAGAGTGTTATCGGTTACATGTATTCTCAAAACGATTGGGATTTGAAAGAGTTGTTAGATCATTTAACCAGTGACGGTAATAAGCAACCATTCTTTTTGATTCTTGATGATCTTAAGTATACTCAGAATATTGCCGCTATAATGAGATCTGCATTTGCAGCCGGTGTTAATGGAATAATTGTTAATCCGCAAGAAAAAGCTTTAGTATCCAATGAGACTATTAGAATATCAGAAGGTGCAGCTGAGAGAATTCCTCTAGTAGAAATGAACCTATTTAACGCCATAAAGATACTTAAGGATAATGATATCAAAGTATGTGGAGTACATATGGAGGGTGATTATTACTATGATGTCGATCTTAGAGGACCAATTGCATTGATATTGGGTGCTGAAGATACAGGAATTTCATCTGGCCTTAGAGAGAGATGTGATGTATTGGCATCTATTCCAATGCGAGAGGGGATCGGTTCTCTAAATGTAAGTGCATCTGGTGCGGTAATGGTGTACGAGAAGTTGAGGCAAGAGATCAAGGGTTTCTAAAGTAGCTTTCCCATTAAATCAGTTAATTCCTCTTGTGTGTTATATCTAATTGTTACTTTTCCACCTTTTGTCATCTTTGTAATGTGCGCAGTGTAACCTAGCTTCTGGCTCAATTTTACGGAGAAATCATCTGTTATTTTATCTGTTTTCTTCCAACTCCTTGTGGTAGAACCTTTTCCATAGTTGATCTTTCTGACCAAGGCTTCTGTTTCTCTTACGCTCATCCCACGTTTAATGACTAGATCTGCTGCAGCTATTAATGAAACTCTATCTTTTATACCAAGTAGTGCTCTAGCATGTCCCTCACTTAGCTTCTCATTTAAAACATCTTCTTTTACCTCGTCTGGGATATTCAATAGCCTAATTTTATTTGTAACTGCAACTCTACTAAGTCCTACTTTTCGGGCAATAATGTCTTGAGAGATCCCGAACTCGTCCTGCATCTGTTTAAATGCATAGGCTTCTTCAAGAGGATTAAGATCTTTTCTTTGTACGTTCTCAATAATAGCGAGCTCTAACATCTCCTGCGGAGATGAGTCTTTTAATACAACTGGAACCGTTTTCATTCCTGCCAATTGAGAAGCCCTAAGTCTTCTTTCTCCTGCGATCAGATAGTATCGATCAGCATCTTTGTCTTTGGTAATGATGAGTGGTTGTATAACGCCATGCTCACGGATGGAATCTGCAATTTCTATTAATTCTTCGGGTTCAATATGCATTCTAGGTTGATATGGATTGGCTTCGATATTGTTAATATCAAAGTTCTCGATATATGCATTGTTAGTATTCTCCATCTGGTTAGAGCTGATCAATGCAGCTAGGCCTTTTCCTAATCTAGGTTCATCCATTTTAGTAAATATTCATATTAATTAAATCTATTTATGAACTCTTGTGCTAATTTCTTGTAAGCAAGAGCTCCAGTTGATTTCTCATCGTATTGAAATATGGTTTTCCCATGTGATGGTGCTTCTGATAGTCTTACGTTTCTGGGAACAATAGATTTGAAAGCAGTTTCTCCAAAGAAACTTTGTACATCATTTACCACACTTCCGGATAGTTTAGTTCTGCTGTCGTACATGGTCAGGATAACGCCACCTATGGTGAGGTTAGGATTTATACCTTTTATCAGTTTTGTTGTCTCTAAGAGCTGTCCTAGCCCCTCTAATGCAAAATATTCACATTGGATAGGGATGAGTAATTTGTCACATGCACTTAGAGCATTTATGGTTAGCAATCCTAAGGATGGAGGGCAATCTATTATGGCATAGTCAAAATCATCCTTCATTGCCGAAAGTGCTTTTTTTAGTAATGTTTCTCTTGAGAGCATGTTTACCATTTCTATCTCTGCACCCGCAAGACTCAGATGGGATGGAATTAGGAATAGGTTAGGGGTGGATGTTGTAACAAATACGGAGGATAGTGGTACTTTATTTACCAACACATCATAAATGCTTTTATATGGGGGTTCATCTTCAGAACTCCAATTCTGTTTGTCAAACTGTTGTGTGAAGCCCAGACCAGATGAGAGATTCGCTTGAGGATCAAGATCTATGAGAAGGACTTTTTTCTTCTTAGTAGCTAAACTGGCTCCTAGGTTAATTGCTGTGGTTGTTTTTCCTACACCACCTTTTTGGTTTGCTATGACAAATATTTTCATATATTTACTAATCTACCATGTTTCACAGACGAGGTCTAGATGTTTTGGTATGATTCGTGTTCAGCTAATCTAAAATTGCTGAAAGGGAAGTACACAATCCAAGCTTTCCCCTTTATAACGGCTTTTTCTATTGGACCAAATGTCCTTGAATCAGAGCTATGTTGGCGGTTATCTCCGCATACAAAGTATTGCCCATCTGGCACGGTTATAGTTTCGCCTTCATGAAGGTATTCTCCTCCATTAGAATAGACTGAAGAGTCTAGATATCCTGATTCATCCAATTTATTCCCATTGATATATATATATCCATCCTTAAGCATGACTTGATCTCCGGGGAGTCCGATTATTCTTTTGATGAAATCTTGTGTATCAGAGTATTTAAATATGATAACATCTCCTCTTTTAGGTTCGGAAAGTTTGTACAGAATCTTATTTGCCATTAAGTATTCTCCATCTTTGTATGTGGGATACATTGAGCTACCAATTACTTCGTGTGGGGTCATGATGAATAGGTAGAGAACGATGGATATGACTAGAGCCACAACTATTGTTTCTAAGAATGAGAGTAAGAATTGTCCTATGGATGCAAATACAGATGCTACTTTTTCAGTACCAGTTAATTTATGTTCTTCTACTTCGTACATAAAGGCAGGTATACAAATTAAAT
>CAYXLF010000022.1:0-11761 GCA_964465815.1 uncultured Candidatus Saccharibacteria bacterium
TGGCATGTAATACCAATTCTACAAGTGAAAACATAGATCTTAATCCTTGGTTTGCTACAAGGGGAGGCTCTGTATATTCGCAGGGAAATATTACTGCGAAGCCTAAAGAAGTATCAACAACTTTGACATTAGATGGAGTATTTAGTGCTAAGACACAAATGACAAAAGAAAAGATAGATCTAGGCACAGAACTACTTTCCGCGAAAGAAAGTATAATCTCTCAATTGCAACATTCTAATACATCAGGAGCTGTAAGAGCTATTTCTGTGTATGACTCTATCAATATTAAAAATTATTGGTACCAAGAACTACTACATTCTTTGTTAGAAAGAAAAGATAATTTAACTGAGATGACGGGTATAACAACATCTTCACAAGCAGATTGCTCTGGGGATTATTGTTATTACAATTCCACTGACGAAAATATAGATGTGAATATACCCCAGGGATATACATGTAACAAACCTACTGTAATAATTTCCAACAGAAATATTAATATTGAACCAAACATCGAAAGTGGAACAAATTTCTCCGGATGTATATTTCTGGCAAAAAACAATATATATATCGGAGATGGAGATTACCTCTCTGATACGCAGATAAAATATGACTACCTAGATGGTTTCTTTATTGCTGATAACCAAATTATTTTTCCATTGGTAGATAACACGCCAGACATATCATTCCGCGATGGAATAGAAATATATGGAGGACTCGTAGCTCTAGGAACAAACACTTCCAACGGAAATGCAGTATCCATAGAAAGAAATATGAAGCTATCTAACCAGACAAATCCTACATTAGTAGTAACATATGATAACAAGTATGCGAATTTATCATACATTTTCTTCGGTACTTATGTATCATTGTATAAGCAGGAAGTAGGGTTTAAGACATATTAATTAGAAAAATGAAAAAAAACTGCTCAAAAAATCTATTACTTGCGATCTTAAGTCTTCTTTTTGTTTGTACAACAGGACTTGCCATTTATATGCTTTTAACACCATCTAAAAGCGTAAAAGTAATAGATAAATATTCAGAATTGCTTAATTGGTGTGATTATCAAGAACAAGATCATGATCTTCTTTTAAATTGTAAGGGCTTGCTCTTAAATATTACCCATTCTGAAAAAGATGGCAGTTGCTTTAACACACAGATCATTACAGTAGGAAAAACACTCGAAACAACCTCACTATGTGAGCTAGATGAGGATATACAGTACTCAAATGAAATATTAAATTACAAGAAGTTATTACCTATTGATATCTCTTTAGTATACAAAGGAACAGAAATTCATGATAATTATCTTTTGGACAAGATCTCCATTACAAAATCTAGTGAAGACTATTTTCAAAATCTTGTTAATGAAGATATCGCTGAACTTGCCACATTAGATACATCTTCCACAATGATTCAAAATTCTGTAGATTTTTGTCCAAAACCAGAAATACTACCCAGTTATGTAACAGAAGAGAATAGATCCCAATATTCAGCGTTCTATATCAATAACATTTTGACTGCAGAAAAATATAATGAGTTGTACGCGGAGGAATATAAAACATTATTTTTAGAGAATTGGACAAATCCGACTATAAATATTCTTTTTGGATGTGAAAGCTCATCAAGATTAGGATATGAGGCAGTTTGCCAAAAAGCACTTGATAATAATTATGCAGATCTTGATCTATCAACATTCCCTTCACTTGTCCAGGATTGGACAAATTTAACGCCCTCTGATAATGATTTAATTAGTTTAAAAAATCTTTCACTAGTATTAGATGGAATGTTATATCAGAACGAGCACCCCAATTATTTCTCTTCAAAAATCGTAGGTGAATTATTCCAATTTCTTACGGATGCTCAAAATAACCAAATTGTTTACTGTAGCGAATACAAACTATACGAATTATTAGCCCAAAATAATCAAATTGCATCAGATCAGCTTCGTACAATGGTTACACTTGTCGATCAAAATCTTCCAAATGCTTCATCTTTTTGTACTCAAATATTAAATGATACTCTTTATGATAAGAAAGGGCTGTATCTAAAAGCTTTTTTCTCTATAGGGAATTCTGCTTTTACAATATATGAGAAATGTAATAATCTTTATTTATTACTAACAGATGAATAACCAAAACATATATATTAAAATAATAAAAATCTGCTTCTTTTTTATTATTGCAATAATATTTATTACCTCTTCGAGTGAATATATTCAAGCTTCATGTTCTGTGTCATGCACAGGGACCTGTGCTCAACTTTTGGGCGGGTGTAAGGAAGGGACAGGAACAGCAGGGTGCGGTTATGGTTTACCAGATCCTGATCCAGGATACGCATGGTGTTGCCCATATAAAGTCACTTGTACATGTACACCTGGAGCATGTGGAGGATGCACACCAACATGTGCATCGGGACAAAGTACCACAGTTAGTGGTCCATTGTGTGCGACAGGTACCAATAGTAGTTGTACCGGCTCCAATGGATGCACCTCATGTACATTAACAGGAACTGAATGCTATTACTTAGAAACCAACACTGCATTCATTCAATCCAATCTCTCCACCGATGGTCCATCTAGTGTAAGTATGATTGTAGATGATGTTACATATGTATTGTCTACTGATCCTAATAACCCTACACATATCAAACTCCCTGCTAATGGCTCTTCGGATGTACAAGTCTCTGTACCTACCTTCACTGCTCCTACAACATCTAGAGGGGCTAACTACTACTTCCAAGCTAACAACTACGGTGTAGATGGAGAATGGGAAACATGGACTACTTGTAGTGGGACTGACGGAGAAGACTTCTGTACTACCATGCCTAACTCTAACAATACACAAGCATTTGTACCTACCTCTAAGACCGTAAATCAGGTACTTAAGGAGAATGCACTAGGACAGATATCTGCTAAATACGCTACTACTGACAAATGTGCAGACACTTACAAATATTCTGTTGCAATCGAAGGGTACTATGTTGTGGATATAATTCCAGATGAGGAAGAACTTGAATTAGGGACAATAGGTGATATTACCTCAAAAGGATGTACAAGCACTACATACACAGGACAAGAGATTAACAATCCTTTGCATGTAGTACTTGGTGCTACAGATACAAACAGCAATGACGAAATACAAGCCATGATACTCTGGTTTAGTAAGGATAATACTGTGCCTACAAGTATGAATATAACCACAACTTGTAATGCAGGATACTATTATGCAGCAGATAATATATGTTGCCCAACAAACACAACATACTCAAATGGTGTCTGCATAGCAAACTCTACATCGCCTGTTTGCGTTGCATCAAATTCCTATCGTGTCTCTAGCACTCAATGTTGTAAAAATGGCACCACTTTTAATGGAGAACTTTGTAACGGTACTCCTTACCCTCCAACGTTTTCTTGTCAAAACGGTTATATTAAAGTTACATCTAGTTTATGTTGTCCAGTAGGATCTGGTTTTGACGGGTCTATGTGCACAAATCCTAAATCAACTCCAATACCTGCCACTGTACCATATTGCACAGGTGGAACATATTACTCCGCTATCTCTCGTTGTTGCCCATTAGGTACATATTATAATAGTAGTACATACAAATGTGTGGGTTCACCAACACCAGTCGCATGTCCTGTTGGGTATACCTCCGCTGCTACAGGAATTTGCTGTCCCATAAACACAACGTATCAAGATGGCATGTGTAAAAAACTTCCTTCAGGACTGGGTTCAGGTGCGACTGTAGAAGATGCCGGTATTATGATAAAGAAAAATGGTACTACATGGGATAATCCCAACATATATAGTAACGATTCTCTCAATAATTGGAGACTTATTCCAACAAATCAGGATGGGAATAAATATATAAAAATTGCGGGCACAGATGCCATGATAGTAAAGAATCTCCTAATCTCACAAACTTCAAATGTAACTTTTAACTATGATATCGAGTTTTTAACAGATATCGAGAATCTCTCGGGCATGTACAATATATACGGAGAAGTACTGGACTCCTACATGATCAATGGAGCAAATATAGATCAAAGCTACTTACAATCACTTACAGATTGGGGCATAGATCTTGTTAATCCGACTGTTAATGACATTACTCAAGAGGTTAAAGATTCAACAAACACGTACATAACATGGTCTGCAGTGGATACCATCAGTGGAATAGGGAGAACAGTTATCAATGCTTACAGAACGGGAGGAACTGCAACAGACGATGTAACCTTATACCTACCTGATGCATATACCACAAGCAAAGGTAGTATTTCATTGCAACAAATTCCTGCCATGGAAAATATTGGCCTTTACGCAGGAACAAATGCATGGGTATTTACATCATCTACAGGAGAAAAGGATGAATTAAACATTGGAAACAATGAAGAAGGGAATATAAACGTATATACAACAACCTATGATCTAGCTTGCAATACAGATTCCGATAATGAGGACATTAATCTAAACCCTTGGTTTGCCACAAGAGGTGGCTCTGTATACTCAAAAGAGAGCATAACTGCAACACCTAAAGAAGTATCAACAGCTTTGGCATTAGATGGAGTGTTTAGTGCTAAGACACAAATGACAAAAGAGAAAATAGACTTAGGGACAGAATTGCTTACCACTCAAGAAAATATTATTTCGCAATTGACACACGGCAGTACATCTGGAGCAGTGAGATCTATATCTACATATGATTCAAATGACAGTAAAGGATATTGGTTTGATACTTTAGTGGAAGGATTTAACAAATACAAAAATAATTCAACAGAATTTACACAAATAACAACATCTATTTCTGCTGATTGTGTAGGAGATTTTAGCTGCTACTATATATCTAACCCCGAAGAAGATATCTCTATTCCTTCCGGATATACATGCGATCAACCTGCCTTAATAGTATCTAACCAAGATATATATATAGAACCCAATGTAGAAAGTGGATCTAATCTTTCAGGATGTATCTTCCTCGCAAAAAACAATATATATATCAGAGATGGGGAACATGTATCCGATACAAAGGTTATGTATGACTACTTGGAGGGATTCTTCATAGCGGATAATCAGATAATATTTTCATTATCAGAAGAAGAACAGATATATTCAGTAAGAGATGGAATAGAAATATATGGAGGACTCGTAGCATTCGGATCGAATATATCGGATGATACTAATGCTGTTTCAATAGAGAGAAGCATGCGATTGTTTAATCAAACGAATCCAGCTCTAGTAGTATCGTATGACAATAAATATTTACCAATGTCTACAATATATTTTGGACAACAAGCTATAGTACAAAAACAAGAAATAGGATTTAAATCTTTCTAAATTTATATATAATCAAAATATGTTAAAGGAAAAATATCCAGCTCAAGCATTAGCAATTGCCATGGTCGTTTTAGTAGTATCATCAATACTTGCTATTTCTATATACTCCCGTATTTCTAAAGATAAGACTCTTTCATTAGATGAAAGAGCTTCAGCAGAGGCTTTAGAAGTTTCAGATTTAATACTAGATTATTTAACAGGAGCATCAATTGGTGATGTGATAACGGCTGCCGAGAATATATCGGGTACTCAAACAGTCGAAACCGGAATAAGCCTAACTGAAAACACCGATACTACACAGATTTCGTCCTTACTAGAAACAATTGGCATTAATGCAGGTTTGAATTCTCTGGATATCTGTCCATTAACCATTGGTGGAAATTCATATACTTTGACATTGTCAGAAGGAGATTTAAATACTTTTTTTGAAATAAGACCTGGACAAATGATGGCATTGCCCTTAAAAGGTATGATTCTGGGAGATGATTGCAGCACATTTATAAAAGCTGCTGTCAGAGGAGATAGCACAGCAGGATTTACTCTAACTAAAGTCTATGCCAAAGATTATGCGAATGGTCTTGCCACATCGTACAAACCATATGATGAGTCAGATGTTACACACTATTGCTTCTCATCTGGATCAAAATGTAATAATTCCAATTTCCTAGATAGCACTTCTGATGGCGTAAATTGGATATACTTCCCCGATGATAATACTCAACAAATCGATTTGGATCTAAAAGCTACCTCTGGTGAGTATCAACTAGATGAAGTAAAAATCACCGCAATTGGTGGAACTGTAGGAATAGCGTACAAGATAAATAACCCTGAAACCTGTACACAGGACTTAAAGATGATAAATGTACAAGCCGCCGCCAATTGTAGCGGATCATATAGAGGGAAATCTGTACTTATACCAAAGAAACAGTGGGAAAGCCCCATATTCAACTACACAATATTTAACGGAGAAGGTTCTCTCTAGAATCTAGACTACATATGAACAACAGATACACCATAAAATTAGGGGGAGAATCTGGCCAGGGAATAAATACACTAGGAATACTCTTGTGCAAATCATTGAAATCCGTTGGATACAACACATTTGCCTACAGAGAATACCCTTCACTCATTAAAGGTGGTGTTGCATCATACCAAATAGATATCTCGGATAAAGACATTAATTCTTCTTCCAAATTTTGTAACATACTGGCTATCCTTGATCCTGATTCTTTACCTGAATACTTGCCTTCACTTGTTTCTAATGGGGTTTTGATATATGACGATAGAATAGAGTTCACTCAAGAACAACTAGACATAATACACAAACAAAATATCTCGACGATATACATAGACACTCAAACGATAGCAAAAGAAGCTGGAGGCAATCCAATAATGTCAAACATCGTAATTCTTAGCTTTATATGGAAAATTCTTGGTCTAACATTGGAATCTTTAGAGGATATTGTTAAACAAATCTTCATTGAGAAAGGAGATGAAATTGTCGAAAAAAATCTGAAATGCGTTTCTGCAGGATTTAATATCAATATATACAAGGAGGAATACAATCAGAAGAATTCAATGCCTACACCACAGATTGATAATAAAGATAGAAAGATTCTGACAGGTAATGATGCAATCGCACTTGGAGCCATTGCATGCGGCGTACGTGCGTTCTATGGATACCCCATGACACCTGCAACATCCATTTTCAAATATTTAGGAAACACATATAAAAAAACTGGTATATTAATAAAACAGGCTGAGAGTGAAATCACAGCCGTACAGATGGTTCTTGGCAGCATGGCAATGGGAACACGAGCCTTTACAGCAACATCTGGCGGGGGCTTTGATTTAATGCAAGAAACTATTTCTTGTGCCGGGATAGCAGAAATACCATTTGTCGTGGTTCTAGCTCAACGAATAGGCGCTGGCACGGGTGTTCCGACATGGACAGGAACTAGTGATCTCCAGATCGCAGTGAAAGCAGGACATGGTGAATTCCCCAATGCAGTTCTTTACGTAAGTGATATCGCATCTGCATACACACTTACACAGAAAGCATTTAATATTGCAGAAAAATATCAAATCCCCGTTATATTACTAACAGAAAAACAAATTGCTGAATCACTTTTCTCCGTTGATGCTTTACCAGAAGATATAGAAATAGAACGAGGATTGAACAAAGAAGGCCAAAGATATGAAATCACAGAAACCGGTATCTCTCCAAGATGGATACCCGAATTCGATTCGCCAACATATCTAAATACCAGTGATGAACACAATAACAGGGGTGAAAGTACTGAAAATTCAAAAGAGATTATAAATATGTCACAAAAACGTATGCGAAAATTAGAATCCCTAAACAATGAAATCCCTGAACCTTCTTTCTACGGAGAAGTTACTGCGAATACCGTACTCGTTGGGTATGGAAGCACAAAGAATAGCGTCTTAGACGTAATAGCAACCGGTAAAGAGCTCTCATACCTTCATTATGACTACATATATCCATTAAAAACAAACCTATTACAGAATTTAATTGCACAAGGAAAACGATTAATCCTAATTGAAAATAATCAAACTGGAGAATTTGGGAAATTAATAACAGAAACATGTGGTTATCAATTCAAAGAGCAGATACTTAAAGCAGATGGGCGACCATTCTTCACAGAAGATATTTTAGATATAGAAATATGATGATAGACATAAAAGAATACAATAAAAATATAAAACCAACATGGTGTCCAGGATGTGGTAATTTTGCCATACACATGGCTTTGAAAAATGCTCTGAGTCAACTCAACATCGGACCTTCACAGGCATACATAACATTTGATATCGGATGTAATGGAAATGGCGCAGATAAGATAAATACCTACGCATTCAAAGGGTTGCACGGAAGATCCATACCACTAGCTGCAGGAGTGCATCTGGCCAACAGAAAGTTCACAGTTATATCAGATCTTGGAGATGGAGCATGCCTACATGAAGGATTAGACCATCTCATACATGCAATACGATCTAATTACAATATAACAATATTAATTCATAACAATAAGAATTTTGCGCTCACCACTGGGCAAGCAACCACTACAACCGATGAAAACAAACCCATGTATGGACTTCCCGACAGCAAACCCGAACGAAGTTTGAATGCTTTCGATATAATTCTGAGTGCAGATCCTTCATTCTACGCCAGAGGGTATTCTGGTGACGTTCTCCAATTAACCGAACTCATAAAAGCAGGTATACAAAATAAAGGCTGTAGTGTAGTGGAAATTTTACAAACATGCCCTTCATATAATGAAGAATGCACACCCGAATGGTATTCACAAAGAATAAAGAAAGTTGATGTACCTGCTGAGAATCTTGATGAAGCTAGAAAATTAAGTTTGATAACAGATAATCTAATAAATACTGGTATAATATATCAGAATAGAGTACTCAAGCCTTTCTATGATTTATTAGAAAATAGAAAAGACTCTAAAACAGAGTTAACCGAAGAAGTACGAGCGTATGATATAAAAGAACTATTTAATCAATTCAAATAATGATCGATAACATACTTTCACCCAAATCAATCGCCATAGTAGGAGCATCACAAGATTCCGAAAAGATAGCTTCTGTTATATTAAAAAACTTAATAGAAGGTGGATATAATGGAAAAATATATCCTATTAATCCAAAGTATGAAGAAATTCAGGGAAGACAGTCATTCCCAGATATTTTGCAGATAAAAGACCATATCGATATGGTATGTATAGCAATTCCATATCAATTTGTAGAATCCATCGTAGACCAATGTGTTCAAAAGAAGGTAAAATCTGTAGTCATTATAACAGCAGGTTTCAAAGAGACAGGAAAAGAGGGAAAACTTTTGGAAGAAAGAATCTTTACAAAACTAAAAGCTGCAGACATTCGATTACTTGGTCCAAACTGTCTTGGATTCATAAACAATAAAGCTAAAATAAATCTTTCTTTTGCTAGACAAAATCCGGGAGAAGGAAATATCGCATTTGTATCTCAATCTGGTGCCTTTTGCACAGCAATATTAGATATGGCTTGTGAGAGTGGCATTGGCTTCTCACACATCATATCCTTGGGAAATAAAGCAGATATACATGAGAATGAACTGATGCAGGCATTGCTTTTTGATAATAATGTAAAAGCACTTGCGCTCTATTTAGAGGAATTCGCGGATGGAAAAGAATTTGTAACCTTAGCTCAAAAAGCTAAAAAACCTATTTTATTAATAGCTCCTGGTAGCTCTGAAAAAGCTAAATTAGCAATTACATCACACACAGGATCATTAGCATCATCATATGACACCATAATTGCAGCTGTAAAAAAAGGTAATGTTATTCTTGCTGAAAATTCCGAAGATCTCTTCAAGCTCATCACACTTATAAATCAGAATGCTATTCCTAAAGGTAGGAAAATCGCAATTATTACCAATGCTGGAGGGCCAGGAATACTTGCTACTGATGCTGTCGAAAAAGAGGGCTTAGAATTAACGGAGATAGGAGAAAAAACTAAACAGAAATTACTAAAAGCACTTCCAAGAGAATCTAACATAAAAGATCCGATAGATATTCTAGGTGATGCAAAAAGTGATAGATATGAACTGGCAATACATACTATATTGGAAGAAAAAGACGTCGATTCAATCTTTGTTCTTCTAACTCCACAATTAATTACAGATATCGAAGGTACAGCACAAAAAATAGTTGATATAAGTAGAATAACATCCAAACCGATATTTGCATGTTTCCTTGGTGGAAAAGATGTTAGATCCGGTTTTAGAATACTAGAAAGTAATAATATTCCTAATTTTAATGATATCCAAGAGGGTGTTCATTTAATCGCCAAATTAGCAAAATTTGAAGAGAATAAAGACAAAACCAAAATCATAGATTGCAATGATTACAAGACAAGAGCTAAACACAAAAAGGAAGTATTGGCACACTGCGATGAAGCTACAATTCGTGTTTTATCTGACGATTTGGCAATAGCGTTGTTGCAAGAATTCAAAATTGATATCCCTAATGAAATAGTGACTGGAAATTTGGATACTGCTGTAGAATTCGCAGCTTTAAATTTCCCAGTTGCCATAAAAGCCACTGCAAAAGATTTAGCACATAAAACAGATTTTAAAGGTATATATTTAGACATCAGAACAATTTCTGAATTAGAAGATAAGTTTGTAGAGTTAAGAGAAAACATTTCCAAAATTACTGGGAATCCATCTCCTGAAATACTTATTCAGCAGATGGTTGATGGAAAGGTAGAATTCTTTATTGGTGCAAATAGAGAAGGAAATTCTAGAATCTATGAAAAAGATGGGCGAGGTTTTGGGCATCTTCTTGCAATTGGTCAGGGGGGAATATATACAGAGGTATTTAAAGATATAAGGCATATTTTGATCCCAGAATATGAGGAAAAAATCAGAGATATACTTAATGAAACAAAAGTCGCAACAATACTAAATGGTTATCGTGGGAAACCGGCACTTGCCAAAGAAAAGCTTATTGATCTGATAACAAAAATTGAAAAGCTACTAATCAGCTATCCCGAGATAATATCTCTAGATATTAATCCTGTCATTATTACAGAAAATCGTGCAGTCGTTGTTGATGCAAAGTTCTATGTAAAAAAGTAACTATTTCACATTCTGGAGGAATTTTTTTAATTCTTCTTTATATTCCTCTCTCTTCATTGCATATTTTATCTGTGCCTTGAGGTAGTTCAGAGGATCCCCAGTTGTTAACCATTCTCCATCTATTTTCTTGCAATATACATTTTTTACCTTGCACAATTTATCTACAGCAACGGCGACATATAATTCTCCTTGGTACATATTCTCTGAATTCAAATAATCAAATATATGCCAATCTAATAAATAACGACCATAGGTTGCAAGAAGAGAGGGTGGGTTCTCCATGGGTTTTTCAACAATAGTATCCATAATTCGTTTTTTCTCATCACGAAAAGATGGTACGCCATATTTATGAATTTCTTTCTCCTCAACCTCACAAGCCGCCACTATCCCTCCTATGTTCTTATCCTCTTTCCGATGCTTTTCATACTCATCAACCAACTGCTTTACAGAAGATGTCTCAGATAATACGAGATCATCGCTAAAGAGAAATATGAATGGCTCTCCCTCCGTCAACCAAGGTTTTGCTGCAAGAAGGGGAGAGCCATTTCCATATGGCAACGATTTATTTTGTCTAGCAATTGTTATATTTACTTTTCCAAAAACTTCTGAGAATCTCGCATAACGTTCCTCCTTATGGGTATCTTTTAAGAATGCCTCAAGATCAGGGCGACTATCAAAATAATCTTCCACAGGATTATTACCAAAACTTGTAACAAGTATTACATCTGTAATACCCGCCTCTACGCATTCCTTAACTATCTCATGGATAATT
>CAYXLF010000023.1:0-11384 GCA_964465815.1 uncultured Candidatus Saccharibacteria bacterium
CTCTACGTCCCGAACGTAGCGTTCTAGCCAACTGAACTACACCCCGTTACATAAATAAGACATTACATTTCATCTACAACCTCTATTCCCAATAATTTCAAGCACTCCTCAAGCGTTAGCATAGAGGCCTCAGTAATTGCTAGCAACGATCCTCTATCCTTTTCTGGAGCTTCTAAAATTTTAATTTGCTGATAGAAGTTGTTAAATGATTGTGCTAAATCAAAGGTATACTGAGACAAAGTTGATGGAGAGTAGTTTATACCCGAATTAAGCACAGATTTCTTCATCCTGCTAATCGATTCTAGCAACTCCTTCGCAACGGCATTATCTAGAACACCGCCCTCTATCGTTGCGCTCTCTCCTCCATTTTTTAGTAAAGATTTACACCTTGCATACACATACAGAAGATATGGACCCGTATCCCCATCAAAACTCAAAGCCTTAGAAGCATCAAAAACAATATCTCCGCCTACTCCTACCCTCAAGAAAGCATATTTAATAGCAGCGACAGCAATCTTAAGACTCTTCTCTTCTATATCCTCCGTCACCCTGCCATTAGCTTTCATCATATCCATAACCATCTTTTGCGTAGTATCAATAAGCTCTTCTGCGTTAGCAGTACCCTTACGACTTGAGATCTTCTTCCCATCAGTAGATTTAATTAAACCATGAGGAATATGTCTTGTATTAGAAGCTAAATCCTCTTTAATTTTACTCAAAGCATCTAAAACAACCTTAAAATATCCAGCTTGCTCTTTGCCAGTAATAATTATTGATTCATCATAGTCGATTAACTCCCCCTTCTTTATGGCCAACCCAAGGTCTTTCGCCTCATATGTAGGAATACCATACTTGTTTACAAAAACCCTTGTATGCAAGCCTTTCGATTCATCGCCCTCATAGATAACTGCACCTTGGTCTTCCTTAAATACATTGGGCGTATTCTCCTTAACCATCTTTAAACCTATTTCACTCGTTTCGCTTTCTAAGAAATAGTAATCGAATTTGGTGCCAAGCTTTTTGTATATGGTTTCAAAATATTCCATACACCAATCTCTACCCTTGAGGTATTTCTCCTTGATCTCCTCGCTCTCGTATGCGCTAAAGTCTTTCTTTGCTAATTCTGGTACACATAATGAGAAGATGTAATAGTTCAAGCTATCTATCTCTTCCTTTGCACCCTGATCTTCAACTTCATCATAGTAATGGCTACCCAAGATATATGCTTGACCAAGATAGTCTACTCTTTCTTTCAAAGGAAGCTCTTCTAGGTTATTAAAATTAACATTTTCTTCTCTCAATTTCTTCTCTAAGCCCCACAAAGTTTTAGCTACATGCAATCCAACATCACCCTGATATATGGCACGCTTCACATCGGCCCCTAGAGCCTCCTGAAGGCGTGCGAATGACTCTCCTACTATGTTGGTATACAGATGACCTACATGCAGGATTTTAAAGGGATTAGGATCGGTATATTCAATTACAATTTTCTTACCATTCTTTACATCAAGCTTGAAATAATTCTCTCCGAGTCTAAGTATTTCATTAGTCTCGTTTACTAGATACTGATTAGATACATAGAAGTTTACAAATCCAGGCCCTGCTATCTCCACTCTCTCAATTTCTTCCCCCTTTTCAAAAGAATCTACCAACACCTGTGCTATCTCCCTCGGATTTCTACCTAAAACGCCTGATAGCTGCATAGCCACGTTGGAAGAATAGTCTCCATGGGAAGAATCATTTGTACTCTCTACCTTGATATCCTCTGTCTTGAAATCTATTTCCAAGGTTAAAACACCCTTGCCCAGTCTCTCTTGTATAGTTTGAAGAATATCCATTTTGCTTAAGTATATATTAAAAACGCACTCGGAGGGAGTCGAACCCGCAACCGTCGGTTCCGAAGACCGATGCTCTATCCAGTTGAGCTACGAGTGCATATTACTTGGCGTACCTGGCCGGAATCGAACCGACAACCTTTGGTTCCGCAAACCAATGCTCTATCCGGTTGAGCTACAGGTACAAAAGAGCTATATATTTAGCATTCTACCATTCTTTATTTGAATTTTAAAACAATATTTCCTGTCTGGTATGTTATTAAATATTGAACATTAGCATTTTCAAATTTTTCAATTGTTTCATCATGGGGATGACCGAAACTATTCCCTTCACCGCAGGAACAAATCGCTAGTGTCGGGCGAGCCTCTCTGAGAAACATATTACTCGTAGCTGTCCTCGAACAATGATGCCCAACTTTTATGATATCAATCTGACCAACAAGATCGTTTGAAAGAAGATAGTCTTCCGCTTTATAGCCAGCATCACCCATTAACATTGTTGTCACACCATTTATGTTCACTTTTGCAACAACGGAGTCATCATTAGTATCTTCGTGGCACTCCAAACCAATCGGATATATCATTTCAAAAAATATATTTTCATATTCGAGAGTTGTTTGGCTTGCGAGAGGCAGTAATACTTTCCCATAGTGGTTTCGGGTATAGTCGAAGTCAAAAGAGGTAAAACAGGAGGAGGTTGTATATATAGCCGAAATCCTGTAATTGTCTAGGAGAGTGTATATTCCCTGTATGTGATCGTCATGGGCATGCGTTAATACAATTGCCTCAATATTACGATCTTTTTCAGGCATATACTTGGGTAATTCATATATCAGTGTGTCATCCGCTCCTGCATCTATCAGTATCTGAAAATTATCTTGTTGTATGAGGATTGCGTCTCCCTGGCCTACATCAAAGATTATAATTTCTGGATCAGATTTAACATTCATAGTCGCAACCCTGTAAAGGGTTAGTACGCAGAAGAATATTAACAAAATATTCTTAAGAAGAAATTTTGAGATAGTAGTTAGAATTTTCATCGCCTACAGGGTATGAATATATACAAAATATGATAATGGTTGTCATCAATGCTATGGGTATCCATGTTTGGACTTTCTCAAACTCCCAATAGCCCCAATTTAGTTCTCCAATGTAATTTACTACAAGTTCAAAATACTTTAATTGGACATTCACAATTTCGTAAAAAATAATACCTCCAGAGATCAATGCCAACACCCCTATTAACATTGTAGATTCGATTACGGGAAGTATTAAACAGTTTGCTAAAACAGACCACACAGAAAGAGTTTTGAAGGTCATAACGGTGACAGGCAATGTTGTGAGAGTACAGCTCAGAGTTGTTAACAAAGTATCGTTTACAAATCCAAAATCTTTCTTAAACAATTTCTTTACAAGAGAGGCCAAAGATGGTTGTAGATATATCAATCCAAGAGTAGCCATAACAGAGAGTTGGAATCCTACATCAAATACAATCTTGGGATCCACCAGAACGAATATGAGTGTTGCAAGAGGTAAGGTTACATGAATTGTATTCTTTCTACCCATTAGTGTCCCACACAAGGCTACAGAGGTCATAATACACGCACGCAGGATGGATGGTGAAAGGCCAGAGAGAATACTAAATCCCCATATGAGAAGCATGTTAATTGGAAACCTTGCCTTGAATGGCAAGAAAGATAATATCTTGCTGGAAGCAAGTATGAGAATCGTAATGTTGTATCCTGAGGCAGCAACAATATGGCTCACTCCTGCTATGCGAACATTTTTTTCAAAATCTTCACTAAATAGTCTGTCCTGTCCAAAGAGGATTCCCATGATAAGCGAAGACTGTGGTTCATTGAGCTTCCAATTGATTTTTTCAATTAAACTTTCTTTGAAATCTACTAAAATATTTCGAACAACCCATCCTCTTCTTTCTCCTGTGCATTCTATCTCTGGGTACTCCATCAATAGGTATATATCGTTATTCTTTAGGTAATCTTGGTAATTAAAATCATCAAAATTTTCAGGTACTTTAAATATTCCAGAGATGTTACACACTTGCCCTACTTTAAATTTCTCATATTTCTTTGTTTTAATTAATATTTTCTGATGTTCCATGCTCAATGTCATATTTCCCAAAGAGAAATCTTTTACTAGTTTTACCTCTATTCTGTTGTATGTATGCTTAGCTTCTGTTTCCGAAGAAATTATGCCTTGGAATCGAGCCTTCCGCTCGGTGAAACTTATAGCTGTCGCGGCCCTTTCGCTCTCTATTCTGGCTAGAGGCGCCACCCTGATTGTGCATATTATTCCGACGCAGAGCATTAATACCACAGCATCAAAATAGATCAACAATTTGTTACATCTATTTTTCATCTTTCTATTTCCGTTCGAAACTTCCACAATGTTTCTCAGTTTTCTCAAAGACAAGTAAAAGAGTATTAAAGCAATCAGAAACGTGATTAGAGCAGGAATACTTGGAATTTTAAAATTGTTTCTCAAAATTGGAATCAAAATGATGTCGAAGATGACGTATGTACAGGAAATGAAAATTATTTTAAAATTGAAAATGAGAGCACACAAAGCCTTGGGTTTTTGTAGCATTGTGTGTAACATGCTATATGCATATGTTATCTTTAAATTTCTCGTAAGTCGCCTCCCCTATTCCACTGACGTTGAGGATATCTGATGTAGAATTATAGGGTCGGTTATCAATAATCTTCTGAGCTGTAGAAACTCCTACGCCATTCAGACTATCTAGCTCTGTTATACTAGCCGTGTTGATATTGATACACTCCTCCTCACTGCCTTTATTTTCGCTAGAACTCTGTCCGGTAGTATTCGTTTCTTCAGCAGTAGATGGTATCACTACCTCCTCTTTAAGAGTAAATTCTTTGAGTTCACATAGCAGCTCTGAGGTTGACGGTATGTATATCTTTTGATTATTGATTAATTCTTTTGAGAGATTTACACTTCTAGCAACGTACTCTAATGATGCTTTTTGAGTGAATCCTCTGGCTTTCTTAACGGCATCCACTACTCTTGCACCAGGATCGAAGCAGTATACTCCAGGAGACTTTACAGCACCATTGATATCTATGAATATCGTACATTTTGCAGGTTCTTCTTCTACAAGGCATTCACTATGCTCAACTTCGTATACACATTCTTGGGTTGCCTGTTGTTCAATCCCCCAGAGACTGGGAAGCACAAAATATGAGACGCAGAAGCCACCAGCAAGGCCTAGTGCGAAAGAAAACACACATTGGTATATGATCTTCCTTGTCGACATAAATTAGTTATATCAACAAGATATGAAATTACGATTAATTCTCTAGAATTTGTACAGAATCTAATGTTACATCATTTATTGGCTTGTCTTCGGAATCCGTAGACACCTTTTCTATTGAATCAACCACAGAGAATCCGGCAGTAACTACTCCAAAGATGGTATATTTCCCATCCATGTATTGAGCGTCTGCATCTGCAATATTGCCAGAGGTTATGAAGAATTGTGATCCATTTGTATCTGCACCTGCGTTAGCCATTCCTACTACATACTTCGTGTATTTCCTATCGGTTATTTCATTATCAATATAGTAGCCAGGTCCTCCAGTACCAGTGCCTGTTGGATCTCCCGTCTGGATTACAAAATTTTTTATGACTCTATGGAAAATCATATCTTCGTAGTAATGATTTTGCGTTAAGAACAAGAAACTGTTTACTGTGATAGGTGTTTCTTTTTCCAAAAGATCTATTGTGATATCTCCTACTGATGTTTTAAGGATAACACTATAGTCAACCCCATTCTCCATTACTTCCGTTGGAGAAGAAAATGTTTTTTGCTGGGTAAGGTTTGAGAGATTTGAATTCATGCTTAAAAGTCCTCCATCTTTAGTTAAATATAGGCCGAGTATACAGGCTAAAAGCAACCCTCCTGAGAGTAAAAGTATTTTTTTATTATCTTTTACAATATCTTTTACGCTGCTCATTATTCTTCAATAATACACTATTGAGTACTCCCAGTCCACCAGAAATTCTGTTTAACACCACTGCTATCAAACCATTTTCCGTGCCTCATCAGCAAATCATTCGTAGGACCTCCACTAGAATAATCTATTTGAACTTGGGATAGATATGGTGTTACATAGGTATCATATGAAGTTATTACTGCTTTGTATTGAAAGTATCCTGCACTCACAGGGAAAGCTAATATCTCACCAGAGGAATCACTCATATATCCAGAAGATGATCTTAGGTCATCTATCCAAATATTTCTCCCTTCCCCGCCATCGGTTATTCTAAAAGTTATAATATTTACAGCATCTAGTTGCTCAGAAATTGTTGACCCTTCAACTGGAACATATACCGTTTGCCATTTAAACACATCCGCTCCAGTTGTATATCCCCCACTCGGGAATGTAGAATCACTTGCCCAAGAGGATACTGTAATTGCTCCTGTAGTTTCATTAACAGTCGCTACTTCCCCCTGAGCTATATATTCCGTCCCATCATAGTTTTCTTTTACAATTATTTCTTCCCCTGGATATATTTCACTACCATATTCTGGCAAATCATAAATCGTTGCGTCTATAGTAAACGATGTATCCCCCGACCCTGATATTAAGTTGCTGCTTTGCAATGCGGCTCCAAAATTTATTTCTACTGAATGGGTTCTAAGGTTTGTTTCATACACCTCTCTGATATTCTCTGCACTTCGTACAATGTTGGATATTCTAACTTCATCAATTATGCCATCAAAATACCCTACATGATCCGCTAATGTCATTCCTCCTATTGTTAAATCTATCGCCTGGGTATTTGGAGTAACTGTTACTCCAGTTGTCACTTTAACAAGTTGGCCGTTATGGTACAATCGTAATTCATCATTACTATCATCGAAAACACCTACAAGATAATGCCAAGTATCAAGCTCCAAAGCTTCATCTACCGCAACATAATAGTTTGAGCCAGCTGCAACTTCAAAGCCAAAACTATATCCTGTCCCAGTGCAACCTGCCCAAGAAGCGTTATAACAAAGAGATAACCAATAATTATGATTATTTGCAGAAGCATCACCCGCACCTCCTTTTGTTACTATTCCTCCACCACTTTCGGTAACATTTGGAAGGCTATCTGGCTTTATCCATGCTTCCACAGTAAATGAAGAGCTAAGATCCAAGCTACTGTCATCAAGAACTGTTATCTGGTCAGATCCACTAAAATCGAGGCCTTCTCCTACCTTTCCTTCTGCTGGAGAGGGATAATCAAGCTGAGTGACGGAAGTTCCCCAGAGAGCTTTAGCTACAAGAATATTATATGGTTTCGGAGTAAAACTTACCCACGAAGAGTTGTTATCATATTGCCAACCACTACTATATCTAACGGCTATGAAATTGTTACTATTATTGGAATAAGGTGTTATGCTCTGTCCAGAAAGAGACGGGGAATACATAATAAATAGATTTGAAGCAGTATCTTGTGCTGCGACTCCATAATTAATACTTGTTGTTGATAGAGTTTCCCCCTCTAAGGTTACTATCTGACAGTAGCTATCTCCCCCCGGACATGTGATATCCATTTCATAACTATTTGCGGCTCCATTCCATTGATTCATTATCATGGTTAAATTTGATGATGAAATTCCATATCTCATACCATATAAAGAGGTAATTCCAGAATTACTTTCTCTACTTCGATCTATGTATGTAGAACCTTTTCCACCTTCATCAAAACCCCACAATGCTACAGTATTTGTATCTGCCTGGTAATTAGAATACTCTGTTTCTCCCCATATAGCATCCAAGTAAGAACCTGGTCTATCTCCTGCAACACTCATCGGTAATACATTTACAGAAGAGAGAGCTTTTTCTTCTACTATATTATTTACAAATCCATCCTTTCCCAATCTATACGTATTTGCAATTTCATCTACGGTTCTTACAACACTTGAAATACGAAGCTCGTCTATTGACCCATTGAAATATGCTTCACTAATTTGCGCTTGTGCGATCTTTAATACAGTACTCGAGAAATTGAATGTTATCGTGGCAGTACTTTTCAATACTCCATCCAGATAACACCGACCTGTTGTTCCATCAAATGTGAATGCTACATGGTTCCAAGCTCCAACTACGGGTGTCACTGAACAAGATGCAACATCCCATGCCCCGAAGAACATCCCTCCATCAGATTGGTATAGAACATGGAAGTTACCTGCAGAAGCATCTCCAAGAAGCAAAGGCCATTGTCTTGTTGTGGGGGTTGCTGTGGGTTTGATCCACATCTCCGTGGAAAATACCGTATTTCCAAGACTCAACCCACTTACACTTGATGCTGATATATAATCACTACTGCCATTGAAACTCCTTGCTTTTCCATATGGGCCATCGACAATAACTGCACCTGTAGTAGTTCCTGTATTGCTTCCAACAACATCAGCTACAGATGTTCCATTTGTTTCATTCATTGGCCAATACCCAATCAATCCTTCTGTTTCCGTATCATAGAGATACGGTTCATCAAAACTTCCCCATAAAGAATTGCTTCCTCTCCTGCTCTTTGAAGACCATCCACTAGATTCAACAACATCTTTCCCAGAAGTATTCTCAAAGCTCGTCAGTGTTCCATTACACGCACTACCACAACTCCCAGTAGCATTAGCTGTCGTACCATTTAACTCATTCATTTTCCAAAAAGCAAACATATTTTCAGAACTATAAGGGGTCTCTCCATCCGATGTAGAGTAGTTTGATACAATTTCGGAGGAGGATAACACACGCGAATAAACCTGGATATTATCAATATTTCCATCGAAGTAGTTCTGAGCACCCGGCTCATATCTACCAATTGAAAGATTACTTGTTCCAGAATCTATCCCCATAGTACCAACAGTGCTAACAGGGCTATTTGCATCCTCTACACCATTCACATATAGCCTAAGCCCTGTGGCATCGTTGGCTTTGAATGTTGCACACACGTGTGTCCACTCGTTGGCTATGGAAGAATTTGTAGCTCCTTCAATGTATGCAGTACCTGATATATATACTTTATACATATCCGTTCTCCCTGTTTCTTGTCCTACGTCATCTCTCAGAAGCATAAAGCCCACCCATGTACTGTTGTCAATTTTTGTTAGTATGAAGTCATCATCAGAGATCGTATCATGTTTAACCCATGAACATACAGACAATTCTGTTAGAGAATCAAAACTGTCAACATCTCCTACTGTTATATAATCATTCACCCCATCAAAAGAAATTCCTCCATCATTATATGAGGTCCAATCGCTCCATGTTGCTCCGTCCGTGCTTACTCTATATTGAAATTCTATATTACCTACCTGGTAGTTCGAAAGTATTTCATCCGCAGAAAGAGCACGCGAGTATATTCTTGCTGTATCAATACTTCCTCTCCAGAAATCACTACCCGAGCTATATCCTTCTTTTCCTATAGCCAAAGGTGTGCTTGTATTAGTTATGCTTCCGGAAAAGGCTACTGTATCTTGTAGCTTCCCATTTATATACAGCTTGGCATATGATCCATCATACGTGCCAACGATATGTTGCCATTGATCATATCCATTAGATAGTCCTTCTGGCCAAGCACTATTGCTCCCTGAGAAAACCCAAAATCGAAAATATCCTCCCTCGAAGTAAACACCATAACCGTCCTCCCATATACTGTTAGATTTTGCGAGAATTACAGGGTATGAATTAGCACCTTTCTTAAGATTTACCCATACTTCTAATGTGATACTTGTCTCTTGATTCAAATATGTGTTGCTCGGAACACTCACATAATCGTCACTCCCATCAAACATCAAAGCCCCACCACCCCATCTTCTGTTATTTGCAGTCCATCCCGTCATAATAGCATCATCCTGCCCTGTTGTTGTCATGTTGGTTAAGGTACCATTACATGATGTGCCGCAAGATCCCCCACTAACAGCTGTAGTTCCACTAGTTTCATTGAAATTCCATTGTGCCACCAATCCTGTCGTACTGTAGGGTGTTTCTCCATTTCCCGTACTTACACCAGATGGAAGCCATGATAATGTGGCAGATGAAATACTATCACCAAAATCGACAGTTGAGGATATATACTCTCCTGAGAAAGCACTTCTTTTCTCTTGCGGAACATACCTTACAATAACAATTCCTGAACCTCCGGCAAAGCCAGTTCCACCAGATGTAGCACCACCACTTCCACCACCACCAAGTCCATCGGTGCCAGCAGATGAACTACCACCTCCACCAAGCCCTCCAGCTCTGGTAGTACCATCTCTGCCACTTCCACCGCCTCCACCCGCATAATATACCTCTGTTCCAGTAATTGATGATGCTGCGCCTGAGCCACCGGCTCCTCCTGCCCATCCATTTCCATCACCGCCTGCTGCACCTGCTCCACCACCTCCTGCGCCATTGTATGCAGGGCTTACTCCGTTTCCTCCTCCACTATATCCTTGTGAACCTGTACCACCAGAAGCCGTAGAGTTCCAAGCAGCACCACCTCCTCCACTACCTCCATCATCACCATTAGCAGTAGGTGCCTTCCCAGCACCACCTCCATAGGCAGTAATAGTCGAAAATACAGAATTTCCACCATTTGTCGCGATAGCGCCACCAGCACCTACAGTAACAGAGATGTTCCCTGATATAGACAAGTTAGAATTAGTTACAAAACCACCACCACCACCACCACTATTAACCAAGCCACCACTTCCACCACCACCACCACCGCCTACAACAAGAACCTCCGCAGTACCGGAGCCTACACAAGATAGCGTGCCATCAGAGGTAAATGTATGTATTTTGTAATCTTCATACGTAGTTTCCACACCTCCAGTACAACTGAACTCATCACTTTGTATCAATTGTATCTTAGGTCCTGTAATACTTTCAGAGTTTATAAAAATACCTCCACTAAAATCACTAGTTTCATCATGCACAATGCTAGGATCTATTCTTATGGGATACACCCTATCTTCACTCAACAACCAACTTGGATCTACAGTAACAATCGCTTTAAATCTATTAACAGAATATTCTTGTATATCTAAGTCAACTTCATAGGTTTTATTCCCAACATCATCAATTGCATAACTTGGCAAAAAATGTGCCAGATACTTTCCATCTCCATCGACAAAATAGTATATCTCAGTAGACTGGCCATCCAATGTAAACCATCCTTTTTTCAAAATAACCCCATCATCAACAGAAAGATCAAATTCAAATTTATTCAAAGGTAGACTACAATTTTCACCACAGCTATCCGTATATGCCTCCAGGTTATTTATTACAATCTCCTCTTTCAATCCAAAACCCGCAAGAATCTGATATTCCAAGTCTATACCTTCCGCGACACCTCCATTAACAATCGTCTGCTTGGATATAGTCTGTTCAGTGTCATACTCCCCTATTTTTCTCCCCATATCAACCAAATTTGTACTTGTCTCGATCTCGTCTGTACCCAAAATTCCAGCGACTGAAGTAACACTATCTGCCAATTCGGCTTTTGAATTATTTTTTGTTTCACTGAAATTCA
>CAYXLF010000024.1:0-11365 GCA_964465815.1 uncultured Candidatus Saccharibacteria bacterium
CAACAGACGTTTATAACGATTGTTGATTACAAACAGCTACCAAAGGAGATTATTGAAAAAGCACAGTTGATTGATTTGAATTCTATCTAGTCACCTCATCATACACCCTATACATCTTCTGCACACCATTCTCTAGTTTGTAATAATGGAACAGATAGAATATCTCTACAATAAATATTATTCCCGTAAACACAACCATTATCCAAGAAAAATATATTAGAATAAGAATAAAACCAAACATTAACAAAAAGGTAAATATCATAGTAACTAGTAAATGTATCAATCGCTCATGTTGCATAAATTGGATATGAGAAAGAAAATCTGATTTATACATCTCTAAATCACTCTTACTCAAATCCTTATCACTTAACTTAGACTTAATATATTCTAAGTAGATATTCATATAATCGATCATCATGGTAATAGTTAAAATTATCTTTCATTATACTCTTGTATTTTTTCTTTTCTAAAACCCCCAGGAAAGAACTCAACCCTTCCTCTCCTGTAATTACTCCATAACCTACCTAACTCTGGTCTATGAAAAGATATAATCATAAACAAAAGTTGAAGCACAAAGAATTTAAAATTCACAACCCTCAAAACCCAGCCCCTATGCTTTGAAACAAACTCCCTACTCATCAACAACTCCCCCTTAACCCCATACTTACTCCTTAACCAACCATTTTGAGAATACATGAAATTAAGATACTTTTCATTGTAAATAGGAATCAAATACATCAACTCGTGGAAATTAAAAATATCATCATCAAATCTTAAATCCCTTTCCTCACGTATTAAATTTACACAGAATTTATCCTTAACCATATCTCCATTCCGCATCATCCTAATCCTATGATGAAAAAGATTCTTGAGTGTAATAATTCCACGATATATCCAGGAGGTATAATTACTCACAACCACAAACACATCAATATCATCATCCTCCATTGCAAAACCTGCGGCAACAGAACCCGATACCCCAGCAAACTTCAAAAGCCCTAATGATTTGAGATATTTAACTTCATTTTTAGCGATTTCTATCTTTCTTTTGATCTCAACATTTCTAATTTCATCATCAAAGCTGATATTTTCATTCTTCACAAAATTTTTCCCCCAGATATATTTAGCTTGTTCTCTTGAAACACCCAACCCCATCTTTGATCTAAAAATCTTTAGTTCTGACAATGCTTTAACCTCAATACTCATAGCTCATTATACCATCTAATAATTTTGACAATATTCTGCTAAACTTTAAGATAGAAAAATAGTAAAATCTGCCTTATGAGACAACATCCTATTCCACAAAATATATTAGATGTAGAATTTAAACTCTTCACCAAGTTTACATTAAAGGAATTCGCATACTTGGCCATAGGATTAGGTATTGGCGGTCTTTTAGTATACCTAATGGCAGGACACACAATACCTGCAATAATCGGAGTCCCAGGATTAATACTCTCTGCTGGCTCTGGTATCTTCTTGGGCCTCGTACCAATCAATGATCAAGATGCAGATGTATTCATAAAAAATTATGTAAGTGCAATAACAACACCCACACAAAGAGTCTGGTTAAGTAAAGAAATGCAAGAAGAAAGAAATAAACCATCAGTCAAACCCGGCGCAGATGGGAAACTGGTGCAAAAGAGTTTCAAAGAGAAAGTATCAGAAATAATCGGTGGAAATAAACAACAAGTGGTGGTACAAAGTGAAGAAGCTCCAGAGGAGACAACTACTCAATCAACTCAGACAGTTACATTACCATCGGAGCTAACGATATCAGATAGCAACAGAAATAAATATGAATTTACAATACAAAATCTAGAGAAATTACCTGGGAATATTAATATATGGCTGTATACAGGAGAAATGACACCTACCCCCAATGTCATAACATACATGAAGGATGAGAATGGGAAAATACTCTACGCCAACAGAACCGGAAATAGCGGATATTTTTTAACCAACAAAGTTTGGGCAAAAGGTGTGTATCATTTAGAATTTGTACATCCTCAATTTAGATTTCCAAAGGTAAAGATCATAATCGAAGAGGAAAATCATAAGCTGCCAATTAAAATAAAGAATATTTAAAGTGGATCAGAATACAAGGGCAAGAGCTATTGCCTCAACACAAGATGCATTGGAAGTAAGAGATATACGAGAAGATATGGTCATAACCAAAAGCGGAAGTGCCGCAATGGTCATACAAACGTCTGCCATAAACTTTGATCTGCTCGCAGAATATGAGCAAGACAACAAGATCTATGCTTTTGCAGGACTTCTAAATTCTCTAAACTTCCCTATTCAAATTCTCATACGAACAAAGCGAATAGATATAACAACATATGTTGACTATCTCAAATCTCAAAATCAACGAGAGATGAGTGATGGACTTAGAAAACAGCTAGAAATATACACTCTTTTCATACAAAATCTAATCGTTCAAAACGATGTCTTAGACAAAAACTTCTTCATAGTAGTACCTTACAATCCAGGATTGACATTAGAAAATGTCGGATTTTTGAAGAAAAACAGCAGAAAAACAAGAGAGGAAGAAGAGAAATACCAAAATATGGAGATAGATCAGCTAGTGGAAAAAGCAAAGATATATCTGTATCCTAAACGAGACCATATACTGAAACAGCTATCGAGGATGGGGCTATTCGGTCATCAACTAAATAATACTGAGTTACTATCAGAATTCTACACAATATATAATCCGGAAGAGGAAGAAAATGTCTGATGAATTAAATAACTACAATCGAACATTTGAAAGTAAAACTACGCAGGAAATTAATTCTCAAGTGGAGAAGTTCCAGTCCGTTGGAGAGAAATACCAAACATTCAGGCAGGAGCTGAAAAAGGATATGGAAAATAATAAGACCAAAGATAATGTAGATCGATTCAATGACCCTGTTAAGACAGACGAGGAAGAAAAACCGAAGAAGAATCCAATATTAAAGCTACTAGATAAAATCGCCGAAAAGGTCAATGGCAAAAAGCCACTAGAAGGTGCACCTCTCCCTGAAAGTCATGCCGATGATGACGATATTACAATGTTGGACAAAAATATGTCCATAAAAGACATAATTGCCCCTATTGATATGGAGATAGATTTTAACCATCTTCAAATGGGAGATTATTATTTTAAAACATTCTTCATCAGTGGCTACCCTAGAATCGTAGGACCTAACTGGCTCTCTCCCATTGTCAACTTTGAACATTCCCTCAGAATCAGTACCTTCTACTACCCTGTTGAGTCCAAAGTCATTTTAGAAAAATTAAAAAGAAAAATCGGAGAGATGGAAGCAACCCTCTACTCTCAAATGGAAGATCGAAAGGTCGTTGATCCCACACTAAAGGTAGCACTCTCCGATGCACAACAATTGCAAGATTCTATCGCAGAGGGCTCTGAGAAATACTTCCACTATGGAATGTATATAACCATATATGCACCGAACAAAGACCTATTGGAAAAATACTCTAGGAATGTAACCTCTACACTTGCTGCTATGAACGTGGTAGCAAAACCTACTACATTGCAACAAGGACAAGGCTTTTTAAGCACACAACCACTAGGCTTGGACAAGCTCTACATTACCAGAAACATGGATACTACATCCCTTGCCACAACATTCCCATTTGTCACTTCAGAATTGACAATGGATAAAGGAATCATGTACGGAATCAATATGCATAACAAGAGCTTGGTTATATTTGACAGATTCCAATTAGAAAATGCAAACACTGTAGTATTTGCAAAATCAGGTGCAGGAAAAAGTTACTTCGTAAAACTAGAAGCTGTTCGAAGTCTAATGCTTGGGACAGAGATTATCATCATAGATCCAGAGAGAGAATACGAAGATCTCTCAAAAGCGGTGAATGGAGCATATATCTCCTTCTCGCAGGACAAAGGCAACAAGATGAATCCATTTGAGCTTTCTGGTATCACAGAAGATGGTGATGATGAATTGAGAATGAAATTACTTGCCTTGCACGGATTCTTCAAAATCCTCTTTGGTGGGTTAAGCAATGTTGAAGAATCTATCTTGGATAAAGCTTTGATCCTCACCTATCGAGAAAAAGGCATCACTTTTGACCCTACAACACAAACAAAACAACCTCCTTTATTGGAAGATATGTACAAAGTACTTAAAGGGATGGCCGAAAATGAAGCTCATGATTTAGCAAGAAGAATGGAGAAATATATCATTGGTAGTGGTGCGGGAATATTCAATGAAGCAAGTAACTTCGAAATTAACAATCCTTTTACAGTGTTTAGTATCAGAGATTTACAAGAAGAATTGAAACCTTTGGCCATGTATCTGATGCTCGATTTCATCTGGACAAAAATCAAAAAAGACAAACGAAGAAGACTATTAATTGTGGACGAAGCCTGGTATATGATGCAAAGTCTGGATTCCGCAAACTTCATGTATTCTATTGCAAAGCGTGCTCGAAAATATTACCTAGGATTATCTACAATCACCCAAGATGTGGCAGATTTCTTGAATAATGATATGGGAAAAGCAATTATTTCCAACTCCTCGATACAGATGCTCATGAAGCAGAGTCCTTCTTCCGTAGATAAATTACAGGCAGTATTCAACCTGTCTGATGGAGAAAAAAACTTCTTACTAAGTTGTGATAAAGGACAAGGTCTCTTCTTTGCAGGTTCTAACCATGTTGGTATCCAAGTAATATCCAGTCAATCCGAGCATGAATTAATAACTTCCGATCCTCAAGACCTAGAGAAGAAAAAAGCTCAGGCTGGCATGACAGATACAAGGACCACGGAAGAATTAGCTCAAATCTTCGAGCCCCCTGCAGAACAACAACCAATGAGAGATGGGAACTCTTTGCAAAGACAACAGCAAGTAATTCAAGGAGCTATATACAAACGAAGAGATGATCAAGTACAGATAGAAAAAGAACGAGATCAATATCAGAAAGAATTGGAAGAGAGATTAAGACAACAAGAGCTAGAATTAAATCCTGAAAAGAAAATGTCACAACAAACTTTTCTGGATAGCATAAAAGAAAATACCGTTTCTGGGCAGGTTGTTAAATCAAGGGAGGAAATACAGAAAGGGAGGGAGCATATAACGCCGCAAGGGCCAGCTTCAAGCTATACAAGCAATGGATCAAATCACAGTCAGCAATAACAATTTAAATCTGTTGGAAGAATCTAACTACCTCGTTACGAAGGCCGTTTCAACCTCCGATATTCCACAACAAAGAGTATCATCAGATCTAGAGATGCTAGAAAAAGCCGAGAAGAAAAGCCTGTACAAAGCCAATATTGCAAAAGGTAAAAAAGATCCACAAGTGTACATTGCACTAAGTGCGTTGAGACTTTCAAATCCATTTAAAGGATATTAGCTCAGTGGACCCTGATCCTGCGGTAGGTATCGTTTTAGATTATCTGCCGTTATTGTTACAGGAAGGGACGCGCCTTCTACAACATCTCTCGCAACTGCTCTGATCATCCCAGCGATATTACGTTCTAATTGCCTGATTCCAGCATCAAAACCTACAGGACGGATGATCATAGGCCAAATTGCATCATCAATTTTTACAAACTCTTCAGAGAGATTAAGCCCTTTAAGTACTCTTGGCAAAATATATCTCTTCGCAATAACTGTCTTTTCATCATCAGTATAACTTGTGAACCTAATTACCTCTACTCTATCAAGTAAGGCTGCCGAGAGACCTCCTAGATTATTTGCAGTACATATGAAGAATACATTTGAGAGATCAACGGGAAAATCTAGATAGTGATCTAAGAATGATGAATTCTGTTCTGGATCCAAGATTTCAAGTAACGCAGCCATTACATCATTTAACAGTCCTGCATTACCACTAGCTTTTTCAATCTCATCAAGCAAAATAACTGGATTCATTGTTCCACTTCGCATTAAAGCTTTGATTATCTGTCCTGGTTCCGGATCTACCGCATAACGAGGAGTACCACGTAATGTTCTAACATCCCCTATCGCACCTAAAGATATTCTTACGAATTTTCTGCCCATTGCTTGGGCTATGGATTTAGCAATAGAAGTTTTTCCTACACCTTGAAGCCCAACAAAAAGAAATACTGGGGATTTAGAAAAATTACTTTTAGACAAAGCAACAAGCTCAGGCCTTTCAGAAAGAGAGCCAATTGGAGATGGCATGGCTACATACTGGTTCAAGTTTTGCCTGCTCTCCAACTGCATAGCAGCCAGATAATCAAGAATTGCGTTTTTTATACCATCCATACCGTAATGGGTTGAATCCATTATCTCTTTGGCATTACGAATATCAAGATTGTCTCTAGACAATATGCCCCATGGGATGTTAGTTACACAATCAACATACTTACTGACATTTTCATATTCTGAGCTATATACTCCTTTTTTCGCAACTCTTTCTAACCTTTCAATGCTAGAAAGTACTTCATTTTTAAGATCTATTGGAGCATTAGAATTTACAAGCTTGTTCTTAAGTAACAAGATGTCCGAGACATTCTCATCGATAGTAATATCTTGTGATATGGGCGTATTAATATAATCCATATAGGCAGTAAATATATATGTAGAGTGTATATGTTAAGTCAAATTATTGCAAATAAATGTGCTGCGTGATAGCCTTAATATAAATAATATTAGACTGCCTATGTTATGAAGAAATCTCTTCCAATATTGCTCTCATTGTTAGCATTTTTTGCAGTACCATTTAAAGCCTTCGCTATAGATTTGACTACAATACAAGAAAAAGTCTCGGACTATTTACCATATGTCTTAATTGGAGGTGCTGTAATATTACTAATCAGCATTATCGGCATCCTTTTAAGTAAGAAAAAAGACGCAAACGTGCAAGCAGAACCCGTTACCATAGCACAACCAGTAACTCCACAAGCAACCATAACCGAAGAAGTAAAAGCTCCAGAAGTAGAAGAGCCAACGCCAACTGTAAATATGGATACTATCTCCAATAATCTATATTCTCCTGCACCAGAATCCGCGCCTGAAAGACCTTCAATACAAGAGACACTCGAAGAAGCAACTCCACAAGCAGCTCCTACACAAAATACACAAAGCTCCGATCTGCAAGCAATTTTGCAAGGAGAGGTAGCAGCATCACCCATGACCCCAGTAACAGAACAAGCCACATCTATGGTATCAGCGCCTGAGCAATCTACACAAACAGTAGATGAACCTGCATTATCACCTGTACAAGAGCCTTCCCCAATACCTCCTATCGATACTAACAGCACACCAGTTCCTGATTTACAGCAGTTTGTTAATAATCAGGTAGCAGAAGTTCCACCAATGACAAGTGCTGCAATGGAAACGCCCGCTCCAACAGATACAACAACACCAACCCAGACTGAGACACCTATTAGTAGTATCTAATAGCTAGAAAGGACAGCTTCTTTCAACAATTTAGCAAATGTTTTTACTTCTTGCTTTGTGTTGTATATTCCAAAGCTTGCCCTCATCGTAGGTCCTACTCCGAATCTATCATGCAGAGGCTCTGCGCAATGATAACCTTCACGTACACAAACACCTTTTCTACTCACGTATTCAACAATACCATCGCCTTCTTTATTCTCCATTCGTTTCTCTTTGCAACCTTTAAAACTGAATCCTTCAATATTAAAAGTTAGACACCCATACCTATTTTGAGAATCTTTCTTACCAAATGGTTTAAACCACTCTATCCCATCAAATTCATCAAATAATGTTTGCATTAATTCTCTCTCATGAGCAATTAATTGCTCATATCCACCTATCTCTTGTACAACATCCGCGAACCATTTCAACGTTTCTCCAAGAACAATTCCACTTTCAATATCTGGAGTACCTGCTTCGAACCTCCAAGGAAGATCATTCATTTCAAAACCTTCTTTCGAAACACTCATTATCATCTCACCCCCACCCATAAATGGAGGTAATTTCTCTAGAATTTCTTCTTTACAATACAACACACCACTGCCTGTTGGGCCATATACTTTGTGTCCAGAGAAAACAAAAGCGTCACAATCAATATCTCTGACGTCGATCTCTATGTGTGGGATGCTCTGCGCACCATCCACTATCACAAAAGATCCAACTGTATGAGCTAATTGTGAGATCTCCTTTACAGGATTTAGTGTCCCTAACACATTTGAAATGTGAACCACCGAGATGACTTTAATTCTTTGCCCTTCTATATCAATCAAATTCTTCAACCAGTCTATATCTAAATCATAGTTTTCATTTACAGGTATATATTTAATCTCAAAACCCAACTCTTTCTGTAGCATCTGCCAAGGAACAATGTTACTGTGATGTTCCATTTCTGAGAGAACCACAATATCATCAGCTTTTAGATTTTTTCTTCCATATGTATTAACTAAAAGATTTAATCCTTCGGTAGTATTTCTTGTAAATACAATCTCCCTGTAACTAGTAGCGTTTATAAATTGTGCGACTATCTCATGCGCTTCTTTCCACTGTTGTGTAGCTTTACTCGCTAGTACGTGAGAGCTTCTGTGTATATTGGCGTTGGTTTCCGTGTAATATCTGTTTATTGCATCTAAAACAGCCAATGGTTTCTGCGTAGTGGCTGCATTGTCTAAATACACTAGAGTATTACCATTTACTTTTGTATTGAGGATAGGGAATTGATCCCTGATATTAAAATCCATGAATATAATTATACTACAGAAAACCTATTTAAAGTTCTTAAAGAATTGACTTGCTTTTACAGTAGTATCTCCATAATACTTACTCTTTAATCCTTCACTTCCATACGCTCTTTCACATTTGGCCGAAAGCTTTTCAAAAGCAATCTGTCCTATCTTCATTCCAGGGTAAATCTTTATTGGAAGTGGAGAAAGATTAACCATCTCTAGAGTCATTCTAAGACAGTTGCCAGGATCTAGAAAGCCTGCAGTGACATGAACAATTAAACCAATACGTCCTAGAGAACTCTTCCCTTCTAATCTTCCAACATATTCATCTCCTACACCAGTCATCTCTTTAACGTTAGCCAATACAAATTCTCCTGGGTGAATAATATATCCTTTCTCTTCATCAACTTCTACACTTTTCATCATTCCATCCATAGGTTTTTTAACATCTATGAGGCTATGATCCTCTTTATTGAAAACTAGGAAATGGCTATCTAAATGCAAATCATATGATGCAGGCTGTAGAAATTCTTCGGAGAAAGGTTCTATTTTTATCTCTCCTGTTTTCAATTTCTCTTTTATGGTTTTGTCCGACAATATCATGTTTGTAGTATTTTAATTTAACTTCTATCCACAAATTGGAACCTATCATCAAATTGATGTTTCTGTATCTTCTCCAGTAAAGGAACCCAGATTGCATCTTTCTGTGCCAAAGCTCTTAACCATCCATAGGTTAATGTTCTGTAAGCAATATGTCCTCCGTTTCTAGTTCTTAGATTTACCACATATTGGAGATCATCAAATGATCCACAAAGAACATACTTGGTACAATGAGCATATGGAAAGAGATATTTAGTATATTCCTTCGCCACGCCAGGTTCCATTGCCTCTTTGGCCTTTCGATACCAACTTCTGATCATATCGTATGTTTCAGAAAGTCTATCCATATATTCTTCCTTTAAATCAGATAGTTCTGGGATATCCAAATAACTGCAGAGATAGATACATTGCTCGTTGGGACGATCAAGCTCTTGATCAAGATCAACCTCTTCATGTAGCCATGGTATATATCGTTCCATACTTCTGTGTCTATTTAAGTCTTTTAGTACTCCCAGATCTGCGAACCCTGATAATCTAATACTTCCTGACTGCCCTACATTCCCAAGTAAGTTATGATGATTATGGTTTTTGAAAATTATCTCTCCTATCTTTTTCTGATCTTCATCCTCGAATTCAAATTCTTCTCTAGATCCTAAAGGATTGAGTAGCAATTCATAATTGGAAACAAGTGCTTCAATACCATCGACACCTGAAGTTATATCTATAGCTTCAAGAGAATTTCCCGGAATCTCTTCAATCTGTTTCCTGGAAAGTTTTGTTTTAAGATAGTCGAGAACCTCATTCGTAGATGTTTTTCTACAGCAATTAGGATCTGTATGACGAATCAGATTATCAGCTTCTCTAATGTATCCATCAGCTTTCAAATCTGATTCTCCCAAGAGATTAAGCAAAAGATTGGCGATTTCTTTTTCAGAAGGGCTATCACTGGCACACAACAAACTTATCATCTCCGACCAACTTCTTGCGGACATGAGATATCCTGCGCTTGTCTGAATTCCCAATGGAAGTAAATATCTGGCAGTATCAAATGCTCTAGCTTGTAATGCGGACTTTTCTTGTGCATTTTCCATATCTATCTCAAAATGATTTTCCAATGCAACTCTGGTTGGTTCCAAAAGATCATGGTAGTCGTCCATCTGCTTAAGAATTATATCTTCATATTCTTTTATCAACTCTTTATCCTGACATACATCTTGAGGAATCTTAACAAATTCTGGGGATTCGAAATTCTGGTAACGAGTAGATCTCTCCTGTCCTGCAACTACTGAAGCTAGATAGAAGATCCTCATGGCAGAGTACAAAGGAATATTCTCTATGCAAATAAATAAATCAGCCATATCTCCTACAGACTTATGACCATATCCTGAAAAGATCTTTTCTAATCTTTCACTAGCATCTGTATTGTTCTTCATAATCTCTGCAGCAATATCCAGGATTGAATCCGCAGATCGACTATATCTTGCACCAAGATAGGCATTAATGGACGGCTGCTTTTGATTGGGATTTTGTAAGAGGGTATGTACTTTGAATTTATTCCACGTAGACTCTGATTCTATACTCGCTATACTCAAGTCTTTTTTGTAAGATAGCTTCATAGATTTGAGGATGAAATTAGATACTATTTATACCTGGGATTGGGAAATCTTTTGTGAAAGTTTTAACCTCTTCCTTTATCTGGTCTAAGTCTGATTTGCCTCTTAGTGCATTATCTATGAGCTGAACGATTACTTTCATATCTTCTTCTTTCATCCCACGTGTCGTTATTGCTGGAGTTCCAATTCTTATACCCGATGGATCCCATGGTTTTCGAGAGTCGTTAGGTACAGTGTTTTTGTTGAGTGTAATATTCACTTTTTCTAAGATATCTGCAGCCTCTCCTCCCGAAAGATTTACACTTTTAACTGTATCTACTAAGAAAAGATGATTGTCTGTCCCACCAGATATCACAGAATATCCTAAGTTCATCATTTCTGATGCCAATGCTTTTGCATTTAGAATTATCTGTTTCGCATACTCTTTAAATTCTGGTTTTAATGCTTCGCCTAATGCTACTGCTATGCCTGCTGTTGTATGGTTGTGTGGTCCTCC
>CAYXLF010000025.1:0-10571 GCA_964465815.1 uncultured Candidatus Saccharibacteria bacterium
TAATTTAGAAGAGGTTATTAAGGCTATTTTTGAAGGGGGTTATGAGATTAAATAGTATTTTTTTGGTATAATCCTTTTGTTTGGAGAGGTGTCAGAGTGGTCGAATGAGACGGTCTTGAAAACCGTTGTACGAGTATTCGTACCGTGGGTTCGAATCCCACCCTCTCCGTTTTTTGATATAGTATATCTATACATGGCAAACAGTAACCTTACTAATGCGAAAAAGGGAAAGAACGATGAATTCTATACCCAATACATTGATATCCAAAAAGAAGTAGCAGCGTATTTAGAATATAATCCCGATGTATTTCGAGGTAAAGTCGTGTATTGTAACTGTGATGACCCATTTGAAAGTAACTTCTTTCGCTATTTTGTACTTAACTTTAATAAATTGGGGTTGAAGCAACTTATTACCACTAGTTATAAACCTTCTCCTGTAGCTAATACACAGTTGGTGCTATTGGGTGATGATGAAACTCTTACCAAGTCGAAAGGCCGTCCCAAGATCACTGCCAACAAGCTTGTTATCAACGAAGCTCACGATATGGATGATAATGGGGAATTCAATCTAAAGGATGTTGCCAAACAATTAAAGGACAATAAGCATAATGAATGGGCGCCGCTAGAAGGTGATGGAGACTTCCGTAGTGAAGAATGTGTTGAGCTACTTAAACAATCCGACATAGTAGTAACAAATCCGCCATTTAGTCTGTTTCGCGAATATGTTAAGCAGCTTTTTCACTATAACAAAAAGTTTTTAATTATTGGTAGTATAAATTGTATAACATATAAAGAGATATTCCCAAAGATCAAAAATAATGAAATATGGCTTGGGAACGGAATGGGGAGATGGATTTCTGGCTTCATTGTACCTAAAACTTATGATTTGTACGGAACAGAAGCCCGGGTAGATGAAAATGGAGATAGAATTGTTGCTACTAACAGCTGCTTGTGGCTTACCAATCTTGATCACGGAAGGCGTCACCAACCTTTACCACTTATGACAATGCAGGACAATTTGAAATATAGCAGACATAAGGAAATTAAAGGTAAGGAATGCTATGAAAAATATGATAATTATGATGCGATTGAGGTTCCCTATACAGACTCAATTCCAAGTGATTATGATGGCGGAATGGGAGTTCCAATTAGTTTTCTTGATAAATATAATCCTGATCAGTTTGAGATTATAGGAATGGCCGAGGATAATGGTAAAGGTTTCTCTGGAGGGATTTGGGATGGTATAAATCCACATTGTGTCGTAAAGGGGAAAAATAAATTTAAGAGAATATTTATTAAAAAAATAAAATAAAAATAAGATGCAAACAACTTTAAAAACCAACATAACTATTAGAGAGATTTGTGACGGCTTCGTCTACAATGAACTCGAAGGAAAGGGGCTTTATGGTCTATCGGGTAAATTAACTATTCAGCCAGAATATCAACGAAATTATATTTACGCTTCCGATGGTGGAAAAAGAGAAATGGCAGTTATTGAATCCATACTTAGAGATTACCCAATAGGGCTTATCTATTTTAATAAAGTATCGGAGAATAATCTTGAAATTTTAGATGGACAACAGCGTATTACTAGTATTGGTCGTTTCATCACTGACAAATTCGCAATCAAAGATGAAAATGGTATGGAACAATATTTTAATGGAATGGCAAAAGACAAGCAAGCAAGGATTTTAGAAACAAAGTTGCTTATTTATGAGTGCGAAGGAACAGAGAGTGAAATAAAAGAATGGTTTAGGACAATCAATATCGCAGGTGTTCCTCTTAATAATCAAGAATTATTAAACGCAGTGTATTCAGGTCCATTTGTTACACTTGCTAAAGCAGAATTTAGTAATAGCCAAAACTCGAACATACAAAAATGGAGCGCCTATGTATCAGGGAGTGCTAACAGACAAGATTTTCTTGAATGTGCTCTGAATTGGGTAAGTGAGGGAAATATTGGAGATTACATGAGCAAACATCGTTATGATAATAATATTAATGAATTGATGGGCTATTTTAAGAATGTAATTGATTGGATATCTACGGTGTTTATTGATGTTGAAAGTGAGATGTGTGGATTGGAGTGGGGTAGATTATATGAGGAATATCATACAAAATCATATAACCCAGAAAAAGTGTCTGCCGAGGTACATGCACTTTATGGAGATTTGTATGTTAAAAATCGTAAAGGAATTTTTGAATATATACTTGGAGGTTTAGTTGATACCAAATTGCTTGATGTCCGAGTATTTGATGATGCAACAAAGAAATCAGTCTTTGAAACACAAACAGAGATTGCAAAAACCAAGGGCGAATCAAATTGCCCGCTTTGTGCATTAGGCCATGATGCAAATAAAGGGAAAATTTGGCGATTGGATGAAATGGATGCTGATCATGTTGAAGCATGGAGTAAAGGAGGAGAAACTGCACTCAAAAATTGCCAAATGTTATGTAAAACTCACAATCGAGCGAAGGGAAATAGATAGTAAAAATGACAATTCAAAACATCTAGAGACTATTTCTTTCTTGTCGTTTTTGATATCATATAGTATGGAAAAATTGATTCCATACTTGTATGTTTCAACGTTAGAATAGTTTGACGGATGAATTCCGGGCGTGGCGAAATGGTATACGCAGTTGTTTTCCAAACAACCGAGTGAAAACTCATAAGGGTTCGAGTCCCTCCGCCAAACTACTTTAAATATAGTGTATTAAATGGCAAAAAAGAGTTCTCAGGTATTAATAGAAAAAGCTATTGCAGCTTTGATTTCCTCAATAGAAGTTTATAATAAACCAGATTTCAAATACAGAGAGGAAAGTTTTTGTGTTTTAATGATAAATGCATGGGAATTACTATTAAAAGCTAAATTGTTAGAGGATAATGGAAATAGTAAAAAATCTCTTTATGTAAAGTTCCATCCCAAAAAGAAAAATGGCGAGAAAGGAAAAGGCTGGAAATATAAGAAGACTAGGACTGGAAATTATTTAACAATAAGCATTGTTAAGTGTATAAATCGACTCAAGGAGACATCAATACTAGATGAAATAACTGAATCCAATATTTTAACTTTGCTTGAATTTCGCGACAATGCCACCCATTTTTACAATCCTTCTTTAGAGCTAGCCAAAAGTCTTCATGAAGTCGGTTCAGCTTCTGTTACAAGTTTCATTAATTATTTAGAAGTTTGGTTCAGGAAAAATTTAAACCAATTTAATTTGTATTTATTACCTCTTTCTTTTTTTGTCGATGGTACATATAAATCGATACTTTCCTTAAAAGAAGAGAAAAAATTAGTCGACTATATTAACAAAACAAAGAAACTGCACCCTTACAATTCAGGATCTAAAAATAATTATGCTTTATTCATAAACATTGAATTTGGAAAGAATTCGAAAAGCTCTTCTGGATTTCATTTAACTAACGACCCTAATACAACAGGAGTTCATCTTTCGACGGGGGAGTTACAAGCCAAATACCCATTAAATTTCAATCAACTTGTTGAGAAATGCAAGTCACGTTATTCAAATTTTATTCAAAATATGAAATTTTTTGATAAAAAAGCAAATTATGAAAATGACCCAAGATATTGCTACAAATTATATTTCAATCTTACAAATTCTGGATCATCGAAGAAATATTACAGTTCTGCTATTTTAGAAGAACTGGATAAATTTTATACAAAGAAAGTGTAAAGTTACTGAAAATATATTAACTAAGCATATTATGGACATATTTTCTGAACAAAAAGCATTTGAATATTTCGAATCAGAAGAAATATTTGATGAAAGAAAAAAGGGAGAAATTAAGGATGTAAAAAAGTTGCTTCAGAACGCTCTTGATATATTAGAAAAGCCCTTTCCTCAAGAGGCTCTTAGTGAATATTTTTATACACCAGAGGTTTTATTTCTTGTTTCAATTAATATTTGGAACTCCATTAGCTATGATAAAAGAAAAATTTTAATACAGAGAAGAATAGGGCTTGATACATTACACAAGTCTTATTCGCCTGACAAAATTCATTATAGTGCCAGAGTTCTGGGTGCCCATGGAAGATACCCGAATATCCCTTTTCATAGTGATATGGCAATCTACACTCAATATTCTGGAATTCCATTACTTATAACTCAGGAAAATGATGAAGAAAGAAATAATTCTTCCGAGGTTTGTTTTTTAAATAAAAATGAATTGCTAATGGCAGCGGGAATAATTTTAACTAGTCCTAATACAAGGTTACATTTCTCTTTTGATTTAAGTACCTCAATAGATATCACTAGCAGTTTGTATCTTAGCCTAAGTGAAGAATCTAGAATTCCTTTTTTTGTAGAATTGCTTGGAGTATTAGATATCATGCCTAATGCAACTAAATATACCTATGGAAATTATATAAAAGAAATGAGGAATCTAAAGGCCTTTCTATCAATTGTAGATTCTGACAATCAATTACTACTGAGAACTCTGTATTTATTAACAAAGAGCCGGATGTTATGGGAGAATGGTATTTTTGGAGAAGATGCAATATCCAATATCTTCTTTGCAGTTGAAGGAGCATTATTATTAATTCAGGAAGCTAACGGTGGAACTTCAGATAAAATAAATTTATTACTTTTGGAAGAAATATTCGCACAACAATTTCATAGGGGAAAGGATACTTTTGAGTTTATAAAAGAGGCATATGAAAAAAGAATTAAGATAGTACATCCTAATCCTCGTGGAGGGACATATTGGGCACCATTTCTGATACAAGATGATTTTTATGAATATTATGAAATTGTAATTGAGTTAGTAAATTACTACTTAATGAAAACTAACGATTGATAATTTTATTCTACAATAACCCATGTTAACCATAACCTACTTTGTACATGGTACAACTACAGATAATGAACAACACATATCCAGTGGTTGGAAAGATGTAGATATATCTAAAAAAGGTATACAACAATCCATAGAACTACCCACCTTAAATACCACACCCTTTGATACAGTATTCTGTAGTGATCTATTAAGAGCCATACATTCCACAAACCTATCATTTAAAGATAAATATCCAATAGTTATAGATAAAAGATTAAGAGAATGTAACTATGGTGATTACAATGGTAAACCATCGGATATGGTAGAACCATTACAAGAACAAATGATATATACAAGATTCCCTAATGGAGAATCATATGAAGATGTAAAGGAAAGAATGGGGTTATTCTTAAACGATATTAAAAGTAAATACGATGGTAAATATATAGCTATAGTTGCACATAAAGCACCACAATTAGTATTAGATGTATTACTAAGGAATATGACATGGGAAGAAGCATTTAAAAATGATTGGAGAAAAATAGGGAAGTGGGAAGCAGGATGGGTGTACACTTTAGAATAGTTTCTTCCTCATCTCAATATGTAATATTAAACCCTCCTTGTTCTCAATCTCTCTAACATCCTCATATCCCATACGAATATAAAAATTATGAGATACTAAACTAGACCAAAGAAAAATATCATCATAACCATTACTCTTAACACAAACCTCTGCTTCCTTAACTAACTTCTTACCAATTCCCTTGCGCATAAAAGAGGGAAGTACATACAAAGACCTCATCTTATTCTCCTTAACCAAAACACAACCAACAACCTTAGAATCACACTCTGCTACAAAATAATCATAATCCTCAATATAATGATTAACCTTCTCCTCAGTATAGTTATCTAACGTCTCTTGAATATCCTTAGGAGGATACAATTCTGTATGGGTAGCCATTACAGACTCATATATAACATTCCTAATATCATTAATATCTTCTTTTCTTCCTTTTCTAATATCTACATTATCCATGCTATATTATACATATAATCTAATACACATTTACAATGTCTGAACCTGTTGAAATTGAAAGTAAAGAAATTGAAGTAATATCCCAACCCTATGAATATTTTGATGCACAAGTATCCTTTGCTAAAAAAATATCTGAAATTACAGGAGAAACATTAGAAGAAAGTATGCTTGAATATACTGATCTGTATAATTCTCTTACTAACAAAGAATATGGAAAAGATGAGGAAGAAGGAAAATATACACCACTTTGGACAACATATATGGGGAAGATTAAGGATGAAGATACAACTGAGGGTATATCAAAGATAACGTATGAACTATTTTTAGAACAAGAATATAGTAAGGTGGTGATTAGTAATGAAGAGAAAGAAGAAGCGAATAGGTTTGGGTGTTTCAAGATTGACTATGGTGACTACAATAGGGAAAGGGAACAGATTAGATTACACTTTACACCTGAGAGAAGAGATCTTCTTAAGGGTGAATATGAAGAGAAACATGGAGATCTTTCTACAAAGTATCTTCCAGAGAGAAGGGAAGAGTTCAAGAGTATGGTTAGATATATACACGATCATATGGATTTGTTTGAGGGTGCTAAATATTTAAAGAGTTCTACATGGTTACAGAATATTCCTAATTACCAGAGTTTCTTTCCTAGTAAGTATGTTTGGGAAGAGAATAGGGTGAAGAAAGGAAAAAACTTTTTAGGTTTGTGGGGACAGTTTGTTAAATGGGATTTAACTGGTAATGTTGAGGTTTTAGATAGGTTTAAAGAGAATTTAGAGAAAACTACTACATTAGATGAAGCTATTGATGCTTTTCCATATCCTGTTTATGAGATACAAGTTCCTTTTGAGGAATTGTTTGAGATGTATAAATAAAATTATTTAAAAATCTATGCAAGAACATATATCCGCAGGCTGTTATCTCTTAAGAAAGAATAACGATAGATATGAACTCCTAGTTATCCATAGAACCAAATTACAAGGTGAGGAAAAATATGTATTACCTAAGGGACATGTAGAAGGGAAGGAAACATTAGAAGAAGCTGCAAGAAGAGAAGTAGCAGAAGAATCAGGATACTGTGATATTGAGATAATAGAACCAGTAGCTACAAATGACTATCTTGTATCTTGGAATAAGGAGATACATAAAACAGACCACTATTTCCTTGCTATACTTAAGAGTGGAAAGAAAGTAGATAGGGTATTAACCAATGCAGAATCAGATTCTGGTATGGAGATATTATGGATGGGTATAGAAGAGGGGTTGAAAGTATTGTCATGGGAGAATCTAGATGGAGTGTCGGAGAAGATAAAGGGATATATATCTTAGTGGACAACGTTTCTTTCTGTTGTCATCCATTCATCCATGTCCTTACTTCTTTCCATAACTAAGTCTTTCAAAGGTCTTCAGTCTAAAAGGAAGCTGATAAATATACAATAGAACCAAATAATATACATTGGGCAAAGGGAGATGAATGTTGGGTACAAATACATTCAATTCCAGGCTGGACGAAAGAAGATCATATTGTAGTCTAATTGGAATCATCATACCCCATATTAATCTTCATTGTTATTCCCTCCGTATTAGCATATACTCACTACTGTCATAATAAAATTAAAAAGAAAGATATATACAATGAGAGATTTCAATAGATCAGGTGGAAATAATAGAGGAGGTGGTAGAAACTTCGGCGGAGGAGGCAGAAGAAGTTTTGGTGGAGGAAGAGGAGATAGAACAGAAATGTTTGATGCAATATGTGATCAATGTGGTAAAAGCTGTAAAGTACCATTCAGACCATCAGGAGACAAACCAATATACTGTAGCGAATGTTTTGAAGAAAAAGGTGGAAATGATAACAGAAGAAGAGACTTCGGAGACAGAGGAAGAAGATCATTTGATAGAGGAGGATTTAGAGAAGAAAGACAGATGTTCTCAGTAGTATGTGACCAATGTGGAGCAGACTGTGAAGTACCATTCAAACCACAAAGTAGCAAACCTGTACTATGTAGTAGATGTTTTGAAGAGAAGAATGGTAAGAAGAGTAGTGGAGGGTGTAACTGTGATTGTGGAGATTTAAAAGCAGATATTGAAGCATTAAACAAGAAATTAGACAGGATTATTGATATCCTTGAACCTATTAAAGAGGTTAAAGCTACTAAGAAAGCAATTAAGAAAGAGGTAGATGAGATAGTAGAGGATATTAAGGAGACTGCAAAGAAGGTAGCTAAGAAGGTAAAAACGGAAGTTTAGGCTGTTAGACGTACAGCCGACCCATAGCGTAGAAATATCTCTTGGATTTTAGTATAATCCTGCTATTCAAGGTTATCTTGTAGGCTTATCTACACTTACTTTGTTATATGTTCTTTAAAAAAATTGTGAATATAGTGGGTAGTATCCTGAACATAACTTTTATGTTTGTGATGCTACCCATTAGGATAGTCATACTAAAACGAGGAGAAGAGAATGTCTAAAACATATGAAGAACTTGTTGCAGATCAGATAACGGAGATCTCAAAAGATCTCCCCAAGGGGCGAAATCCCTTGTCCTGGCCTTACATAGAAGGAGCCATTTGGTGCTTGCCTTTTGCTGAAAAACCAGCAAAACCATTACCGGAAAACACGTTCACCTTACAACTGGTTAACAAGACTCTCTTCCAGGCCCTTCGAGTCTCCAAGGCTGTTCGTGCAATCGATATCGAGCGCGAAATTGTAACTTCGCAAGAAGGTTTGGAGATTTTAGTCGAACGAGTGTATTTTGTACGACACACCATTCTGAAAACGATGCGTGATCTCGGAGTAATCAATACCCTCTGTAAGGGAACAGGAGATCATTTCTCTCTCTCTTCACAATGCCATGAGGCATTTGTGGCGATGGGATCTTTGTCAGTTCCGAATGTATCATTGAGAAATTTTCTCGATGCGCCCTTACCGATCACGATCTCTTCGTGTACTAAGGCATGATATAGCAATTTTTTAAAAGAACAACGCACCCGTTTGGGCAACTAGACGGGTGTCGTTTTTCTTTTTCATAGGTATAATGTATCATCTACAACAATACCGTTATGAATATACTTACATACATAACCCAATTAATATCTACAGCCCGATACCCTGTTGTATTCTTGTGTTTCTTTATAGATGGCTCATCTACTAACTTCATAGCGTCCACATTAGCTGCCAATGGAATACTAAATATATGGATAATATGTATAGCTGCAATAATCATTGAATTATGTGTTGATCTGTTCTATTTCCTTCTTGGTAGAAAGCTATCCAATTCTAAATTTGTAAAAAAACATCTGGATAGTGGTCGAAGTGATTTTCTTAAAACATTAGATAATTCATACAAATCGCATCCAGGTTCTACATTAATGCTAGTTAAATTCGCTGGCCCATTAGCTATTCCAGGCCTTTTGTATATGGGCAAAGTTAAAGCACTAAATATTAAGGGATTTTTGAAATATGCATCAATAGTGGCTGGAAGTAGAGCAGCACTACTATCATTTCTAGGGTATATGGTAGGGAAAGGAATAGGGGCATTTGCACAGATATATGACATATTTAAGGTACTGGGAATCGCTGTTATAATATTCATAGCCCTATTTTTAATCTACAAAACATATCAGAAAAAGATAGAGAAATGGATTTTTAATATATTTAAAAAAATTGATTAAATGAAAAACAAAGTATTACCTGTATCCATAGTTATACCTGTAAAAAATGAAGAAACTAATATCCCTGTAATACTGGAAAGCATCAAAAAACAGACATATCAACCATATGAAGTCATAGTATCAGATGCCGACTCCAAAGATGATACCAGAAAAATAGCAAGTGAATATGGTGCAAAAGTGATAGATGGAGGTATCCCTGCTATCGGTAGAAATAATGGTTTCAATGCTGCGCAGAAAGATATTGTCATATTCATGGATGCAGATGTTCAGTTCCTAGAAGAAAATGACTTGAAAGAGATAGTTGATGAATTTAATGCAAGGGGGTTGGATTGTGCTACATCACAGTTTGAATATACTGGAGAGCGATCCTTTAACAAAGATCTAGCAACCAAATTCATAAATGTTGCAAAGAATTTGAGTGCCATGAATCCTATTAAAGGCCTTAAATGGGATTACGCGGGGTTTGTTATTGTTAGAAGAGAAGCCTTTGAGAGTGTGGGTGGATTTGTTGCTGAATTTAAATATATGGAAGATACTCTCCTAATACAAAAAATAGTAGCAAAGGGTTTTAAATATAAAATTATTAAAAAGAAAATAGGACTAGTAGTTACAGGTAGAAATGAAAGAGATGGATCGTTTCTTGCAGGATTTAAAGCCTTCTTAGCCGGAGTTCTAGGTATTATATCGATCTCCTTAGTAAGTTTCCCATTCCTAAGAGATTTTGGTTACAAGGTAAATGAGGTTAGTAGCAGGTTATATGGTACGCTTGGAGGGGTTGTGAAATATGAGAATCCATATAAACCTAAGGACAAAGAAGGCGGGTTCCCTAAGGGCACTTCACATTTTCTTAAAAGGCTATATGAGTTTATTCCTGGCTTCTTTATGTGGTTATTCTTGTTAGCACCATTTATCTTTGCCATATTTAGATGGAATCAAGGTTTCGCAATATATATAGCCCTATTGGTCGCATATTGGTCTCTTAGAACAGTCAAATTCGTAACTGGAATAGCGATTGGTCTTAAACGAATGAAAAAAGAGACATCTACAGATTGGGTACAAA
>CAYXLF010000026.1:0-10248 GCA_964465815.1 uncultured Candidatus Saccharibacteria bacterium
TATTCACCTTTGAATCATTAACTTTCATTAATGAGCATGCCAATGTACGAGTTTTTCCACTTCCGGTAGGTCCTGTGACCAATACGATACCGTTAGTTACAGAGAGTCCATCCAAGAATAATTTATATGCATGACCTCTCAAGCCCGTAGCTTCAAGAGTGATTCCTGCAGTATCTGATTCTAAAAGACGCATAACTACCTTCTCTCCATATATTGTAGGCATGGTAGACACACGTAAATCTATCTTTGCTCCATTAACTTTAATTGGGAATCTACCATCTTGAGGGATTCGCTTTTCATCTATTTTCAAATTAGAAAGAATTTTAACTCTCGATACAACAGCAGGGTTGAGAGTAGAAGGTAAAGTAAGACGTTCAGTCATAACGCCGTTGATTCTAAATCTTACACGGGTTTTCTTTTCCATGGGCTCAATATGGATATCTGAAGCTTTGGATATTGCGGCGTACTGAAGAATTGCATTTACAATTCTTGCGATAGGAGCAGTAGTCAGATCACCACTAGCCAAGATATTGGGATCTTCATTTATTTCAGTAACAGGCATCTCCACATCTTCTAATGCCTCTGTTACTTCAGTACTCATTGTTTCTCCAACTCTTCGATCTAGAACATAGCCAATACTATCAGGAGTTGTAATATATACCTGTATTTTTGTTCCTACGGGGTACTTCCTCTGCAATGCCTGCGTAGCTTGAATATCGAAAGGATCTTGCATTGCCATTTTTACAAAATCTTGTCCTCTTTCAAACGGAACCGCACGGTATTTCTGCAAAGCATCAACGCTAACTTCTGCCACTATACTTTCTTGTATAGTAATAGTTTTTAGATCAATGTATGGTATCCCGAATATTTCTGCTTTCGCCTGGGCGATCTGTTCTTCATTAGCCAAGGTCATCTCTCTGATTATTATTTCTTCACTTTTTTGGCTACGGCTACGCTCTACCAGGACTTTTCTAGCATTATCTTCGCTTATGATTCCCTTACTTTGGAAATATTTTAGGAGTGAACTTCCAGTTACCATTTGGGCAGTTATATTCGATTATGTAATTCTTTTACCAGTTTATGATAATAGAGGAAGGGAGTCAATAAAGATAAAGTCTTTGGGAATTAAGACAGAGTTCATAACTACACTGTACACTTTTCCTATGTATGTTAAAGATTTCGGCAATTGGAATATTAGAAAAAAAGATTTAGATAGGAGAACATCACGCCCTCCGTTTTTCAAAGAAAAAGAAGTATGGTGGTTATCCATCGGAGTAAACATTGGATATGAGGAAGACGGAAAGGGGAGGAATTTTGCAAGGCCAGTATTGATACTTAGGAAGTTCAATAATCAATTATTTCTCGGTATCCCTCTTAGTACTAAGACAAAAGCAAATATATACTACATAGAATTTGTTAATCAAAACAAAAAGAATTCGGCTATGATATCTCAATTAAGATCATATAGCAGCAAAAGAATATTGAATAAAATCGGTGAGCTCGAAGAAGCTGATTTCAATAAAATTCGTGAACGCACAATCAAGATGATAGAGAAGAATTTGTCTCTCCCCTTTACAGAGGAGAGTCGTGGCTAATGCCAATTTCATCCATATTATATCTTCCTACCGTTGCAGAGTCAAAATCATTTAATATATTTCGTGTGGTAGAATAGGCTATGACTTACCTCTTAATCAGTAAGAATAAAGATACACAAGAATCACATCTCAAATCGCTGCTTGCAGGAATAACTGGAGAGAATATGTTAGAAATACAGAATACCCCAGATATACACATCCTTGATAGGAGAGAAGAGAACAGCATCGGCATTGAGGATGTAAAAGACTTTGTAAAAGAGATGATTTACAAGCCATTTGGAGGAGGAAAACAGATTGCAATCATATATCAAGCCGAAAAACTAACCACACAGGCACAGAATTCTTTACTCAAGACTTTAGAAGAAAGCAACGATGATACCATATACATTCTTTGCGTAGATAATGAAAAAAACGTGCTGCCAACCATATATTCCCGATCGAAACCGGTATATGTACAACAAGAGATACAACAGAACAATTTGATAGAAAAGCCTGAGATATTCAACATGGGCCTGGTTGAGCAATTCAATCTCATTGAAACCATATCCAAAGAGAAACAACCTTGTTTAGACCTTTTGGCATCATTAGAGGCATATATGAAAGTAAAGCTTGAAAAGGAAATTAAAAATGATAATATTAATAGCTCTAGAGTAATATCAGAGCGTTTAAAAGAGATACAAGATACAAGAGAGAAAATAAATAGTAATTGTAATAAAAAGCTTGTATTAGAGGCATTAGTTATATCTCTAAATGCTTCACATTTTCACCCATAAAGGGTAAAATATAGGGTATTTTGAACCAGTAAATTTAAATTGCAAAGATCAAATTAATGGTCAAGAAAGAAGAGTACGGAGCATCAAATATTCAAGTATTAAAAGGGTTAGAGGCCGTAAGAAAAAGGCCTGCAATGTACATCGGTTCTACTGACAAATTTGGTTTGCATCATATCTTCACTGAGATTTTAGATAACTCCGTCGATGAAGCTATCGCAGGATACTGTTCACACATTTGGGTTACATTCAACAAAGATGGATCTCTAACTGTAAAGGATAATGCGCGTGGTATTCCAGTAGCAATCCATCCTGAGACTAAGGTCTCTACTCTTGAAACCGTTATGACAAATCTCCATGCTGGAGGTAAATTCGACTCTGGTGCTTACAAGGTCTCCGGTGGTTTACATGGTGTTGGTATGAAGTGTACCAATGCACTTTCTGAATGGATGGTCACTACCGTTAGACGAGATGGCGGTATATTCCAACAAAGATATGAAAGAGGTATTCCAGTTGACTCCGTTAAACAGATTGGTGAATCTGATGAAACTGGTACAGAGCATACATTTAAACCAGACAATGAGATTTTCGATACTGTAGATTTTGATTTCCATACAATAGTTAAGAGCTGTCGACAGCATGCATATTTAACAGCAGGATTAAGAATTTCCATAATTGATGCACGGGGAGAAAAGCCAAAGAGTTACGATGTATATTTCGAAGATGGTATTAAATCATATGTACAGTTTTTAGTTGTGGACGAGAAGCCAATAGGAGGCGAACCTTTCTACATGAACAAAACGGACGAAGGTGTAGTTGTTGAGGTTGCAATGCAATATACAGATAGTTTAGAAGAGGATGTGCGTTGCTACACCAACAATATTACCAATCCTGAAGGTGGAACTCATTTAGTTGGCTTTAGAACGGCGTTAACAAGTGCTCTTAATTCATACGCTCAGAAATCAGACCTTCTAAAAGGTCTTAATAGTGGATTAAGTGGAGATGATGTAAGAGAGGGCTTGACTGCAGTTATTTCTGTTAAGGTTCCAGATCCTCAATTTGAAGGTCAGACAAAGATTAAATTAAACAATCCAGAAGTTAAAAGTATTGTCGGAAGAGTTGTAAGAGATGAGCTATTAACATATTTGGAGGAACACCCACAAGAAGCCAAATCCATCATTGGGAAAGCTGTACTTTCTAACAAAGCTAAGGCTGCAGCAAAGGCTGCAAGAGATGCTGTCATTAGAAAGAGTGCATTAGAAACAACAACTTTACCAGGCAAATTAGCAGACTGTAGTAGCAAAGATCCTTCAGAAAGTGAATTGTTCATCGTAGAGGGAGATTCTGCAGGTGGGTCTGCGAAACAGGGTAGAGATAGGCATATTCAGGCTATTCTTCCTTTAAGAGGTAAGATTATGAATACTCACAAATACAGAGTCGACAGGGTCTTAACGAATGAAGAGTTTAATAATGTAACAACAGCTTTGGGTGTAGGTATTGGTGATACTTTGGATGTAAAGAAATTGAGATATCACAAGATCATCATCATGAGCGATGCAGATGTTGATGGTTTGCATATTACAGACTTGGTATTAACATTGCTATTTAGATTCTTTAGACCTTTGATAGAGGGTGGATATGTCTACGTAGCTCAACCTCCTCTACATAAGGTAGAGATTGGAAAAAAGAAATATTACTTCTTAAGTGATAATGAGAAAGACGATTTTGTGAAGGAAGCAAAGAAGGAAGGTAAAGTTCCAGTGGCAAATAGATTTAAAGGTTTGGGTGAAATGAATCCAGATCAATTATGGGAAACTACCATGGATCCTCAGAGAAGAGTATTGAAGAGGGTCCGTATTGAGGATGCAGAGGATGCGGAAAAGACTTTTGAGATGCTGATGGGAAATGAGGTTCCTCCTAGGAGAAGATTTATACAGACCTATGCTACTAAGGCCAATTTAGATATTTAAAATATTATATATTGTAGACCATGTCTATTTTTAATGAGATCACAGAAGTAAAAGAGCTCGAAACAGAAGCTACTCAAGAATACAACGAGCTTTTAAACAGAAAGCTTTTTGAAGAATTAACCATTAATACTCCACAAATTTTACTAACTTTATCTGATGAACCAAACGATGTTCCAAAAGAAGAGATAGGTTCAAACAGAGAAGAGACTGATGGATTGTTCGCAGAGGAGAATTCGGAAAAAGATATGATTAGAATAATGATATTAACACCTGATAATCATTCAAAGATGTCTGTGGATGTAAGTAGAGATGAGAAGAAGCTTTTTGCACAACCGGTCATGCCAGAGACATATTCTAAATTACAAAAACTCGTAATAGACCCTGATATCGCCATAATGAATACAAAAACAAAGTTAAAAAACGCTATTTAGAAACCATGCCAGACGAAGAATTAAAAACCAAAATAGAAGAAACTACACAACCAGAAACTGTACAAGAAGATGGGGGAGATATAGATTTCAATCTCTCCTTTAAGCCAGGAGAGATAGCAGAACGATCCATTGTTGATGAGATGAAATCTAACTACATAGACTACTCTATGTCCGTTATAGTCTCTCGTGCTTTACCCGAAGTAAAAGATGGATTAAAACCTTCACAAAGAAGAATCTTAGTCGCAATGAATGACTTGGCCTTAACACCAAGTGCTCATTACAGAAAATGTGCAAAGATCGCAGGTGATACCTCAGGTAACTACCATCCACACGGAGAGGTTGTCATATATCCAACACTTGTTAAATTGGCACAAGACTTCTCGACAAGGTATCAATTAGTAGATGGACAAGGGAACTTCGGATCCATAGATGGTGATGGTGCAGCCGCAATGAGATACACAGAGGCAAGAATGGGTAAGATGACAATGGAATTGCTTAGAGATCTAAACAAAGGGACTGTAACATTTGTACCAAACTATGATGGCACTAGATTAGAGCCAACTGTATTACCAGCCGCATTCCCAAATGTACTAGCTAATGGAGGTGATGGTATCGCCGTAGGTATGGCAACAAAAATACCTCCTCATAACCTCAAAGAGCTCATAACTGCACTCCAAGAGATGATTAAGCTTGGCAACAAGTGGGAAGGCAATGCTGTTTACAATGATTTAAGGAAAGCAAAAGAAGCTAAAGAACTAATTCCACAGACATTGAGCTCAAAACCTGAAGATTATCTAGAAAATTATGTAGATACCAATGATCTTGACTATCACAATGCCATAAAGGAATTGAGAGAAAAAATTGCAGTAGAAAATAATGTCTTGTACCCAGAATTCAAATCTGATATTACACCTTCTGATTTAATTGAGATCATTCCAGGACCAGATTTCCCAACAGGAGGAATCATATATGACCAGAAAGAGATACTAAATGCATACGCAACTGGAAGAGGAAGAATATTACAAAGAGCCAAAGCAGCTATTGTCGAAGGCAAACAGGGAAGATACAACATTGTCATAACAGAAATACCATTCCAGGTAAATAAAGCTCATATGATTGAAAAGATCGCAGATCTTGTTAAGGAGAAGAAATTGGAAGGTATCGCAGATATCAGAGATGAATCAAACAGAGAAGGCTTGAGAGTTGTTATCGTATTGAAGAAAGATGCCCAGCCAAAGGCTGTCTTAAACAAGCTTTACAAATATACTGAGATGCAAAAGGTCTTCAATGCCAATATGATTGCATTGGTAGATCAACAGCCAAAGACATTACCAATCAAGAGAATATTAGAGTTATTCCTCTCATTCAGATTAACCGTCACTATCAGAAGATATGAATTTGATTTGGCAGATGCACGATTCAGAGCACATATATTGGAAGGCTTACTAAAGGCATTGGATCTTTTGGATGAGGTCATTGCAACAATTCGTGGTTCCAAGACTCAAGAAACTGCAAAAACCAACCTTATGGACAAATTTAAGTTCACAGAGGTACAAGCACAAGCTATCTTGGATATGCAATTGAGAAGATTAGCAGCATTGGAGCGAATGAAGTTAGAGAATGAATACAAAGAATTGCAAGAGAATATTAAGACATACAATGAGATACTCGGAGATCAGTCAAAGATATTGGAGATAATTAATAATGATTTGGAAGAGATTAAGACCAAACATGGGGATGAGAGAAGAACTAAGGTAGTCAAAGGGAAGATTGATGAGATATCGGAAGAGGATATGATTGCTTCAGAAGACACACTCGTTACTATTACACATACTGGGTATGTTAAACGATTACCACCTGATACATACAAGGCACAAAAGAGAGGTGGAAAAGGCGTAAACGGTGGTGATACCAAAGAAGGTGATTTCATAGAGCATGCTTTCTTGTGTAATACACATGATGAACTTCTTCTTTTCTCAAACAAGGGAAGAGTGTTTAATTTGAGGATATTTGAGATTCCAGAATATGGAAGAACTGCAAAAGGTCTTCCATTGGTTAATCTTATTCAGTTAGAACCAGATGAGATTGTAACATCTGTATTAACAAGAGACCCTAAAGGTGGGATCTCTGTTCAAAATTCCGAAGGCGAGAAGATTAAGTATCAATATTTCTTGATGATTACAGACAAGGGTACTATCAAAAAAACAGAGTTAGCAGAGTTTGCGAAGATAAGATCTAATGGATTGACTGCGATCAAACTTGCTGCAGGAGATCAACTCTCATGGGTGAAACCGACAACAGGTGAAGACGAAGTTTTGATTGTTACCGCTGAAGGAAAATCCGTAAGATTTAAAGAATCAGATGTAAGACCGATGGGTAGAAATACGATGGGTGTTACTGCAATAAAATTCAAATCTCAAACAGATTGTGTATCTGGAGTAGGCATAGTTAAAAATGACGAGATGAAAATATTAACTCTATCCGAGCACGGTTACGGGAAGATGTCCTTACTTAAGGATTATCCTTTACAAAAGAGAGCTGGAACAGGTGTCTTCACGTTCAGAGTAACTCCTAAAACCGGGAGAGTATCAACTGCAAGGATCATAGAGGTTGATCAAGAGGAGATAGTTGTTATATCAGAGAAATCAAAAGTCATCAGATCTGAGCTTAAGGCAGTACCAACACTTGGAAGGCAGACTTCTGGTGTGAAGGTAATGAATCTAGAAAGTGATGATAGGGTGGTAACAGTAGCGTTACTTTAAGACTTCGGCTTAACATATTTATATCTATAATCCTCTGCGTCACGGAGCATATTGAGCTTTTTCTTTGGATTCTCGAGCAAATTAACTTTCTTGTAGAGGATCCCTATATCAGAATCGAGATTTTGCACGTACTTTAGATTACTCTCCATATGCCTTTCAATTGTATTAGTTCTTAAATCGATACTCTTTAATACATCCGTATGTCCCGCAACTACCTCTACAAGGTTATCGATCCTCTTATTAGTTTCCTCCAATCTTTGATCAATATCTTTCATACAGTTAAATATATGGTCGAGTTTGCTATCGTATCCATCAAGTCTTTGATCAATACCATCGAGTCTCTGATCAATACCATCGAGCCTTTGATCAATACCATCAAGTCTTTGGTCAATGGTATCAAATCTTGGTTTTAGTAGTTCTTCAATTTTCTTTAAATCTTCTTTTGTAAGCATAAATATATTTTAAACTAAAAAGTTTACAAAATTCTTACAATCTTAAATTTCTTAACCTGATCATTTTCAACAGCTATTGATATCTGTTCGTTTAACTGATCGTATGTGAGATTAGAAGGATATCTGATCTTTCCTTTCTCAATCTGTTTAATCAGATATTCTAATTTTCTGTTCATCAGCTCCATGTTAAGAGCCATTTTTTTGATATCCATCATTTTTGATACTCCTAACAATTTACATATCTTAAGTATATTCTTTCGAGAATATATTTCATGACCGAAAATATGATATACACACCTTGTAATATTTTTAGGATATAATGGGGAATGAAAACTGCACTGCTAACAGTAATAACCTTTCTTTCCGCATCATTTAGGCTTTCACCCGAATCTGCACCAACGATTACAATATCAGAGAGTGGGGATCAGGGGTTGCCTGTTGCCCAAGAGATTGTTGAATACACTCTTAATTCTGAGATTAAACCGGCGAAGGTTACTTCTGGAAGTATAAAGTGGTGGGGATACCCAGAAACAATACTGCAAACTACTCGAAGTGGAGATGATTTACTGGTATTGGTTAACAAGGAATACAAGTTACCTCAAACGTATGCGCCATCGGATTTGGTATTAGCTAGCGAGGCTGGTATTAGAAGGGGTGGTAGCTACTATTTAAGATCTATATTGATAGATGATCTAAAGAACATGGTCAATGCTGCGACTGCAGATTCAATAGATCTGAGTATGGTATCTGGATATAGGTCGTACAATACACAGATAAATACATATAACTATTGGGTAGGAATAAATGGGGTAGATGGGGCGGACAAGATATCTGCAAGGGCAGGGCATAGCCAGCATCAATTAGGAACAGCTATAGATTTTAGTAGTAGTGAGGTGGCAGATGGGTTGGGGGGAAGTTTTAGGTATACTAAGGCAGCAGCATGGTTGGCCGAGAATGCTTGGAGCTATGGTTTTGCTATTAGTTATCCTTCTGGATATGAGGCTGTAACTGGGTATAGTTATGAGAGTTGGCATTACAGATATATCGGAATTAGCAATGCGAAAGAGATGCATGATAGTGGGATGATATTAGAACTATATTTGAGAAGTAAAAATTAATGGTTACCTTGCAGATATGCTAGTATTTCGTCGTGTTTGAAAAGCTTGTTCGATACTAATATACTATTTTCCTTCAGGCTGTATACATCTCTTTGAATTTCAATTAGCTTTTCCTTTACAAGAGCCATATCTCGTTCTAACACATTTAACCTTCCCTCTATACCATCAAATCTCTCATCGATCCTATTAAATCTTTCATCAATTTTTTCAAATCTTTCATCAATTTTTTCAAATCTTTCATCTATCAAATCAAATCTCTCAGAGACTTTGAGAAATGCAGTATATATACCAGCAAGTTCTTCCTTAAGTTCTTCCTTAATAATTTTTCGAATTGTTTTCTCATCCTCTTTCTTCATAACCTAATTATACATAGCCCTCAAGATAACGGAATAACCCATATTGATATACATATTAACTGATAGTTTGAATATTATGTATAATGAACAGATGGAAAAGCAGAGCTTTCTTTCTCAATTAATAAAACCATATACGATTGCAGGATTTGTTTTCATAATAGGGGCTTTGATCTTAGTAGCTACTCCTATAATGCCATACATCATCTATCGCATTAATCCAGGAGAGACTACAAATGAAGTAGAAAAGATATCTCAACCAGTTGCCAATGATGACGATATAGAGGCAGGGGATGATGTAAAAATTCTTCCTCCTTTAGACACAACCCTTCCTGAGACACCATATGTGCAGATAGCTAAGATAGGCGTTGATTCTCCAATATCAACAGCATCTGATTACACGCAAGCCTTAAAACAAGGGACATGGTTAGTCTCGGGCTATGGCACGCCTGAAAATGGGATCTCACCAATAATACTTGCAGCACATCGATTTGGATATATATATTGGGACGACGCAACAAGAGAAGAAATCTCTTTCTTTAACCTCCCCAAGACACACGAAGGTGACACTATTGATATTATATGGAACCAAAGGAAATATAGCTATGAGATATACCACGAAGAAGAAGGCACTCAGATAACTGATTACTCTGCAGATCTCATCCTCTATACTTGTAAGTACTTTAACTCACCCACAAGGATTTTTAGGTATGCCAGATGGGTAGCCCCATAGTATTTACAATATAGGATACAATTGATATAATATTCTCAGATTTAAGTTAAGTTGCCCTTAAAAA
>CAYXLF010000027.1:0-10213 GCA_964465815.1 uncultured Candidatus Saccharibacteria bacterium
ATTTGTCCCACACCATTGAGCAGATTAAGCAAGAAAGTTTCCATATTTGCCTAATTAAAATTGTAAATATGGTCGGGGAGGGAGTTGAACCCTCATGCTATTGCTAGCACGGGATTTTGAGTCCCGCGTGTCTGCCAGTTCCACCACTCGACCTTAGTGATGGTATTATACAAGAATTTATTGATATATTGAAGACTTTTGTTACTTTTCCCCTTTATAAAGATTTCTAAAGCTCGCGATTTCATTTACAAAGGCAAGTTTGATAACTCCGGTAGGACCGTTTCTATGTTTTGCAACAACTAACTCCCCTATTCCCTTATTTTCTGTATCCGGATTCCATGTTTCTTCTCTATCTATAAACATTACAACATCCGCATCTTGCTCGATAGATCCAGATTCTCTAAGATCAGATAGCTGAGGTCTTCTACCTTGTCTCTGCTCCACTGCACGATTAAGCTGGGAGAGCGCTATTACAGGAACATTAAGTTCTTTTGCAATATTCTTCAAACCCTGAGATATCTCTGTAACCTCAAGGGTTCTACTTTCGGTATTGCTTCCATGCATAAGCTGTAGGTAGTCCACAAAGATCATATCTAAACCATGCTCCAATGCTAATCTCCTAGCCTTTGTCCTTATTGCATTAATATGTTGCCCTGCTTGGTCATCAATGAATATATTGGTATCACCAAATTCTCCCATTGTTTCCGCCAGTTTCATTAGCTTTTTGTCACTTAATCTTCCAGTTCTAATTTCCCAGAAAGGAATACCCGATTGCATACCGATAAGCCTATCCATAATCTGAGTTTTGGACATTTCCAAAGAAAAGAATGCTACGGTTTTCTTTTCAACCATTGCGGCATGCCTCATCATATCCAATGCCAAAGATGTTTTACCAACAGATGGTCTTGCAGCAAGGATAACCAAATCTGATTTTTGGAAACCTCCTAAAAGATCATCCAAATCTTTAAACCCTGTGGATATACCTAAGTATGCTTCATCATTATCCGCCCTTTCCGCTCTTTCATATGCTTCCTTTAGCAAATCTTTGATATGCACGAAATTACTCTTGGTACCTGATTGTGCTACATCAAAAATCTTTTTCTCGGACTGATCCATTACAGTATCAATCTTCATCGATTCATTGAATGCCAACTCTGTAATATCTCTAGATGCAGTAATCAATCCTCTTCGGGTTGCGCTCTCCTTTACGATTGCGCCATATTCTTCTGCATGGGCAGAGGTTGGAACCATTGCTACAAGATCTGCAAGATATGTCTTGCCCCCTATCTTGGCTAGCTGTTTTCTCTTTTTTAATAGGTCAGATAGTGTAACAAGATCTATTGGAAGTGCATCATTAAAAAGTTCTAAAATACCTGCATAGATAATTCCATTACGCTCATCATAGAAATGCTCTGGTAAAAGCCAGCCAGAGACTGCAATCACGGCATCTTTGTCTATGAGCATCGATCCTATCAATGATTGCTCGGCTTCTAAGTTTTGTGGCGGAATTTTGTCTGCCATTTAAATATTTTTACAAAAATATTACCTCTACACTTTGTTGTTCTTCTTCGTCAACCTTCTTTTTTGTGACATTCAAATATCCTTCTTCCCTTACATTAGCAAATCCAAAATGCTTTATGAATTCCTCTTTACTCTTCAATGTATTGCCTTTCGGACCATCTTCTGCATATGCACATGGCAACAATACCGCAGGATCTACATCGGAGATAACTTTCTCCATAGTGTCAAAATCCATGAAATTTACTCCATCCCCTACTGGCATTATTAAGACATCAACATCCCCAACATCCTTAATAGTTGCTGAATCAAAATTCTTGCCAGTACCTCCAAGATATACAACTCGAAGATTATTTTCATCAATTATGTATACATCGGAATCTATATCCCTTCTAATCATTAATCCACCAATCTCAAATTCTCCAGCAGAGCTAATTTCTATTATCTTCTCTCTATGTTCTGGCACTACCTTCCCGTCTAGTTTTGTATCTTTCAGAATGCTCTCTTTAATATCTTTTTCATAATTAGTGATAGTTATGATATCTGCGTTTGTTTTTGGAAAACTTACTCCAGATTCGGACAGTAAGAGAGGATCTGTCATCGCTGAAATATTTGCGCTTGAAATGAGGAAACTTGTCCAACCAACTTTCTTGATTTTCATATATGTTCTAGTATTTAATTTACGTTATTACTTAGTATATCAGATTTCTTCTGAGGCAGTAGAAGAAACTATTAGGATAACCCTAATGACTTTTTTACATCTTCCACAAGAGACTGTTTCATTTCCTGTTTTATCATTTCTACTTTTAGACTTTCCATTGAGGATATACATGCTTGAAGTTGTGTCATGACTTTTGTTTCTGTTTCTCCATCCATCATCATTTTCTTTACACCTTTTACCTGTCCTTCTACTCTACTTATTCGATTTTGTATCACTTTAGGATATGTCATGGTAAAAGTATATGGGAAAGATATTGGGAGTGCAAGAAGTATCTCATTGTTATAGGTCCTTTGATGTATAATAGTGTATGCAAAAAGATTTCGCAGAAACACAATCAAATCCCGTCATCAGAGTTCTAGAAAGACATGATGCGTTGGAATTACTAAACGACCCGAGTATAAAGCTGTTCCCACAAGTTTTAGGTCTATGTGATTTTGAACGTGATGGACTAAGATACACGGGCGAATTCGTATCAGAAGATGAGGAAATTGAGATAAATTACGACATGTATCCACACAATGGAAAAGATATGCTTTTCTGTACAGCAACCGCACCACTGGAAAGATGGCACAATTGGCAAAACGGTTTGCCACAAGATTTCTTAAAGGCACTTGCTGCAAATTCGCCATACTTCCAAATAGATCCTTCCTTGCCACTTACTCATTGTCAGCAGTTGATCTTCTCTGGCAAAGAGGTTGAAAAGTATACCTATCTGTACACGAGACTTTCACTTGGAGAAGAGAATGTAACCATTTTTAAAGATTACAGACACCCCGTCATAATTGATTCAGATCGACACATACTCAGAAGGTTACTTAAAAGAAGATATTTCTAGACAAGCCTAAAATCATCTGATATAATCCTACTCGCAATGAAAAAGAATATTCATCCAGAATATCACAATATAGAAATAGTATGTTCATGTGGTAACAAGTTTGTTACTGGTTCTACGCTATCTGTAGACTCCATGAACGTAGATATATGTTCCAAATGTCACCCATTCTACACAGGTGAGCAAAAGATCGTTGATACAGACAATATCGTAAAGAAATTTGAGGAAAAAATGGCTAAATCTAAAGGAATGTCTTACAGAAGTAAGAAGGAAAAGATGCAAGCTAGAAAAGAGAAATTCTCTAAAACATCCTCTACCTCAACAAGTACACTCACACTTAAAGATCTTCTCGAGAACGCAAAGGTCTCTAGGTAACAAATTCTCATTCTTAATCTAACATGATATATTTATCCATATGGATATTGCATTGTTAAAAGAAAAATACAAAACAAATGATGCTCAGACTCATGTAGAAGAATTAGAATCTCAGATATCCACTGCACACACTACAGGAGCCAATATCTCCAAACTTAGTACAGATCTTAGCTATTATGCTCAGCTATCTAATCTCGTCTCCTCTATTCAGAAATCAATGAAGGATATTGAAGATGCTAAAGAGCTCTTAAAGACAGAAACTGACCCTGAGATCATAGAGATGGCCAATGAAGAGATTGAGCAAAAAGAAGAGATCATTCAGGATACCGAGGAAGAGATTCTTGGTATTAAGATGGAAAGGCAGTTTCAAGATGAGGATGATGATAGAGCTGCAATATTGGAGATAAGGGCTGGTGCGGGAGGAGAAGAAGCTTCTCTTTTTGCTGCAGACCTATTCAGGATGTACAAAAACTACGCGGCGAACAAGGGTTGGGAAGTACAGATCGTAGACAGTAATGTTACAGAAGATGGAGGATACAAAGAGGTAATTGCGCATATTGCAGGTAAAAATGTATTTAAGAATCTTAAATACGAAAGTGGTGTTCATAGAGTACAAAGGATTCCTGTAACCGAATCCTCTGGGAGAATTCATACCTCTACAGCCTCTGTAGCTATCCTTCCTGAAGCACAAGATATTGATGTAAGAATTGATCCTGAAGATATCAAAGTTGAGGTTATGAGAGCTTCTGGTGCAGGAGGACAGTGTGTAAACAGGACGGACTCTGCAGTAAGAATTACCCATCTCCCAACAGGGATTGTGGTAAGCTGTCAGGAAACTAAACATCAAGCACAAAACAAAGAGAAAGCTATGGCCCTACTCAGATCTCGATTGTACGACAAACAGAAACAGGAAGCGATGGCCAAAAGATCTGATATGAGATCTTCCCAGATTGGATCAAATATGAGAGCAGAGAAGATTAGGACATACAACTATCCTCAGACAAGGATTACAGATCACAGAGTAAAGAAATCTTGGTTTAATATGGAGAATATAATGGCTGGTGAGATTCAGACGATGGTAGATGATGTTAGAAAAGGTATTCAGTTAGAAATATTAACTGAGCAAGAGAAGAGTGAATAACGAGTTAAAGGAGATATTCCATATACAAGAAGTATTAGAAGCTAATGGCTACTATGATGTCTCACGAATCGCCAATGAGATTTATCAATTTTCAATAAAGTCCTCTACCCCATTGGAATCTATTCTCACAAAAATTTCACACAGTGAGCCGTGGGAATATATAAAGGGTGAATGTGAATTTAGAGGAGAGAATTTCAGAGTAAATCAAAATACATTAATCCCACGAATTGAAAGTGAGCAGATGATTGATATCCTCAAGGATGAATTAAAAAACACCTCTACTCCATATCATGGGATCATAGATGTTGGCACAGGAAGTGGCTGCTTAATAATCTCCGCAGCAAAAGAGTTAGGAAAGATATATGAGTACTTTGCAACAGACATATCTCAAGAAACGCTTAACATTGCACAAGATAATGCAGCTAAGATAGTTCCACATACGGATATTGTATTCCAGAAGACAAATCTTATAAATGGCTTAAAATTAGACTTCAGTAAGAATTATTTTATTCTTGCGAATCTCCCCTATATTCCAACTAAGCAATACTTAAAACTCGATAAATGTGTAAAGAATTATGAGCCAAGAACTGCTCTAGACGGAGGGATCTCAGGTACCAAATACTGTTTTGAACTAATTGAACAGATAAAATCGAAAAGACTGCATGCTACCCTACTTCTCGAAATCGAGCCCTCAACAGCAAGTCAATTTGGGCAGCTAAATCCGATTGGCATAACTGATATTTATGACAGGTCTAGATTTTTATTATTCCGCTTCAGCTAAGGTTACTGTCACGGATTTCTCACTTCCACTTCTGTAATACTTAACCTCTACCTCTTCTCCTACATCATGTTTCTGAATCAGAGTTGAAAGTGAAGTATTGGCAGTATCTTCACCGAATTGAGTTATAATATCACCTTTCCTTAACCCTGCAGCATAGGCAGGTCCATCGGTATCGATACTCTGTATAAATGCACCGGCTACTACATTGGTATAGTAATATGCTTCAAATTCAGAGATCATCTGATATGATACTCCCAAATATGGTTTTATGAATTTCCCATAAGTCCTATATTCTTCAATTTTCTCCTTCACCACGTTTATTGGCAATGCAAAAGATATGTTATCAGCATCAGATGTAGTCGCGAAATTCACACCTATCACTTCACCTTGGCTATTCAGAAGTGGTCCCCCAGAGTTACCAGGATTTACTGCTGCATCTGTTTGGACGACACCTTCATATGTTTTGGATGTGCCACCATACCAAGAGCTACTTGCTGTAACTGTTCTATCTAATCCACTTATAATTCCTTTTGTTACACTACCTGAGTATTCACCCAGTGGTGTACCGATAGCTACAACATCCTGTCCTACCGCGAGATTATCAGAATTCCCTAAGGATAGTACAGTCAAATCTTTTGCATCTATCTTTAAGATGGCAATATCATTACCATCATCTCTAGCTATCTCTGTCACGTCATATTGGTTGCCATCACTGGTAACCACTTTATAATCAGCAGTCGTAGAGGATACTACGTGCTGGTTTGTTATAATCCATCCTGTGGCATCAACGATAAATCCTGTTCCTATATTGCTATCACTGGTCACCACCCCCTGATCTTTAGAAAGTGAAAGTTGAGAAATTGCGATACTTACGACCCCCTTTTGCGCATTCTCTACCATTTCAATTATGCTCGCTTCGTCTTCAGAAACTACCAATTTTGAAGTTTCGGACGTATCCGATGTCTCAGTAGTAATACCAAGCAAGTGGTTAATAGCAGCAACATTCATCACAGTGATGTATGTCATTGTCATAGATACAAGAATTATTCCAAGTATCGTACCAAAGATAAACAGAAATTTGATCGGAAAATTTTTCTTCGATTTAGTTTCTTGTTTTTTAACTATCTCCTCCATAATAATTAATAGATAATAAATTAACTATTTAAAATCTCTATTGCCTTATTCATCTGAGTATCATTCCCTGCCTCAAAATCTTCCTCTGTGTACTTTATCTCCACATCAGGTGTGATAGGATTATCTTTGTTAAGCCATCCCCCATCAGGAAGTAACCACTTTAGAATAGTTACATGTAAAGTCGAACCATCTGAGAGATCTATTACACTTTGTGCCGTTCCTTTCCCATATGTTTGTTCTCCAACAATGGTTGCCCTACCCGCCTGTTTTAATGCACCTGACAATATTTCCGAAGCAGAAGCACTTCCACTATCAACTAACACTACCAGCTCTATATCCACTAATTTTCCTCCCTTGGTTGATGTGTATTCTTGGATCTTACCTTCACTGTCTTGTTCCTTTGCAATCACTTTCTCGGCATCAAGGAAATCATCAGCCGCATATATGGCAGCATTAAAGAATCCACCTGGGTTACCTCTTAAATCAAGCACCATTTTCTTCGCTCCTGATTCCACAATACTATTTACAGCCTCATCCCAATTCTCTGTCCATTCATTGTATGTAGCATCTGTAAATCTGTTAACTTTCAATACTGCAATACTACCGTTAGTACCCTTGTAAGACAAAGCCATGCTTGGGACTGTAATTTCACTCCTAGTTACCTCTATATTCACAGCTTCAGAAGCCCCTTTGTGTAAAATGGTCAGGGTGACCTTTGTTCCTGCCTCTCCTCTGATCTTTGCGACTACATCATATACGGTTTCATCAGAAGAAATCTCTTTTCCATCAACTGCCAATATGGTATCGCCTGGTCGAATACCAGCAGCTTTTGCAGGTGAACCTTCTAATGGCGATACAACAACAATCTGTCTGTCATTGTCATATCCTAACTCTGCACCAATACCTTGAAATAATTTTCCTTCACTCGCTTCGTTAAAGGCTTGCGTTTCCTCTGGATCTAAAAATACAGTCGCAGCATCTCCGAATGAATTAACCATCCCTTTTATGGATCCGTACAACATATTCTGTTCATCAATCTTGGAGGAATCTACATACTTGTTTTCCATTAGGTTCCAGACATCCCAGAAGAGATCAAAACTTACATCTGATCTCCCAGATATCGAACCATCCAAAGATCCCTTGTTAGATTGAAATATTCTTCCTGCAACGAAACCTATCGCAAAAAGACATACTGCCAAAATGACAAATCCTAGATTCCTTGTATTTTTCTGTTCCATTAAGGTATTCTGATAATTTAATATGTTACGAATTCCATGCTTCCCAAGCTGACGATACCTCTTCCACCATTCTCCCACTCGACCGTTGCATATCCACCACCTTCGACACCTACAATTTCTCCATTCATGCCATAGCTTCCAGATGCACGAGATATCATTTTACTCCCTATCAGATTTTTTACAAAGACAGAATCTTTCTTCTCTAATTTTTTAAAATTTTTAAGGAAAAAAATCTGACTTTCTTGGAAATCCACTATTGTATAACAGCTTTCCAGATCAGCAAGTACTTTAAGAAGTCCTTCACCGGAATAGATTTCTCCAAAGCCTCCGATAATGCCAATAGGTAGACCCTGGTTTCTAAAATCCTGATAATCCATAGAATATGTAAGTACAAACTTTGCACCTTTTTCAAAAAGATCTTTCAAAAGTCCCTGATGTAGGTGTTTTCCAACAAACACAATTTTATCCTGATAACTAGTATCGTCCCCTTTCAATCTAACATCCTTCCCCGTATTTATTGTTTTAAATTCTCCTGATAGTACTGTGTTCTGCGAATTTGAAATACTTACCAAATCTAAGGCTAATGCCGAAGTTTTAAATGTGATTCCATCTAATGGGTTGACATCCACAATATCTGCTTCGAATGTGCTTTTGAACAACGACTCTTGCTCTTCCCCCAAAATATCGATATATCCATGCCTTATTCTTGCAAGATCTACTATCCCGCTTGATGGCGAAACTAAGCGTTTTATCGTGAGACCTCCTGATGCAATTTTCTCAGCAAGCACATCACCTTCGTTAATTAATTCTCCATCTATACATGTAACACAATCTGGGATATTTGAGATGCTACAATTCAACTGATCTGGAAGATAAAAAGAGTGTCTTACATAATTTCCCTTTCGGAAGAACATCTCCGTTCCTTCTGCGACCTTTTCTCCAGCTTTGATAAGTACTTTATCCCTACTACTCACAGGGATTTTAAAAGTATACTCGTCATATTTTTCTAGTAATCTATGCTTTAATATCATCTAAACCATTGTTGTAATTTAAGTCTGTTTTGGTACACGTCTGGGCCATAGATAATAGGTTTGGGTCTTCCATCTATAACTAGGTTATCATATCGCATTTTTTCAGGCACAGAGAGGAAACTAATCTCTTCCTTTCTCTCAATTCCTCGTACATATGCTCCATTTTTGAATTCACCTTCTACAACCAAATTGTCTCTATGCAATGGTAATTTCTTAAAAGTGAATTCTGGGTAAAGTGCAAATATGTCTTGTTTCTCTCCTTCCAAAGAGTCTGTATATCCATTAAATATGACTTTGCTTTTAGCACCACCTATTTTCATATCTGGAATAAATATTTTAGTTGCTACAGAAGCAATCTCTTTTCGTGTTAGAACTAAATCTGTAGAAGAAGGTCCTGAGATGTAGCTTTTGCCAAATGAGAGAATTCTTCTTTCAAAATCAAAATGCATATCACAAGTTCCCGAGATTTCTAATCCATCTATTATGGAAATTAATGTTTTTTCTTTTCCCAATATTAATGGTATATATCCCGTTAAGATTATCCCTGTAGTACCAGAGGTCCCTAGGGATTGTATTTTTTCGCTGTTATCTTGATATATTGAGTGCAACTGAGCAGTTGTATATGCCCTCAAAATATCCATCAAGTTAGGATCTTCTGAAAAAGTTATCCTATTTAATACAAAGTTACTCCAACGATTTAGCATATCTTTGGACGTCATATCTGTGGCTAGAAATGCTCTAAATCTGCCATCTCTTATCGCGTCTATAACGCCATATTCGTTGTTCCAATATATTTTAGCTTTTTCTATCTCCCTTTTCTGTGTATTAGGATCTTTGTAAGATCGATATATTCTAAAATCTTGAAGATCCAAATTAATGTATACCATATCGTCATACCCTAGTTTTTCTGCCATACCTTCTACCAGATTTCTTATGTACATGTCATCTGCAACTCTCAAAGCCACATCATTTGAGAAGGATCTAAGAGAAGAAAATATCTTATTAAAATATTTTTGATTTTCATCCATTATTACCCTTATTCCTGATATCCCATCTCCTTCTTCTTTGAACTTTCTAAATGTAAATATGCTCAAGCCTTCCCTATCAACTATGTTCCAATTGAAGACTTTTTCTAAATTGTCAAAGTATTCATACCAGAAATTTTTCGTGAAGAATTCATCATCCAGTCTTTGCTTTAATGGATTTAGATCTGTGTAATCAGATAGTATATATTCTCTATTGGCGTTGTGATCCGTATACCCTAGATGTGCCCAGATACTGTTATCTGAGATTACTAGGCTTAGGTATGAGTTTTTTTCTAACATTGGCAGTGTTGGCATTAATAACTATATTACTTTAAAGAGATGATGTTTTCAATTCTACAAACAAAAAAAGAGGACCTTTCGGTCCCCTTCTCAATTCAAAAACATATTCTAATTATT
>CAYXLF010000028.1:0-9605 GCA_964465815.1 uncultured Candidatus Saccharibacteria bacterium
CGACATTCCCAGCGCCTAAATTTAAATGACCGACTTCACTATTACCTCTCACATTTTTAGGTAGTCCTACAGCTTCCCCAGATGCCAGAAGATATGTATGAGGATATATATTCCAAAGTGTTGAAAGATTCTGAGGATTGGCCAAAACCACAGCATTCCCTTTATTCTTAGGTGCAGCTCCGAGGCCATCTAATACTATTAGTAGAACTTTCTGTTTTGGTTTCATAGGCAGTTGTATTAATATTCTGGCATATTTTTGAAATTTATTCTATAATTGCACCTGGTTTAAATATTATTAAAGAAAAATGGATACAAATATATTAAAAAAGATAGAGGAAGGTCAGCTACAAAAGAGGCCTGATGTTAAGGTTGGAGACACTGTAAAGTTGTACATTAAAATTAAAGAAGGTAACAAGGAAAGAATACAGATGTTCCAGGGCGTTGTAGTAGCTATAAAGGGAAGAGGTGTTGATTCAACTATTACCGTAAGAAAGATTTCGTACGGAATTGGTGTTGAGAAAGTTATTCCTCTATACTCTCCAGTTTTAGACAAAGTAGAGATTGTTAAGAGAGGCACTGTAAGAAGATCGAAATTGTATTTCTTGAGAGGTAGAATAGGAAGAAAAGCATTAAAGGTTAGCAATATTAAAGATGTATTTATGACCGATGAGGTTATTGTACCAGAAGAAGGCGATGCACCAGTTGAGGAAATTCCTGTTGCTGAGGATGTAGTTGAAGAAAAGACAGAAGCTTAGTATTATTAATTACTACTTATTGCGGGAGTAGTTCAATTGGTTAGAATGTCTGTTTTCCAAACAGAGGGTTGCGGGTCCGAGCCCCGTCTCCCGCTCCATATACTGTAACTTATCCACATTTTGTAATATAATTCTTGCTATGCAAGATGCAGACGTCCCGTTATGGGACAAAGGAGACAATACGGATAGCTATACTAAAGGTGGTAGCTCTGGGATATCTTTGTTCGGAATGGATGAAAAAGAATCACAGAATGAGGATATAGAAGCGGTTTATGATTTGGTTTTAGGTAGAAAACCTACATCTCGAGAACTAGCATATTATAAATATTCAACGGTAAAAAGAGATGATGTTTTAAAGAAACTTGTGAAAGGACAAGAACATAAGGATATTGTTGATAAAGGTCGTAAATATGGAGATTTGGAAACTCAGAGTAGGCTTGGACAAAGTACTATTCTTAAATTAAGACAAAATCTTGAGGATCAAGTTGGGGAGATTAACGAAATGAAGTCTATGCTGGATCAGAAGAATAGGGAGATTGCGGTATTAAGGGAAGAGAAGAGAATTCCATTTGTGACACAATCCTTTTTAGAAGGAAAGGGAACTGTTTATTATGCAAATGCACAAGGAAATGAAAAGCAAAAACCATCAACGAGTGCTTCTTGGTTGGACAAATTAGCTGAGTTTATAAGGAAATTATAACAATGACACCTAAGATTTTTGCAAAAAAACTTAAAGAAGCAAGAGAAGAAGTCGGTTATTCCCAAAAACAACTTGGGCTTAGAGTCGGCTTATCAGATAAATCGATCAGTATGTATGAAAAGGGGACAGTTTATCCCCCTGTATCAAATCTTTTAAGGATATCGAAAGAACTTAAAAAAGGGGTAGAGTATTTTCTTAAGGATTAACGAGGAGGCGTGAGCCAACTTTTAGTCTTTTTCAGAAGTCTCTTTGAATATTCGATACCTCCCCAGATGGAAAGCCCCGCAATCGCAAATATTATCAAGATTACAATAACGACGAGGATTATGTACTCTATAGTTACAGGTTGTGAGACCAAAGCTTCACTAAGCGTTAAGGAATTGCTTACAGTATTTGTGTAATTTGTGTCGTACTGCCATGCTATTACACTAGCGTTTATTTTGTATGTTCCGCTGGCTGATGGTTTGACGACTGCTTTGTATGTATATTCATTCCCATCTGTAACGCTAACAAACTCTTCATGTTTTGGGGTTATTTCTATAGTTGAGGAGCTATCCCAGATGATCTGTACTTTGGAAGAGGAAAGATGGGGTACTATTGTAAGAGTATATGTCATATTTTTGTTTAAGGGGGATTGGACACCCTCTGAGAGTGTAAGATCAAAGTATTTATTAGTTGCTTTACTGGTCGTTTCATCTATCTCCGTTTGTAATGTGTAATCGCCAGATGAATCATCCGTGGTTTCTTGAGCGAATATTAACTTGGTAGAGGTTAGTAAAATTAACACGGAGATAAGAATATTAAAGAATTTTTTCATTTAAGTATCCTATGTATGCTCATATTATATATTTTGTAAGCTTCTTGTGCTTCATTTTCGGTTATATCGAAATCATCATGGACTATTTTATTTCTTAGCTTATGAACTTCCCAGAGCCTCTCATATTCATTTTTCTTGAATCTCTTTTTGATTAATTTTAGATTATCTCCGCACAGCGAAGTATTCGAAAGTCTGTACTGTAACGATTTGGAAAGAATATTATCTAATTTGATAACTGTATCTCGTCGCCTTGCCAGATCATCCGAATATGCTCCCGCTTTTAAAGCTTCGAGGTTGTTTAACATTCTTGAAATCGCTTTTTGTTTTTCTTGTTTTTGATTTTGGCTAGCAAGAAGAAACAAAACTGCAATACAGATGAGTATGAGAATTGTTATTAGCAAAGCTTTATCCATGGTTTTGTTTCAGTTTTTTAACACCCCAATATATTAAATATATTACACCACCAAATACCGCTAACGAAATCAATTTTACTATGATAGTTATGACAATGGGCGTTTGAATATTGAATCCTTCATTTGTAGTAATTTCTTGAGAATAATCAAAATTCTTAAAATTTGTTGCTAACGAAAAGGTATCAGGTAATCCCGTGTTTAAAATATTAAATTGCAAAGTTGCAGATTGATTAGGAAGAATAATTTGTGAATTGATGTTGTTTACAGGATCTATATATTTTTCAATCATCTCTATATTTGAAAGATTAATATCGTATCCACGTACTGCGATATTTCCAGTATTTGTTATATTCAATATCGCTTTGATGTAAGGGGAAATTATGGTGTTGTTCTCAAAATATAATGAGGTAGTGGCGTTCAATGTTGGGGTTAATGTGGTCTGTGAGTTGTATGATATCTTAAAGTCTGTGTCCTGATAAAAGGTGAGCTTTGGTGCTACTGGATTTTTACCTCTTTCTAATATCGAGATATGATCAAAAAATGGACTGTTGTACAGTGTTTTCTGAGAATAATCTTCTAAAAATGGATCTAAGACAACCCATCTTTTAGAAACTGAGTCGTATGCTTCTACCCAATAATTATAGAAACCATCGGAGGTATAGCCAGAGATATTTGATACAAATCCTATAACCTGTTTTGCAGGAATCCCATAATATCGAAGTATGGTGATTAAGAAATCTGTATAATCTGACGGAGTGACGGAATTTGGATTTTCTACTAGCTGATCAAAACCAACTCTGCTATCTGTTATAATCCCCTGTGTTAGATCTGCCTGAGGATTTAACCGCTCAACTGTATACTGGTATAGATACTTCAGAACTAACTGCTGGGAGTCATCGTCCAAATCTTCTATATTGGAGAATGTATCGTTGATTGTATCAATATTATCTTTTAAATATTGATTAATTCTTGTAAACTCGTTTTTTTCGGTTGCATTCCAATAGCCTGTATTTGAAGTTAAATAGGAAGCTACTTCATCGATCTGCTTGGAATCATTGTGCATTATAATGCTTCCTTTGATAACACAGTCTTGCGAACTGCTAGGTGCCAATATGTACTGTAGGATATAGTTTCCGTCTTCATCCTGTTCCGCGAGGTTTGGTGTAGGACTGATTTCAGACCATAGTATAGTTTGATGTGTATTGTCAGATGGTACAATAATCTCAAAAGTTTGATTTTGATCTTTGAGAGTGTTTGTAAAAGTTTTACTTATCTCAAACTGATACGATACATGTTCGCCGAAAAGAACGGAGAGATTAGAATATATAGGTTTCTCAATTTGAATTTGATAAGTTTCTCCTATGGTTTTGATGTTTTGTATTGTGTCTGAAGCCCAGAGTGGTTCTCCAAAATTTCTTGGGTATATAAATGAAATCTTGGTAGTATCGTATCCTTGGAATTTGGAGACGATATTGTATGAGTTGGATTGTGAATATACAGCGGAGTAATTGATTGAGATACTTATTGGTGTTGAAGGCTTTACAAGGGCATTATTTAAATCTAGTAAAATATCTGTGACACCAGCTCTTTTGTAACTAGTACAAGTTACATCAGTGCCTTTGCTTTCATTCTTACATATTGGAGAGATATTCTCTTGTGGTAATGTGATTGTAAAATATGATATTACTTTTGGAGTTTCTGAGGAGATTGTTAATATAGCCTGCGTGGAAACTGTATCACCTTGAACGGTATGTATAAACTCTGAGGATAAATTGAAACCATCATCCGCATAACTTCCTGTTGATTGAGAGAAAAGGAGTAGGAAAGAAAGACTAAAGAGTAATAGAATCTTCTTTAAATAACCATTCAAATTTCTCATATTTTCGAATTATTTGTTTTATAACGGGTGTTTTTGGTGTTATTCCGTAATTCAATATTATTTTATCCCAATCTAGTTTTTCCGGTTCATTAACAATTTTGTAATATGGATTGCGGACAGTTTCTTGTTTTGCATTCTTTCTAATAACATAATAAGCTAAACCATTCTTTCCATCAAGCACCACTTTTGGATCTGCATTTATACTTATATATTCTGCGTATATTAGATTTGAATTTTGTCGCGTATTTATTATCGTGCAGCTGTAATCAGGTGGAATTATGATTTTCTGCTCACGCTTAGCAACTATCTTGATTGTACGATTATCTCTAGGAGATTTATATCTTTGTAATAATATTGTTGCACCACCATATACGATATCTATTAATCGAGCGTATTTTGAACATCGTGTGGCACGTGTTTTTACAAATTCTATCCCAGCGAGGTTGGGTTTTAAAACTACAAAGTTAATCTGTAATCCCTTAGATGCATAGATTTGATCTACATCCAATTTCTTGTATTTTTTGTAGAAAATCTCAGGGCATGTTAGTTCCTTATTTAATAGTTGTGGGCGTATTTCATCTATGGAAACAGAGATGACATCTTTAAAAGAAAGATCTTTTACTTGAAGGTCTTCTCCGTCGTAAATCATAGGAAATCCAGATGTCTTCTTTAGGTCAATTTTTGCCATAACCTGTATTATATCACACGCATCTTATTCTCTATTAAAGGTTCTTAACAATTCTGAGAGAATAAACGCTGCTATCATAAAGAAAAGTAACGCAATAATGGGTGTTAAATATATTTGAAATCGATCTATTTGTAAAACACTAGATGTTATTCCTTCGAAGGGTTTTATGAATATATCGCTCATGGTTTTGATCCAACTAACGATTGTATTATCAGGATTGGCTTTGACAATATCCGTAACTATTCTGCCAAGAATTAGGGCTTCAACCAACATCACAGCTGTATAAGCTATTCTGATTATAAATTTCACCATAATCAATTATTATCGAGATTATCTACGTAGTAGTCAAGTTCACTCATGAAGCGTATCACTCCTCTGGCCCAGGCATGTCCACTTTCTGCACATGGTGGGCAATAAGCGGGTTCGATTTCAGCGGGAGAGAGAGTAACTCCGTATCCCTCTGCCAATCCTCTTGTTATTTCTTTTATTCCATCTTCCCACGTTGCGAATACACTCCAACCTCTCTCATTTTTATTTATTCCTCTCCAGCCCCATGCATTATTAGAATCTCCGCTTGGTACAATATTCCCAAATGCAGATTCAACTCCCGATATCGCGACAACCAATCGCCAATCTAATCCATAACTATCTGCTGTTTCTACGATATATTTTGAGTAAGGTGCTAATGGAGAATGGTAATCATTTAAAAAGCTGCTCATCGCTAAAACTCTAGGATCTATGGTTATAAATCTAGATATCCCCGTAGTGTTATTTTCGGCAATATCCGAGGAGAGATTATATTCAGCGGAGTAGGTATAAATATCGAAAACAGGAGATAGAGTATTTACCTGTATAGTGGAACTCTTTTGTGCAGTTCTGCTAATCCCCGTTATTAAAATTTTCTCAAAATGTGGAGAAACAAAGAGATAATAGATGCCAAATAAAAGTATAAAGAAAATTATTCTAGTAATATTGGAGTTAATTAAAGATTGTATCGGTAGGAGTTTTGTTTTTATGTCCTCTGGTTCTGGCATAATATCCAGTATAACAGAAAGGGGCAATATTTGTTATGTTCACACATCTACACCTACACACAGAGTATTCTTTGTTGGATGCCACAATTAGGATCCCAGCATTGATTGAGAAGTTACAAGCAACGGGTATGAAGGCTTGTGCTATCACCGATCATGGAAATATGCATGGTGCATTCAAATTCAAAAATGCTATGACAGAAGCAGGGTTAAAACCTATCATTGGATGTGAGATTTATGTTGCACCTAGAAAGATGTCTGATAAAGAATTTGGTATTGATAATAACTATTTTCATTTAATTCTTTTAGCTAAAAATTTAAATGGGTACAAGAATCTTATGAAGATTGTATCTGTTGCCCATATGGAGGGCTTTTACTATCGCCCACGTATTGATTTTGAGACTTTATCCAAATATACAGAGGATTTAATTGCGACATCTGCATGTTTGGCAGGCCCCATTTCTCAACCACTCCTGAAGAGCAATGATTACAAAAAATCACTTGAAACAGCGAAAAGCTATGCTGATATATTTCAGGGAAACTTCTACATAGAAATCCAACGTAACGGCATGGAAGAGCAGGAGAAAGTTAATGAAGGATTGATAAAAATTGCAAAAGAACTTAGTCTCCCAATGATTGCAACTTGTGACTCTCATTATCTCGACAAAGAGGATGCAGCTATTCAAGAAATCCTTTGGTGCATTAGTGATGGTACTACAATGGATGATCCTAAGAAACGTACCATGCCAACCAATGAGTTTTACGTAAAAACTCCACAAGAAATGGAAGAGCTATTCAAAGATATTCCAGAGGCAATTGAAAATACACAAAAGATTGTAGATTTAATAGAAGAGTATGATATGTCATTTGGACGTATTGAACCTCATTTTTTGGATTTACCCGACGGCTATACAACTGCAGAATATTTGAAAAAAGTTACTTATGAAGGTGCGAAAGAGAAATATGGAGAAGTCACTGCTGCACTTGAAGAAAGATTAGATTATGAATTAGAAGTGATCGGTGGCAAAGGTTACAATGATTATTTTCTTGTTGTGCGTGATTTTGTAAAATTTTGTAGAAACAACGGTATTGTCGTAAGTATGAGAGGCTCTGGGTGTGGATCTGCTGTTGCGTATTGTATCGATATTACTAATATTGAGCCAATTGAATGGGAATTGTACTTTGAGAGATTTTTAAATCCTGAAAGAGAATCTCCCCCAGATTTCGATATTGATATTGCTGATAAACGAAGAGGCGAACTGATCGAATACACAATTAATAAATATGGGATTGATAATGTAAAACAGATTGGTACTTTCAGTAAGTTGCAGACAAGACAGGCCATAAAGGATGTAGGTAGAGTTTTAGGAATTGATTTGGAGATCACAAACAAACTCGCGAAAATGGTTGAAGTGGTTTTTGGGAAGGCAAAGGATATCGACTACATGATTGAGCACAACCCTGAATTCGCGGAAATGATTAACTCCTCCGAGAAAACACAAGAATTGAGAAAAATTGTTAAAAAAGTTGCAGGAATTTGTCGTGGTACATCTACTCATGCTTGTGGCGTAATAGTAGCTCCGGAGCCTGTTGTTAATTTCTGCCCTATACAAAGAGATTCGCATGGTGGAGGTATTGGTATGACCCAATACGAAATGGCTGATGCGGAAGCTACAGGTTTGATGAAGTTCGATTTTCTAGGGCTTCGTAATCTCAATGTTATTGGTGAGGCTGTGAAGAAAGTAGAAGTTAACACGGGAACGCAATTGAATCTTCGTAAATTAGATAAACATGACAAAGCATCTTTTGAAATTATGCAGGAAGGCCATACAGTAGGAATATTCCAGATGGAAGGGGAAGGGATGAAACGTACAATTAAATCTGTTAAGCCCGAGAATCTTGAGGACGTTTGCTACATTCTTGCTGCATACCGTCCTGGTCCTATGCAGTTCATATCAGACTATGTTGATGTAAAGCGGGGTAAGAAACAAGCCGAATATATTTTCCCAGAATTGGAACCAATACTTTGTGTTACAAATGGTGTTATAACCTACCAGGAACATATCATGAGTATTGTAAGAACAATCGGAGGTTACACCCTTGGAAGTGCTGCAGCGTTAATGAAACTCATGAGTAAAAAGAAGTTCGACAAGGTTGAGCACGAGAAACCAATATTTATGGAAGGTGCTATGAAGAAAGGCTTCGATGAAGAGAAATTAAATCAACTTTGGGACAAATTGCTGTTGTTTGCAAACTACGGATTCAACAAAGCACACAGTGCATCGTATGCCACGGTTGCATATTGGACTGCATATCTTAAAGCTCACTATCCATTAGAATTCATGGCAGCACTCTTGGAGGGAGATCTGGATAACTTTGATAGAGTGATCATCGATTTAAACGAATGTGAAAGATTAGGTATTAATGTCTTGCCACCATCTCTGAATGAAAGTGGCTTCTATTTTAAGGTTGAAGATAATCAATCTATTCGTTTTGGTCTAGGTGGTATTAAAAATGTGGGCGAAGATATTGTGAAAACTATCGTAGAGGAAAGAAAACGGAATGGTACATACAAGCATCTCGACGATTTTGTACACCGTATGTTTAATGATGTCGGGAAACGTGCTATGGAATATCTAATAATGGCAGGTACTATGGATAGCTTTGGAGACAGGAATGCACTCTTGCAGATACTTCCCGCAATATATGAAAAAGAGAAAGCTAGAAGTAAAACCCAAGTATTGGGACAGATTGATATATTTTCTTTAACTTCGAATGGAGAAGAGAAAAAAGAAGATACTGTTGGTATGACGCTACTTCCTAATATTGAGAAAACACCAATAACACAGATTCTCACATGGGAAAAAGAACTTCTAGGTTTGTATTTTTCTAGTCACCCACTTGATGCTTTTCAAGAGTTTTTTGAAAGTAAAAATGTTGTGTCTTTAAGGCAGACACTTGATGAGAAGAAAAATAATGACCTTATCATTCTTGGTGTCATGGTAAACAAGGTAAGGAAAATTACTACAAAGAAGGGTGAAATAATGGCGTTTCTAACTATTGAGGACAAAACTGCAACTGCAGACGCGATTGTATTTCCAAGAACATACCCGGAATTAAAGGATTCATTGTGCGAGAATAAGCCGATATTGATTGCAGGGAGGGTAAATGTTAGAGATGGTGAGAAAAGTATTGTGGTTGAAAAAGCTAAATACATAGATGAGGAGAAGTGCAAATCTAGTTTTGATGGTATTACTTTTAGAATCAGGCCTATGCACTCAGAAGAAGAGATTGCAGAGCTCAAATCATTTATTGCTAAATC
>CAYXLF010000029.1:0-8816 GCA_964465815.1 uncultured Candidatus Saccharibacteria bacterium
TAATATCCTTCAATCCTGTTGCAATATATCCAACCTCTCCAGTATCCAACATACCTGTTTCTTCAAGGTCTGGTGAGAATATCCCGACCTCTGTTGGTTTGAACTTTTCCTGTCGTTGAAGAATGTTTAAAGATATCGCTTTACCATGTACATGCTTAACCTGGCCTTCAAAGATTCTTACTGCTACAACGACACCACGATGTTCATCGTAGAAGGAGTCGAAGATTAAAGCTTTTAGTGCTGTGTTGCTATCACCTTGGGGAGTAGGGACTCTTTCAATTATGGCATCTAAAAGTTTATCGACATTCTCTCCTGTTTTCCCAGAAACTTTTATAATTTCGTCCTTGTTAAATCCAAGTAGATCAACAATTTCGTTCTCTCTTTCCTCGACATTTACGCCCGGAAGATCTATTTTGTTTAATACTGGGATTAATTTTAATCCAAGATCAATTGCTTTCCTTGCATTAGAAAGGGTTTGTGCTTGTATACCTTGGCTTGCATCAATAAGTAGGATAGCAGCTTCGCATGCGGCTAATGAACGAGAAACTTCATAGGAGAAATCCACATGCCCTGGTGTATCGATTAGGTTTAATTGATAGCCTTTCCAATGCATTGTGCAAGCTTGAAGTTTAATAGTGATCCCTTTTTCCTGTTCTAAATCCAATCTATCCAAAACTCTTTCTTTTCTCTTCTCATGTGTGAGGTCTGTGTGTGTAGCTTCCAGCATCCTATCTGCTAGGGTAGACTTGCCATGATCTATGTGGGCAATTATTGAGAAGTTACGAATTTTATCCAACATAGGTGCATTATATCTTATACAATGGGAATTTTGTAGCTATTAAAGGTTTTCTACGACCTTTATCTGCATATCGAAAGTCTCTGAGAATTGGATTCCAGTAAGATTTTCAACGGAAAGAAAAACGACTATTTTCTCTGAGGGTGCTAGGAAGATCTCATGTGGGTATGTAAAACCTCTGTCATCTTCAAGCTTGTATGTTTTATTGTCGATTAAAAGATTTATATTTGATCGAGTAGAGGTGGCTGTTTGTCCAAGGAATGTAATCTCTTGAACTACAGAAGTCTTGTTTTCTAACTCCAAAATAGGTTTGGAGTAGTTATCTGCTGCACGTTTATTTAACTTTACTGAATAGTTGTATTCGGTATCGGAGATTTTGATCAAATCTTCCTCTGTAAATACATCATGCTTTCCTCCAACCAGAGTTACTGAAAGAGAAGAGGATGTATTTACACCTAATACATTTAACTGCTCGAGTTTTTTAGTTATTGGGGTAAGGTTCATTACTGTGATTGTTGGGATTATGAAGAGTAGGGCGAGTAAGCCTAGTGCAAAAGGTTCTACAATTACAGAAAAGAAATTTTTAACTTTTTGTGATCTCTCTTTCACCATTTTAATAGTATCGATTATGTTCTGTTGGATATATATTATCAGTTTCAATCTCAAATGTCTTGATTGTAAACAATGATGCCAAGAGTGCGAGACTTCCTGCCAATATCCCAATCCATTCATACGTGTTTCCTTGCAATGTATGTGCAATGGTTATGCCACATGCGATCCAGAGAAATGCGCACCAGATGAATATTTTTAAAAAAGAGGTATCTTTGCTTGTAATCCATTTAAGCATATTAAGTCGAGTCATTTTTATAATTGTACGAGGATTCTTGGCAACAGTGTTGTAGAGATATGTCTTGGTTATGAATATGGCTAGTGGGATAGTTATGAAAGCAATCATCACAAGGTTCGAAACAGAGTTTACAAAAAGTGTAGTGGAGGCATCAGGATAGAAGATTTGAACAGAGAAATCTGTACCTAGGTCATTACTTATCTGAAAGTTAAGGTTGTATATGAGGCTAGTTCCTAGAATACCCAGAAATTTACCTGCAATTAGCAGTATTGCTGGAGTTAAAGATACTTTAAGCGCTCTTGTTAGCAGCTTTGACATTATTTTGGGCAATTTTGTTTAATTTTTTAGTAAGTCTACCTTTTAATCGGTCAGCCTTACCATCTTTTATAACATTTTTCTTAGCTGCTTTGTCAAGAACTTTGTAAATATGCTTCAATGTAGCCTTTGCTTCCTCTATATTGTTGTCAGAAAGAAGTGTGTTGAACTTTTTTACAGATTTTTTTGATCTGCTTCTCATTCTGTCGTTGACAACTTCTCTTCTTTTGTTCTTTCTTAGATCTTTTATTGATGTTTTTAGATTTGGCATTTCCTACAATGAATAATATAAACTGCTTAAACTAGGGGTATTATATATGTATTTTTATTGTTTGTAAACATGTTTTTTTGTGTTAAACTCGTACTATGGACGGTAGCAGAAAAGTGAAAATTGTAGGGTGTACTTTACTTGTTTTAGTTATCGGTATTACAGGGATCATATTGGCAGGAAAGGAGAAGGATTCTGTAAAAGAGTCGGAAAATGTCCTTGGAAAAAGTAATATTGCAGCGGTTCCCTATGTTGTCAATATTCCTCCTGCGATAGGGTATGAGGGTGAGCAATATATTTATGATGTAAAGCTTTCAGATAGTGATACCACAGAAGAGAATCTGATTGTTACTTTGATGGATGCGCCGAATTGGTTGTTTGTAGAAGGAAAAAGAATATATGGTGTGCCTCCGGTAGGTAGTGTAGGGCAGTATAAGCTGAGAATTCGTGTATCTGACGGGGAGAATTCTTCTGTTAAAGAAAATTATATTTTGATTCAAAAGCATGAAACGAACTAGAGTGTTTTTAATAACTGGGTTTTTGGGGATATTTTTAGTGGGATTATCTCTCTCTTTGATATTTGTAAAAAACACTTTTGGATCTAGCATTTTTGCACTCTCGAAGAGAGATTGTGTTCCTTACAATATATTTATTGAAAAGGGTGAGCAAGAGTATACGGCTATTATTAAATGGAATACGAAGAAAGAGTGTGTGGGTTTTGTGCAGTATGGTAACCAGAGAGATAATCTGAGTTTGGTAGCTGTTGACCAAATTAATAGGGTAAGATCAAGAACACATGAAGTGAAGATAGAGAAATTACTTACTTCTCAAAAGTATTATCTCCTGATTAACTCAGATGAGGTTGCTTATGGATACAATGGAAAAGCATTAGATTTCTCCCTCGAGAGTCTTTAATTCCTCTTTTGAGATTTCCTAACTACGACTTCTTCAAAATACTTCTTTGGTTTGAATATTCTCCAGGTACTGAGTTCAGTGTTTTTGTACAAATCTGAGTCTACAAATTTCTCTACCAAGATTTTTCCTTGTGGTTTGTTGTATATGAACCATCCTGTGAAGACGACGATAAGTCCTATTAGTACTCTTGCTATGATACTATCAAACAACCCTGTGCTTGGAGTCTCTTCCTCTTCTTCTGTTATATTATCGCAATCTTGTGCGACAGTAACATTTTTAGAGGTTCTCAAAGTCGATGGGTCTGATGGTATTTGCTCTGGTGTTACAACCACTTCGTTTGTATTCGATCCAGAAAGTGCATCTGCACCCGCTGTAGTACCAAATACTATCGTAAGTGATTGATTAGAACTAAGTGTCCAGCCATCTGTTTTCGCAAATACCAACTGTTGTGTATCACCAACTTCTGAGGTTGTGACATAGCCTGAATCCGAGACAGCTACACTGTTAATCTTTGTACTACTGGCAGTATATTCAAATCCTAGTGGTAATTTATCTGTTATATTTGTAATTTTCTGAGAGGTGGTGCTCTTATTTGTTACAATGATTGTATATTGTAAAGCATTCGATGGTGATACCCTTTCTACGCATTGTAGATTTACATTATTGCTTACCGCAAAGCTGGATGGTGTAGTTTCTGTCTCTCCTTCCTCTTCTGTGGTTGTGCTTGAGAATGTTATTGATGTAGAAGCACTTCCGATGGAGCTATTGGAAACAAAGACCTCAGCTTGTATTGTCATATCTCCGCTGTAGCTATCTAAATCTGAGAAACTTCTATTTTCTGAGAAATTTGTGGCATTGTATAAATCTTGTTCTATGATCTCGATTGTTCCAGCTGTGCTATCGACTGTAAATCCTTTTGTCATGGTAAGTGCTGCGACAGTATCACTGAAGGTAAATTTTATTGAAATATCAGTCGTCGTGGATAATGTCCCAGTGGCTATTCGAGCACTTGAAATTTTTGTAATACCACTAGAAATTCTGGAAGTTAATTGTAGGTTAGTAACATGTGCTTCACTTGCTTGTGTTACTTCTATTAATCTTCTACAAATAGGGGTATTTATCTGCTCTTCATCTGCTGTGGTACCAGTTGCAACAATATTTATTGCGGTTGAAGAACTTAGATCACTGATCGTTTTCTGAATTGTTAACTTATTTGGAGTTATCACATCTGGATCAATGGATTCATTGTTGATTATGAATTTGTAGTTAGAATATTCTTTATCGAATGTGGCTTCTATTGTGAGCTCATCATCAGAAGAAACCTCTCCAGTTACAATTTTTCCATTTTTATCCTTGATAGTCATTGATTGGCAACTTGCGTCTGCAATACTTTGAAGTTGACATATCTGATAGAGATCCTGTTCTGTGCTACTGTTGAGATCATTTACGGAAAGATTATTTGTTGAGCATGTTGTCTTGCAAGTATCAGTACTTGCTCCTGTGGAAAGCTCAAATTTGAAAGCTCTTCTAGGATCACCGCATTCCGTGCTGACTTTGGGGTCGATGTAGTAACAACCGCATGTAATTGCATTATCATTATCTACGTTTGAGGAGGTATCCTTTATAGTATAGAAATATATTGCGACACCGATTAGCGCAAGCCCAAGAATTCCCGTAATTACAAGAAGGACGGTTTGAAGTTTCTTAGATTTTACTTGTGTGACTCTTATTCCTTCTTCCATTAGGGCAGGTGTAAATGAATATTCACTATTCAGTTTAAGTTAATACCATATTGGTGTCAAATGATTTAGAGGTACGGGCATATGAGAGTTAGTCCGAGGTTCCCGTCTATTTTCCCAGTTTTAATTTGTTGATCAAGATTTGCTAATTTTTTGTAGATTTGCTGGATGTTTTTCCATTCATAGCCTTTTGAGCTATCCAGTATGGAGGGTAGGGTGAATGGTGGAATTCTAAGGATTGAGCAGATTTCTTTAAAAGAGTTCCCTTGCTCATTGAGATATTTTACCAATGTCATAATTCGGAGATTTCTTGCGAGCATAGAGAGGATGAAGTTAGGATCATTATTTTGTTTGTATAGATTCTCGAGAATTTCCATGCTTTGAACTCTATCTTTGTGATTAATGGCATCGATTAACCCCCAGATATCTTTTTCTAATGTATCTGTCACGTATCGAAGATCGGATTCTGGATCCAATTTAAGCTTTTTGATCTCATTTGTGCATCTTTCTGGGTCATAATTAGTTTTTTCTGCTAGCATCTTTTGTGCTGTAGGATCTATATCTAATCCATTACTCTTTAATTCTTCTTTTAACCATGATGCGAATGTACGTTTGTTGAGTTCATCGTATTCTTCTACTGCGGAATTTTTATTGAAGAACTTGAAGTATTTCGTATTTACCCTGATCTTCTCTTCTTCCCAAAAGTAGATTATATCTTCTGAAGAATTTTTCTCTATTATCGCTAATATGCTTTCGATCAGACGATCTTTATCTTTATTCTTGTAAAGCCTTTTAATAATTATTCCTCTTTGTGCTTCGAAGAGAGAATTGCTCCCGATCTTGTCATATATCTCCTGAGAATCCTTGATTTCAGCATTAATTATCTGAAATTTTATATCAGAGAAATGCCCAATATCCTGTTTTAAAGCCCTAAGGGACAGATATGGCGATGAGCCATGATATAGTCTGTATACCACTTTGTTATTCCGTTACTAACTGAGTTTCTTTACCTAGTAATATTGTAACATCTTCTCCATTCAAATTGTTTGTTACATACTCAGGTTTTGTTTTGTTTGTGATATTCAACTTCGTAGCAAGTTCGTCTACTGTAGCTGTGAATTCATTTTCTGTATGTGAATATATATATTCACCTTCTTTGTCAGAGTAGAGTGTTCCTTTGTTTATTATATTTATATACGGATATTCTGCTTTAAGCGTTTTGACTATATTTGCAACTTCCGTAGAGCCTAATCCTGTGTTGTAAACGTATATGTTTGCATCGTCTGCATATATTCCAGGTTTTGCTAAAACATAGTCTACATACTCATTGATATCTTCATATTTTCCTAACCCCAATTTTGGCCCGATTACATAGGCTGCAAGTGAGCCATCGGCATTATATGTTGAAAGATTTGCAACTAATTGGTTGTTTCCAGCGGATGGATCTAAGACGAAAGAGTAGGATATACCATTATTTTCATTAAAATCTTGTGCAAGATTTAATGCTGCTTCTATGTCACTTATTGTAAATGCCGAAATTTTGATATTATCCGCTACTGCTGAGAATATACCCATTATGGCCTTGGGACTTGTTAATGTCTCAGAGCTTAAAACTTTATCTTTGATAGCCATTATGACTTTTTGCTGTCGTCTTGCTCTCATGAAATCAGAGCCTTCTCCGTTATCAGATGAGTGTCTAGATCTAGCATATTTTAATGCGGTCTCGCCATCCATTGTTTGGATTCCTGCCTTGAAGGAGACGGTCTGGTATCCCGTTCCCAAAGGGTATTGGTAGTCAGTAAAACTGTTCTCAACATTGACGTCTATTCCTCCAACGGCATCTATTATTTGAGTAAATGCTTCAAAATTTACCATGGCATAGTATTGGATCTCCATTCCAGTTAACTCCTCTATTGTTCTTTGTAATTCTAATATTCCCGTTTCTTCGTTATCATCCTCTTTGGTGAATGCATATACTGCATTTATTTTGTTGTACCATCCTGAACCTTCACCTATCTCTACTGTTAGATCTCTAGGAATTGAGGTCATAACCATATCATTGGTTTCGTAATTGTAAGATGAGACTATGAGTGTATCAGTATTCAAACCGCCACCATTTTCTCGAGTATCAATTCCAATAATTAAAACATTGGTATATTTCCCAGTTGAATCTTTTTGTAGCTCAGGTTCTTGATTTGTGATTGAAAGAGAACCAGCATCTATTTTCAAGCCTATCTTTTGAAATATTGATACACCTTTCCATATGGCGAATCCTATTGCCCCTCCTACAAGAAGTACAACGATCAAAGCTATTAACCAGCCCCATTTTCTCTTTTTCTTAGGAGTTCCCGGTTTTTTTGTTTCTACAATATCCGTTTTCTTCTCGGGAATTTCCACGAGTGGCATTTCAGTTTTACCTGTATCTGTAAGTTGCATATCAAGAGTCATTCGGGCAGCGTCTTAATTTAACTAATAAAGATAGGTGCTGACATTGTTTTGATGTTCAGCGGCTGTTTTAGCATAATGCATATTGCCATCTTTGTCACTAATGAAGTAATAGTAGTCTGATGATACGGGATTACGTGCGGCATTGATTGATTCCAATCCTGGATTACAGATCGGGGTAGGAGGAAACCCTGTGACAATCCTTGTATTGTAAGGGTTATTATCTGCTAGATCTTCAGCTGTAATATCTGCTTCCTTCCAGGTTTTTAAGTAGTACATTATTGTTGTGTCCGCACCTAACGTCCAACCTTCTTCATATCTCTTTAAAAAGATACCTGCGATAATTGCACGATCCTCTGCTTTCCTGCCTTCTTTTTCAACTAAGCTTGCTAGTTTTATGGTTTGATAACTATCTTCGGTTCCAACTTTGGTTTTGAAATTTTCTACCATTGTCTTTATAACTTCTTCCTCAGTTACATCTTGTGCAAATGCGTATTTATCTGGAAATAGATATCCCTCTAAATCCTTAACTTCGGAATTTAATCCGAATGTAGATATCAAAGTTTGGTCTGTGGTAAAGGTCAAGAATGTATCTTTTGAGAAATTACCTCCAATTTCAGTAACTAATTTGTCTGCGATTTCATCTTTTCTAAGTCCTTCTAGAATCGTTACCCATGTCTCTGGATTTTTACCCATTTGCAAGGTCTGGATTAGTTCTACGATATTTAGATTTTGTGGAATATGGTATGTTCCCGCTTGAAGCTTAGATGCCAAATCATTGAGTCTGACATATATTTTTACATAGTTTGCCCATTTCTCTTTGAGTAAGCCTTGATCAGTCAATGACTGTATTATCTGATCAACTGTTTCTCCCGATTGTATTTCAACTGTTACTTTCTCTGTATTGTCACTGTTTGAAGTTTTAAGTGCGTGTGAATAATCTAATTTTATGATTACTCCTGCTACGATTACAGTTAAAAGGGCAAAGAAAAAAATCCTGATGATGCTTCTCAAAGGTTTTGACATTTTTACTTGTTGTTTGAATTTAAAAATTCTTGCAAAAATACTGCTGCCGACACTTTGTCTATTTTAGTCCTAAACCCCTTCGTATTTTGTCCTGAAGATATTAGCATATTTTCTGCAGAAGTTGTAGAAAAGCTCTCATCGTAGAGAATGATAGGTAAGGAAAGCTTTTCTTTGAGTTTATATTCAAATCTTGCAATATTTTTTTGTGTAGTTTTATGATTATCTACAAATGCCTGAGGGTAGCCCAGTAGTATGGTTTGAATTATATATTCTTCGCATATGGAGATTATTTTCTGAATGATTTCATCTTGTCCTTGATGTTCGGTTATGGAAAGAACTTCAAGGGGAGATGCTATTAACCCTTTTGAGTCTGATATAGCTATTCCGAAGTGCTTTTTACCGTAATCTATTGCTAATATTGGGTACTTTACCATTCTTTATTCTAATACAGCTTTAATTCTTTTT
>CAYXLF010000030.1:0-8513 GCA_964465815.1 uncultured Candidatus Saccharibacteria bacterium
ATTAGGCAAATATGGAAACTTTCTTGCTTAATCTGCTCAATGGTGTGGGACAAATTAATTTCCAGATAGTATGGAAGCTTGTTGGTTTGGTTTTCATTGCATTCTGGATTGTCGTACTGGACTGGGTCTGGACCGATTCGGGAGAAAGAACTACAAATAGGAGAGCAAGAATCATCTATGTTCTTTTAGTTCTATTTCTTAATGTTCTTGGATGGATTATATACCTCATCATTAGGCCTTCTCAGACTATCGAGCAAATATATTGGGCAGATTTGGAGAGAAGATATTTAAAGTATGAGACTGCGGAATTAGGGGATTGTGTACGATGTGGTGCACAACTATATCCTGGATACACGTTTTGTCCTAAATGTGGGCTAGAGACAAAAATGAAATGCCAAACATGTGGTGTGTATATAGAGAAAGATAGCGAGTATTGTGCTTTCTGTGGAAGAAAAGTTAAATCGGAGCTTGCGGTTGAAGAACAAACACCATCAAAAGAAATAATGGAACAGCAGATCCTTGCCTCAAAAGAAGAGGCTGCCAAAGTAGTAGAATCTGAACAAACAAGATACAGTACCAAAAAACGAAGTCTTACAGTAAAGCTAGGCGCATATTTAATACATGGATATGAAATGCTTCTTGGAAAGATGAAAAAGGGGGCTTCCGATGAACAAATCCATGTAAAAGATGCATCTATTGTGGAGAATAAGAGGAAAAACGGGAAAAAGAAAAAGAAGAGTAAAAAGCATTAATACTGTGATATCATATACTACTGTATAAATTTTTAAGTAGATATGGTGGACAGTATACTCAACTGGATATATCAACTATTTTCAACATTCAGTCCTTCCGTGTTGTTTTTATGCGTGGTTTTTGTAGGGATGTTCGTATGTTGGCGTGGAGCTATGGAAACAAGAAAAAATAGATCTTCAGTTTTTGACCTCTTCCTTATATCTATATTTCTAGGATTCATTACTGGTAGAATTGTGTATATAGCTTCAAATTATGATGATTTTTCCGGTTACATATGGTATTGGCTTCCGTACGAAAGGTATGGAGATCAGGTATATTGGTTTAGACTGTTACCTTGGAGATTTCTTAATATCTTTGATGGAGGTCTAAATTTACTTGCAATGTTTGTGACATATTTACTCGCTGCAAATTTCTGGTCTTCTTCTGTAAAAAAATGGAGATGGAGCCAGATGTTTCCGACTGTATATTTCTCAGGAGAGACAATGTTAGCAATTTCTTTCGTATTGTTAGGACTCAACAGTTCAAATGGAAAATGGATATTGCAAGGTGGACTCCTTTTGCTATTTCCTCTGATTGCGATTTCTCTGATTCAGTTGGTGAATAGAATGCAGAAACCAATTCTCGAAAAAAGAATATACACAGTTTCAAATATAGTGCTTTCGTGGTTATCAGCGGCAATAATAGGGGGCATATACTTCACAGGGGATCTAAATATCTTTGAAAAAATTTCCATATATATATTCTTTGTATGGACATTCTTTAGCACAATCTTCTTCGTAAAAGACTTGAAGAAAGCCAATGTTGTTATTGAAAAAGTCTCCTCAGTGAGAGAGATTGGTGTTAATCGTTCAATTAAGACAACAAGAAGGTAAATCTTATGAATACTGTCTATGTGGATACTAAGTATGCAAACGAAAGAGCAGATTCATATATCTGCTCAAACTTCCAGGTGCACAGTAGAAGTTTTTTAGCTGATCATTGGGACGAGCTTGTTTCAATAAATGGGAAAAAAGTTAAACCTTCGTATAGGTTAAAAGTTGGTGATGAAATTATCGTTCAGGAAGAAAAAGTCGCTAAGTTATTGGCTGATAAATCATATGATAAAATTATTCCTCAAGAATTCCCATTGCAAATTATCTATGAATGCGATTCGTATCTGGTTCTGAACAAACCAAAGGGAATTCCGGTACATCCTGGAGTAGGGAATTCTAAGAATACACTTGCGAATTATGTTGCAGGGTATTTAATGGGGAAGAGGGAGTATGATCCTACAATTGACCGTGCAGGAGTGGTTCATAGATTAGATAAACCTGTATCTGGTTTAATTGTATTTGCGAAAAATAGCCAAACACAACAGTACTTGCAGAAACAATTTGAAATGCATAATGTGCAAAAAATTTACCATGCAAAAATTATTCTGAGAGAAAATACGAATAAAGAAGTCTTTCAGATGCTTCCAAAAGAAAAGATCGAGGCAGATAGCGTGATAGATGAGTATATAAGAGTAGGGGATAAGATTTTTGAGAATGGATGGTTGAAATTGGAAGGGTACATAGGGAGAAGCAGTGTAAACAGAATGAAGATGATGTTTAAACCGTATCCTTTTGATAAAGCCAAATACGCACTCTCATACATGAAATTATTAAATGAGCATGAAATGCTCATCGTTATTAAAACGGGGAGGATGTATCAAATACGAGCATCATTAGAATATCTAGGTATTTATATAGATGGGGATACCTTATTCAAAACTGTTCGTGGCATGGGAACTCCGGATACGATTGCGCTTGAGTCCGTATTTCTATCTTTTGAAGACCAATTGGGGAAAGTTGCCATATATAGATTAATATGAAAAAAAGAGTAAAACAAACAAAAAAGAAACATATAAATTGGAGTAAAATCCTAGTGTATGGTTTTGTATTGATGATTGTCTTATCCCTTGCTACATATTTGATACTGGTGCTCTCCGCAAGGTTAAATGATCCTACTAAGCAGAATGGTTCACATCAATATTTACTTTCAAAATCCATGGGTGATTTTGAAAAAACCTTAGTGGTAATAGAAAGTGGTAGTAATAATGATGAGAAGATCTCTGAAGTATATTTATTTTTAACCAATCCAAATAAAAAAGAATCTATTTTAGTTTATGTCCCAGGATGGATATATTTCGCAGGCCTAGAGGAAGATTTCGGTAACAGTATTGCACTTTCATCATTTAGATATGCAGGAGATTTTTTGCAGGAAGGTAGAGGAGTTGAATATGCCATATGGCAAATAGGGCAAATGCTAGGAATCAAGGTTGATAGGTATATATGGTTTACACCGGAAGGGATGAAGAACTATGCAAATATGTACGGAGATTTTAGTGGAGTAGAAGATAAGTACAGAGAATATTTTAAAACAGTAGATTCTGATGTAATAGCAGATTCTTTCTATAAATTAAATATGATTGCCTCAAAGTACTCATCTGTTGATAATATGGTACATTTAGGTGCTATGTTAGAAACCCAGCATGTCGTATTGAGCAATCTATCTTTTAATCAATATTTATCATTTTGGAGAGATTTTAATTCGCAGATTGCCAAGACAGAATCATATGCAATAGATTTGTCGTATTACAGATACTCGACAGAAGATTTGTCTCGTAACGGTGGACAAATCAGATATCTGAATACAACGGAGTTTGATACGGTGTACAGGAATTTAATATCAAAAGTGGTTGATAGAGCCTTGGAGAAGGAGCGTGCCAGAGTTGAGGTATATAATGGAAGTGGGGTGGCAGGCGCAGCAAAGCAATTCGGAAGAAAGATTGAGAACTCGGGATGTGATGTTGTGAGATATGAAAATGCGCCCAGTACAGCAGATCGTACGGTGGTATATGTTTCCAATAAAGCAAATTATGAAAATTCATTAGAGATAGTTACCGAGATACTCTCTGGAAGCTTCGATTTAATAGAAGGGCGTCCTGCTTTTATGACCACCGGAGATATCGTTGTGGTTTTGGGAAAAGATATCCAACAAATGTATAGCTTCTAACGGTATATTTGCTTAAAAACTTTTTTTACTCTACAATTTCGATATGGTTGTCGTTATGTTAATACTTTTAGCATTCGCTGGAGCTTTTGTAGCCTTCATTTTGATATTTGGGAAGAAGATGAACCAGCAAGAAATTAACGTTTTCGAAGATATTAGAAGCCCACTTGTGCTACAAGTTCTTGTACCAAGAGAAAATGATAAATCTGCATTGGCTGCTGAGCAGATGTTTGCATCTGTGCATGGTGTTTTGGGTGATGCGATAAAGGCAGAAGACATTATCAGTTTTGAAGTAGTCTCTAGTGATGATGATGGTATCCGCTTTTATGTAGTTACCCCAAGACATTTGGCCAAATTTGTTGAAGGACAGATGTATGCACAGTACCCAAATGCAGACATTAGTTATGTTGCTGACTATACTTCAAAGAATGGAGCAGATGAAAATACCTTCGTAACATGTGGGGAAATTGAAATGGAGAAAGATTCCATATTCCCTATAAAGACATTTAGAAATTTTGAAGTAGACCCGTTGGCTGCCATAACAGGTGCTATGTCTGATCTCGCAAAAGGAGAGAAAGCTTGGTTACAGATAGCTGTAAGACCAGTATCAAATATCTGGCAGAAAAATTCGAAGAAATATATAACAGCTATTCGAGAGGGTAAAGATATTAATGGAGAATCTGTAATGAGTAGAATAGCTGGAGCATTGGCCAAGATGGGGCAAAGTCTTTCTACAAGTGAGACAGTCGTGAAGAAAGAGGTTGTTAAACTTGAACCGGGACAAGAGGAGGAACTAAAAGAGATTGAAACCAAGATGCTGAAATTGGGTTTTGAAGTGAAAATTAGAGTTGTGACTAAGGCAGAGACGCAGGAACGATCGGAACAGATTTTGAGAGATGTAGCTGCAAGTTTTAAGCAGTTCACGACGGCTCATTTGAATAACTTTGTACATTCGAAACCTACTAAGACAGGAAAGGAGATATATGATGAGTATGTAATAAGACATATGGATCGGGATGAACCTGATATCCTCAATATTGAGGAATTGGCATCTTTATACCATCTTCCTAATATCTCCGTGGAGACTCCCAATATCGCATGGAGTAGATCTAAGAAATTAGAACCCCCTATGAACATGCCGAAAGCTACGGAAGATGATGTAACGGTATTTGCAGAAACAGATTATCGTGGCTCAACGGTACAGTTCGGACTTAAGAGAAATGATCGTGCTCGTCACTTCTACCTTTTAGGTAAAACAGGTGTTGGTAAATCAACCGTGTTTAAGAATATGTTCATCTCAGACGTGCTTGCAGGAGATGGTGCATGTTTTGTTGATCCTCACGGTGATACTGTTGAAGATTTGTTAGATCACATTCCACCCAATCGTGTAGACGATGTAATCTATTTCAACCCTACCGATGTAGAGCATCCTGTTGGCTTTAATCTCTTAGAGCTTAAAGATAAATCGCAAAGAGATTTAATTGCTGATGGAGTAGTAGAAGTCTTTAAAAAGCAGTTCGGTACTTCTTGGGGTCCAAGACTTCAATATATTCTTACAAATACTGCGGCTACAGCATTAGAAGCCCAAGGGACAACGCTTCTTGCAGTACTTAGGATGTTAACAGACAATGCATACAGGAAATTCATCTTGAAACAGGTTAATGACCCAATACTGTATAAATTCTGGACAGAGGAATTTGCACAGATGGCGCAGAACCCAAGACTACTCGCAGAAGCTGTTGCCCCAATACAAAACAAGGTTGGGAGATTTGTATCATCTGCAGTTACTCGAAATATTATTGGACAAGTTAAATCCACAATTGATTTGAGGGAGATTATGGATAACAGAAAGATTCTTTTAGTAAATCTTGCACAGGGTAGGTTAGGAGAGGAAACGGCTTCTTTGCTGGGAGGAATGATAATTACCAGACTTCAAGCGACAGCCATGGAGAGAGTTGATATGCCAGAATCAGAGCGTAAGGACTTCTTCTTGTACGTTGATGAGTTCCAAAACTTTGCTACAGATTCATTTGCAAAGATACTCTCTGAAGCAAGAAAATATCATCTTAATTTGACTATGACTAACCAGTATATTGATCAACTACCTTTAACAGTAAGACAGGCAATATTTGGAAATGTTGGTACTTTAGGTTCATTTGTTGTAAGTCAGGGAGATGCATCAATCTTGGAGAAGGAATTCGCCCCCGTAGTTTCTTCTGATGATCTTGTATCACTGGATTCTCATGCTATGTACATTAAGTTGTGTATAGATGGCATGACATCTGTACCGTTTAGTTGTAGATCTTTGCCAGTCAGATATCAGAAGTTTGATTGTAAGGAAGAAATTATAAAGAGATCTCGCGAGAAGTATGGAGTTGATAGAGTTGAGATAGAAGAAAAAATACAGAAATGGAGTAATCAAACATATAGCGAAAAGGGAAACAGATCTGTGATGCCAAAAAAGGAGGAGAAATTGAAGGAAGAGAACACAAAGAAGGATATCGTGGAGGAGAAACCAAAGATCGAGCCTAAGAAAGAAGAAGACAAAAAGAGATACACAGTAAAGATTTAGAAGCTTTTGTGGTAAAATAAGGGTGTCTAAATTCACGCTGATTGCAATATATGTCTGGACATTCTAAATGGGATACCATCAAACACAAAAAAGCATTAAACGATGCTAAAAAGGGAAAAGCATTCTCTAAACTTTCTACACAGATAACTCATGCTGCAAGGCAAGGTGGTGGAAATCCTGATATGAATCCTAACCTGAGATTGTATATTGATAAAGCGAGGGAAGCTAGTTTCCCTATGGATAGGATAGAGAAAGCGATAGAGAAGGGAATTGGCGGTGGTGACAGTGGTATCGTATTTGAGGAGGCTTCATATGAGGGTTTTGGCCCTCATGGTATCCAGTTAATTGTTGATACTTTGAGCGACAACAAAAATAGGACTGTCTCTGAATTAAGACAGATATTTGATGAAATAGGGGGAACAATAGGTGCAGAGGGCTCTGTTGGTTGGAACTTTGAGACCAAGGGGTATATCGTGATTAAATCTGGACATATGCAGAAATCTGAGAAGTTTGGAGGGGAGGATACTTTTGTAGCAGATGATCCGGATGGTGTGATGATGATGCTTATGGATATCCCAGGTATCTTAGATATTCAGAATATCGATATGGATGATTGTAAAGGATTCGAGATATATACAGAATATAATCAACTTGCACAGGTGAGAGATGCTATTTCTAAACTTGGTTTTGTTCTGAAGGAGGCAGAGATTGTAAAGGAACCTAAAATATACAAAGATTTGACGGGGGAGCAATTAGAAAAAGCAAAAGAAGCTATAGATAAATTAGAGGATTATGATGATGTCCAAAACGTCTGGACAGATTTAGATTATTAAATCGAATTCATGCCACCTTTTTTAGATCAAATTTTATATGATCACGAAAAGAAGGAGAAAAACCTCAATAATGAACTAATAAAGCAATTCAAACATGAATTACTGGAGGAAATGAAATGTGGCATGCTGAATTTTTTAACTCACTTAGCAGATAGCTCTGATAAAATAGAATGTATCAGAAATCGAAGAAAATTTGGCCGTGATCAGAACCCATTTTGCCAAGATAGTGTATTATCGGAATTAGAACTGGTCTGGTTGTATGTAATGAATAAACAAGAAGATAAGACTAAATACCTTTATGGTAGCTTTTTAGCAAATCTTCCTGAAACAATTACTGGAAATAATAGAACGACGGAATTAGAAATTGAAATGATCCATTCAATTTCCAAAAAAAATTTAGTCGAAGGTTCTAATGAGGATAAATTTATAGAGCTTGCAGAGACTACTGTTCAAAATAAAGAGCCATATATTCCCATCATCAAGTTGATAGGTGATGACGAGAAAGAATTAATAGCATCAGTCACAAAGATAGATAACTTTTCTGATGATGAGCAAGATAAAATCATATTAGGTATGCTGACTCTCGAGAATTTTGAATCAACGATAAGGATGGGTATTTAGTGTTACAATATACCCATGAGAATACTCGGTATAGATCCAGGAGTAGCTACTACTGGATGGGCAATAATTGATTTTGATGAAAGTGGTAATCCATCTCCCGTGGATTATGGCGCTATCCTCACTGCCAAAGAACTATCAATATCCCAAAGACTCACAGAGATATATTCTGATTTAAATGAGCTAATTAAAAAATTCAACCCTGAATATGCAGGAGTAGAAACACTTTTGTTTTGCAACAATGCAAAAACTGCAATCTCTGTAGGAGAGGCAAGAGGAGTAGTATTACTAACACTAGAGCAAAACAATATCCCACTGACGGAATTCACCCCATTACAGGTAAAAGACGCTATCACAGGCTATGGAAAAGCAGACAAAAAGCAGGTGCAACAGAATGTAAAAGTACTCTGTGGGTTAGATGAAATACCTAAACCAGATGATGCAGCAGATGCCATGGCCATAGCCATAGCTACCCAAATCCTAGTCTCGAGGAATATAGGGTAATACTGTATAATGGACATATGATCTCATACATTACTGGCAAAATACTCAAGATAAACACAGGCAAGGATAATTTTGTAGATATATTAACCTCCGGTGGAGTGGGGTACAGAGTATTTCTTACTAAAAGAACCAATATCATAGGTAATCACGAGAATATATCACTGTATACATCTTTTCATGTAAGAGAAGATTCTCAAACA
>CAYXLF010000031.1:0-8268 GCA_964465815.1 uncultured Candidatus Saccharibacteria bacterium
CCATAATGATATCGAAGGCCTCTTTGTTACTTTGTATCTCCTTTGGAGCATATGCTCCTTCGAAACCTACTCCTGTCGAGTATCCTTTTGAAAGAAGTATATCCTTTATCTTGTGGAAGATATCTGCTCCTGCATGGAATGCATCTGTAAAAGAATCAAATTGATCCATCTTTGGGGCAATCATATATTCTTGAATATCTGTAGACCAATCTCCATGCTTACCACCTTCTAGTACCAGTATTAGTGGTCTTGGCATTTCAAATTTATCTGTGGAATATTCTTTGTCCCAATATATCATTCCAAAATATTCGTACAGTTGTAATCCTAATGCATTAGCTGTTGCTCTACAAAATGCCATTGAGCATGAGAGTATTGTGTTCCCACCAAGATTACTTTTTTGTTCTGTTCCATCTAGTTCACTCAGAAAATCATCGAATTCTCTTTGGCTTGTAAAATCTTTTTCTTTAATAGCTTCTGCTATGGTTGTGTTTACATTCTCTATGGCTTGGGATACATTCCCATCACTGTCTCTTAATTCTAGTACTTCATTTGTACCTGTGGATGCTCCTGATGGGACTTCTCCCGTACCTTTGTCTCCACTCCATAGTTCTACTTCTGTTGATATTGTTGGTATTCCTCTAGAGTCTAGTATCTGTCTTGCATGTATGGTTTTAATTTTCATATTTCTTTTTGTGTATGTTAATAGATACATTTTGCCGTATATTTACCATTTTTACAATGTGTTGAATTCAAGGGAATGGAGTGTTAATCTGTAATATCTAAATTTCTATATACAGATATTATGGAATCCCAGGAGAATAGTAATGTTATGCAGAGTAGTGTGCCTGTTAATTTAGAACCTAAGGTAGAGTCTGTTGTACCAGAGAAACCTGAGAAGAAACCTTCGAAAATGAATGGTATGGTTATAGGTACTGTAATCTTAGTGGTTTGTCTTGTATTAGGATTAACCTATTATGTTCTGAAGGATAACGGGACAGACTTGTTAGCTTTGGGTAAACAGACTGATACTACTACTGGATCTGAGACAGAGGATAGTAGTACTACTGATTCTACTACTGAAGAAGAAAATACCGATTCCACGACTTGTGAAGAAACTGGGACTACGAGTTGTGAGGTGAATGTAGATAATGAGGGCTGGGCATTGTATTCATTACCTGAATATGAGTTTAGCATTGAAATACCTTCATACGATAACACATTCGATATATTTGGAGATAAGATTTATTATAAATGGGGCTCTACTCATTACGATGGATCAGATAAGGGTTTGACAGCAGATGGTCTTCTAGACAGTTATCTTCACTCTGCAGATATATCTTTCCACCCTACACAAATAACAGAGAATCTTATTTGCGAAGCGTTTTGTCCAAATGAACATTCGTATACCATAGATATATATTCAAATACAGGAGAAAGAACATTGCAACAAGTTAGTGAGTCTTATTATAGTAACTGGAATAAGTTAGTAGCGGATGAGATGAATGGGATAACGAACGAAGGTATCTCAGAGAAATGGAATATGAATGTCTCTGAATATACTAAAAACGTAGGAACTGGATCTTGGAATGGTTATATAGTTGTAACAAAAGATTTCGTATATGATGTTTACTACCATATCGACCCTGAGACTACAGAATCGGAATCATATGGACAAAAGGTCTTAGATTCGATGAAGTTTGGTGAGTAGTAGAGATTGTTTTTAAGGTAGGTGTTTGATAGAATATCTGTGCTGAGCCGAGGTGGTGAAATTGGCAGACACGCTACCTTGAGGTGGTAGTGGAAGTAAAATTCCTTGCAGGTTCAACTCCTGTCCTCGGCATATGGTTATGGACGACTAGCTCAGCTGGTTAGAGCATCTCGTTTACACCGAGAAGGTCATAGGTTCGATCCCTATGTCGTCCACCAATTGATTCTCTATTAAATTCTTAAACAATATTAAATATGGAATCCAATATAGAATTCACTAATAATTACAATGATTTAAGTACAGATAGAGGTTTTCAATTTGAGTTTCTATGTGCTAGATGTGGAGTAGGATTAAGAAGTAAGTTTAAACCATTTGCATTAGGGAATGTAAGCTCTGCAATAAATACCGCAAGTAATATTTTTGGAGGATTTCTAAATAATCTCGTATCGGCAGGAGAGGATGTAAAATCTGCAGCTTGGGAAAAAGCCCACGATCAAGCATTTGAAGAAGCTATTATCGAGTTAAGAGATGAATTTATACAATGCCCTAAATGTTCTGCATGGGTATGTAGGAAGAAATGCTGGAACACAAACAAAGGTCTATGTAAGGATTGTGCTCCTGATCTAGGAGTAGAGATGGCTGCAGCACAAGCAAGTAAATCTGTAGAAGAGGTATGGGCACATGCTGCTATGGCTGAAGAAGATAAAAAGTTAGGTAAGGAATATTGGAGAGAGGGTATCACAGCGACATGTCCTAACTGTGAGAAACCGTTGGCAAAAAATGTAAAATTTTGTCCAGAATGTGGCTTTGATTTGAAACAAAAAGGAGTTTGTCCTAAATGCAATGCTAAGCTACAGCCAAATGCAAAGTTCTGTCCAGAGTGTGGGAACAAACTATCTTAATATAGTTTGTAAATTATTCAGTAATCCATCGTTCCATCTGACTACTGCCTGCCATTACTAAATCTTTTAGTGTTTTCCCTTCTTGTTTTGCTTTTGCCAATTCTTTTTTCCAAAGATATGATCCTACATGGTATCCAACCCCATTTCTATCTCTCAGTAAGGTTAAAAAATTATCATTAGATGGCCCTAAGTTATTCGAAAGTGATTGTCTATGGTACATATAACGATACCAGTTGAGAAAAGAAGGCCTTGTAGTAACCTCTTCGAATATGGAGTTTTTTTCTTCTTCTGACTTAGCCTTGAACCACCTATTTATCACATCTACCCAAAATTGACCATCAGCCTCTACAACATAATGTGGGGGATAATGCGTAGGTTCAACTGTCGTGGTCAAACCTTCTTCCCACAGAAAATCAAGAGCTACTTGTTTCCATGTACGATGCCCATATTCAGGTTGCTTTTCCAATTGTTTTAGGAATGTGTGAGTAGTTTCGTGAGCCGTAAAAGAGACAATTTTTTGCTTTGGAGAGTCTCCTTCAAATCTTTTATTTTTCAAAGCCATTATATTTATCCCACACCCCTGCCCGTGCAGGGATTTTGCATCACCAAAAAATGGCACATAAAGAAATACAATGGGAAATGGTTTGATAGGTACATCAGGATTGATCATTTGTGCCATCTTAATGCCTTTATCTACGGCATCCAAGGCTTCTTCATGATTGAAATATTTCGATGCTTCATTGAGGTCACCCAGAACGGCTTCTTTCCCCCTTGCCCGAATGTCGTCTTCAAATGAATATTCTTTATCAAAAGTTCTTAATACGTTTAGTTCCTCATCTGAAAGAGGAACTCCGTTTTCAATATAATCTCTGATGGGAATTGTTAGATCATGTATACCTGGCTCCAATCGGATCTCCCGAATATCTGAGTTCTTAGTCTCTGTGCTAACATTATCTGTTTGCATTATGTACAGTTTAATATATTTCAAGTATATTTTTAATATATATAACTTAAAATAATTTATAGATGCAATTTATACAAGAACAGGCAAAAGAGATCGGGGATAGATTAGGAATAGATTGGAATATAATACCGTTGGAACAATTCCTATTGGGTATTAATGTGGAGTTGGAGCATGGATTAAGGGATCCTCAAACAAATATTACTAATAATGATCCCATATTAACAGGTAAAATAGCATGGGCTCATCTGAAGGAATATTCAGATTACTATGACAGATTAAAGGAGATCGAAGAGGAAAATGAATAGCTGTATTCCCCAAACATTTCAGAAGTGATATATTGATATATATAACTTAGATGTATTAAATATATGAAGTTTGAAACTGTCCTAATGGTAATAATAGGAAGCATATTAATAGGAGTATTAGGTGGATTTGCTGCTAGAAGCATATGGATAGGAATTGGACTCCCAATTGTATTAATTGTCCTAGGAGTAATGTGGTTAGCTACAAGACCTGTAAAGGAAGAGCCAGAAGAAGAGAATAAACAAGAGCCTGAAAAGCCAAAACAAGAATAGAGTATGTCTCAATATTACAATGATCAAACAACCGATGACAGGGATGAGTTACTTTCCCATGTAGATGAGAACGACGTAGAGATAGATGGTATTCGTAGAGAGGAATGCCACGATGGTACTACTAAGCCATGGCATAGGAATGCACATGTATATATTCTTAATTCCAATAATGAGCTGTATCTAACCCGTAGATCTTCTACGAAAGATACGTCTCCTGATCTTTTTACTGTTACTACTGCTGGTCATGTAAGGTTAGGTGAAGATCCAGAATTGGGTGCAGAGAGGGAATTGAAAGAAGAGTTATGTTTAGATGTAGATGTACATTTTGTAAAGAAATACAAAGTGGACTATGGTTTTGAAAGAGAATTCATTTATGTATATTTTGGTAAGACAGATCAGGTACCTGTGATAGGGAATGAAGAGGTAGGGGAGGTATTTAGTATGCCATTGGTAGATGTAGTACAAAAGATTCAGGATGGATCTTTAAGGCTTGCGCCAGGGGCTCAGGATGTTATATTGATGCTTATACAAGAAGGGCTACTGAAATCAGAGATGTTCATATAATTAAACTGTTAAAACAAGAAAATGTTACTATACATTACAGGTAATCAACACAAAATCGAGACTGCACAAGACCATCTTAAATCATATGATGTATCTATTGAGGGTATGAAAGTAGATGGCATCATAGAGCTTCAATCTGATGACGTTTTAGAAATTTCTAAATCAAAGGCTCAGCAAGCGTTTGAAAAAATACAAAAGCCATTGATTGTTAGCGATGCTGGTTGGATGTTTACTGCTTTAAATGGATTCCCGGGGTCATATATGGCTTCTGTTAATAGATGGCTTACTGCACAGGATCTTTTGAAGCTGATGGAAGGGAAGGAGAATAGAGAAGTAGTGTTAAGAGAGTGTGTCACATATATAGACAAGGATCAGATCAAGACATTCGTATGTGATAGCAAAGGCTTAATTCTTGAGGAGGCTGCAGGTGAAGGAACTTCCTTGGATCAGATAGCTACGTTTAAAGAAGATAAAAAGACAATTGCACAATGTGAGAATGAGGGAATTTTGAGAATTCCTCAGAATGAATTGTGGCATGAGGTAGGAGAATGGTTCAAAGCAAATAACATACATTAATACCTACGCAGTGTGGGCAAAAATGGGGTATAATCTCATTGTTATGGACGATTAGCTCAGCTGGTTAGAGCATCGCATTCACATTGCGGAGGTCATTGGTTCGATCCCAATATCGTCCAGATGAATATAATTTTTTAATTCATAATCATGGGAGAACATGCATCTGCAGATGTGTTGAGAGTTAGATTAGATGATGCAAATAAATCTGTCCCAATTGGATCTAAATGGGCTCATTTCAAAAATCCTACCCACTATTATGAAATTACAGATCTAGTAATCACGGAGGAAGATGACAGTGTAGCAGTAATATATAAATCAACATTTGAACCTACAGAAGGAATATCATTCTACAGACCTATTGAAAGTTTCCTCTCCAAGAAAACTTTAGAAGATGGTACAGAGGTAGATAGATTTACAAGAGTAGAATAAATGGAAATAGTTAAGATTACTTTCCCTCAAAATCGTGAAGAGAAAATAAAGATTTTGGAGCAATATGAAATGCGTGTATATTCGGACGCATATGATTTCAGCTATTTTGATGAAAGACCTGAAGAGAAAGAGTATCTTCTAAGAGATATAATTAAATCACAGTATGGTCTATTACTTGAGGTAGATGATCAAATAATTGGATTTTTGAATTATGACTTCGTAAGTGATAACAATCTTACGATTTTATATATTAGAGAGATTTGTATACTCAAAAAGTACCAAGGAAGGGGTTATTCAAAACTTCTGAGGAAGGAAATCTTTAAACTTTATGATCCCGATATTCTATATGGAGAAGCTCAGAATCCGATATCAGTAAAATCTCGAGATATTATTGCTAATGAGCATGGTTATCTCACGTATTGGGCAGAAGAGCCTGTAAGATCTACGTATCTCCAGAATGCAAAAATTCCTAAAATATCAAAAAGATGCGTGGAATTGTTTGATCCTGAGAACGCAAATAGCTATATGGATGGAGTGAAAGAATATACAATATTTCAAAGCTCTCCTAGCGATCAACCTAGTAACATTTTGGAATTGAAAAAAATCCAAGAAAAAATACAAAGGATGTCGAAGATTAAATACAAATCGGCATTTGGTGTTTTATTAAGTATCAAGAATGATTTGTTGTAGCTCTATTTCTTCTTCGTTACTAGCTCTGTAACTTTTTTAACCACAAAGAATAGTACTAAAGCAGTAATTAAAAAAGAAAATACTGCATTAATGAAATTACCATAATAAATGACAGGAACACCTGCTGCTTGAGCATCCGCCAGAGACGCAAAATTTTGCCTAGAAAGTGCAACATACAAATTAGAAAAATCAAAACCAGAAGTAATATAGGCAATAGGGGGAGTAAGAATATCCTTAACTAGTGAGGATATAACTGAATTCAAAGCTGCACCCATCATAATACCAACAGCAGCACCAATAGTAGCACCACTAAGTGCAAAGGTTTTAAATTCCTCAGAAAGTTGTTTACCCTTCTTAACTATTTTTGCTTTCTTTTTGTCCATTTCTCTTCTTAACTAAAATTATGCATAGATATACTAATGTTAACACTGTTAAGAGACTATATACAATAATCTGATTATTTAATACCTGTGTTAAAGATCCATTGTAGTTATTAAACAAATATATCTGAAGTGCGGTAACTACGAGAAGAAGATAAATATATGAATATTTATCTATAGATATAAAATAGTTAGCAAGCATATATACTACCGCATAACCTGTCATACACAGTCCAAATATTCCCACATATGGAGCTATTGAAAGATACTTTTCTCCAATCGTCCAGGTAATGACCCAGTCTTTTAGTATAAATATGCCCAATGTTAGCCCTAATCCAATAAATATTGTACCAAGTATTGCAATAATCATCGTTTTTCTTTCAGCTTTGGGATTAGTTTGATTGGAAAGACGAGAAAACATAACTGATGCTATTGTTATTGCTGCAAAATATATAATTTTCCCCAAAAGCGAAACTGCGGAATAATCTGCTCGAAATCCTGGGTTAACGAGAATCAAATCTAGTGTATATGGCATGTTTATAAGTAAGAAGCTAATTGAAGCCAGTACAAGATATTTATAGTTTATGTTTATATTCTCCTTCCTCTTTTCACCATTCATTCTTATAAATGGCAATACCGCCATAGTAGTTAGAAGTGCAGGAATGCAATTTGAAAGAATTAGAAGTGGAATCGATCCACCTAGTTTTATGGCAATTGCTCCCATGCCCAACTTGAGCACAGTTTCAAAAAACATTATGAAATTGAAAGCATAGATTCGTTCTTGCCCTAGTAGTAATCCTTTGGATATTGGACTTATAAATCCAATAAAAAGAATTATAGCTAGATAAATAATCGATCCAGAAGGTATTGAAGCAATATCGGAAATTCCATTTTTAAGTGCAAAAAATACTAGAGAAGAAATAATTCCGATGATTGAAAATATTAGGAGTGAATTCCATTTAAATTTATTTAAATCATATTTTCTATTCTCTCCAACTTTTTTGGTAATCATCAACATTATCGAGGAACTTGGAATTTGTAACAGATATACGAATGCCATAGAAGCACTAAATGTACTAAAAACAGAAGAATCAGTATATCTTGCTACTATGACATTAAAAGCATAGTTCATAACTCCCATTAATCCTCCCATCACTGTCGTGAATATCAGGTTCCTAATATACTTGGCATCTTTCATTTGGAAGTATTAGTCGAAGTTAGATATAATAGAATACGATAAATTAATGATTTCTGCCATAATGACCATATACATCATTCTCGCACTAGTAGGGGGCATTTTACTTGGTGTTGGTATCTTCTATTTCCTAAAAAAAAGTAACACTGATTCTCAAGAAGATCTCAATGAAGCTCTAGAGAAGAAACTTACAGAGTTAGTCCCTGTAGCTTTAAATCAAGCAAGTGAAAATCTCGTAAGAATGGCTAATGAAAAGCTCTCTTCTGAAACAAAACAGAGTAGGTT
>CAYXLF010000032.1:0-8219 GCA_964465815.1 uncultured Candidatus Saccharibacteria bacterium
ACAAAAGAAGAGAAATAGTTGTATAATATTCAAAGTAATTTAATTATTTTGAATTTAGAAATGAAAGAGCTCCTAGAACATATTGTTAAGTCAATAGTAAATCACCCCGAGAGTGTAAGTATCGATGAGAAAGAAAGTGTCGATTTTCCTGGACTCACAATTTTGACAATTGATGTAGCAGAGGATGATAAAGGTGTAGTCATAGGAAGAAAGGGTCGTACTATTAATGCTATTAGAGATCTTGTAACTATTCATGCCATAAGAAATGATAAGCGAGTAAAGGTACTTATTAAGGATGATAAGGCTGGACACAGAGAGAACAATACATCTAATAACGAATCTCATCAAACTGATAACAACGAGAGTATGTTGTACGATGAAATCTAATCCAACTGAGAGGCTTTAGTTTCAAAGATTGTAACAATATCCGGGTAGTTAGTGTATGAATCAAAGTTCGAGTATAAGTTTACTGTGGTGTTTGATTCAGGAACATAATATCCTGTTACAGAAAGACTTACTTTCCAGTTAATAACATCGTAGGATTCCAATTTTAAGTTTTCTATCGTAAGTATATATGGAGATGCGGAATAAAGGCTATCCAAAAAGCTAAGCACATCACTTAGTTTCCCTTGATATTGCAACGGTCCACTTACTCCCAAAATATAATTTCCCTCACTAGTTTCTCCTTCTGCATTTATTTTTATATCCCCCGCAGATATTTCGGACGAATCTAAATTCTTCTGAGATGCTAAATCATCAATATAATACATAAAGCTTGATACTTTTAACGTATTAGGTATGACTTTCTTCGCATTTACTAGATCAATCTGTAGCGTACCCTCATCCATATTATTCAAAGTATCCTCAAGTTTTTTCAATTTTTCCTCTTTCGCAACAACTTCTGCATGTTCAGATTGAAATGATATCGCAGCTTTTATCATAGGTACAAAAACAAACGTTCCCAATAAAGCCAAAATTACTACAACCAATATAGGTATTATGATATCTGAGATGTTCAATTTCGTCTTGTTCATCTTCTCGCTAATTGCTTCTATCTCTTTTCTAGTTTTTGATGTGTTATTTACGATAGCCATTTTATTGTTGTGCAGAACTTAAGAATTCCTCCATTAAGAATTTTCCTTTGAAAGAAAATCTCACAGAATTAACATTATTGCCAACAGACTGAAGAGTTACACTTTCAACCTTGGGATCACTACTCAATATATACCAGAACTTTGATACGTCTTCTAAATCATTGGCCTCACCTTCAAGCGAAAAAGAGAGATCTTCTCCCAGAGAGAATTTATTTATTGCTGCAGAACCACTTTTAGTAGCTAATGCATTGATATAATCGACAACCTCCTTGGGAGAATACGTCTCACCCAAAACATCTTGATATAATTTTATTCTTTCTGAAATTTCGTTGCTAGATATAATTTTCTGTGTTATTTTGTTAACCTGAGTTTCGTAAGAGGTAAGCTTGTCCTTTTCTGTATTTAAGATCATCTTAGATACAATATTAAAACCCACAATTAAAATGGAGACTACTACAAGAATAAGGAGACTAACAATAGAACCAATATTTAACTTCTTCTTCTTCTCAACAACTGCTACTTCTTCTTTAGAAAGAGTAGGGATTAGGTTTATACCTTCTTCTACAGGAACAGCCACGCTAGGAGCAGTTGATTTAGCCTTCGTAGGTATTTCTTTTTGAAAAACTGGTGCAGGAGCAGGCGTTTTTTCCAAAGGTTTCTCCATTTTTTTCGGTTGTATATCCACAGGTTTATTCATCTTTTAAGGCAAGTCCTATTGCAACTGAGTAGGATGGGCCACTTTTTGCAATAATATCTCTAAATTTATTATCTATCTTTAAACCATTCCAAGGATTTGCAATTGATACATTTACACCCAAACTTTTTGCGACATATTCCATCAACCCAGGAAGTAGTGCACCATCACCATTAAGAAGATAATCCACTGGAGCTGCAGATAATGTTTTGTTCTTGTAGAATTCAATCCCTCTTCTTACCTCAACCAACACAGATTCTACAATAGGGGAAAGAACATTATATATTTTTCCATCTAACACATTTTCTACTACTCCATAATTACGCTTAAATTCTTCTGCACGCGAATATTCGAAATTAAACTTATTAACTATTGATTGTGTTAGAGAATCTGAGCCAATTGCAATACTTTGAGAGAATACTAAATATCCTTCCGATAGGATACTCATGTCTGTACTATTTGCTCCAAAATCCAACATTACTAAATCTTTCTTTTTAGTGGCACGGTACATTGCTCTTCCCATTGCTACAGATTCTGTTTCGATCGCAGCCAGTTCTAAACCGGCACCCATTGCAATATTAATGTATATATCAATGATTTTCTTGGATGCTGCTACCAAAAGTACCCTAGGTGCATTCTTAGTTTCATTGAAGCCTATGGTTATATAACTGAGCTGTACTTCATTAAGAGGCATTGGAATATACTGTTTTGCTTCAAAATATACGGCATCTTTCAACTCTTCTTGTTTAACGCCAGGAAATTCTAAAAACCTCGTAAATACCGAAAACTCTGGTAATGCCATCACCACAGATTTATTTTTAATTCTTGAAGCATCGTACAGTTTCTTTAGAACATCCGCCAATTTCGTTTGATCAGCTTTATCTTCGCTATTGATAACACCTTTAGGAGTTATTTGTGATCCGAGATTGACCAACTCAGGGAGTTCTGAAGATATATTTTTCAACTCAACTGCCTTCACAGAGTGAGTACCGAAATCTATACCAACATGGTCAGACAGTTTCGCCATTTTGAGCAGTTTTCCAAGTTAAAGTTTATATATATTATCAAAAAAGAATGCTGACAACAAAGTTATTCACCCAAGTATTTATTCAGCTCTTTTATTAAACCTTCATAATTGATATCTGTCTTCACTAAATATGAAGATGCTCCCAAATCAAAGGCTTCTTTAATTACAGCATCACTGGTCATATTCGTTAATACAACAACTGGCATATTTCCATACTTGTCAGGAGAAGCTTTTACAGCTCGTAGAACTTCAAGTCCATCAACTCCCGGCATCATTAAATCAAGTAAAACAAGTCCTATCATCCCATTTTGCTGTGCCATAGTATCTAAACCATGGTAGCCATCATTAGCTGTTAAGCAAGCAAAACCCGCATTTTCAACTAACTCTTTGTAAGAATCTAACAACTGTTTGTCATCTTCTACAATTAAGACAGTCTTTGACATTGTATGAAAAGTAATAAATTAATCTGCTATATACGTATACAGTATAGCCAATATTGCCATCACATGTTAAGCCCCTGAAAAGAACTTACTACCACACAATCCCTTCAGTAGAAACAACCGCTTGTCTATGAATCTCTTTTCGGACGGGGGCCCCGAGACCAAGATACCATTCAGTCGGTTGTACGTCGATATCGAACCTGATCATATAATTTAAATCATCTAGTTCGGTATATGCTATTTGGAAACTGTCTACATCTACAACCTCAGAATTCAGCGGAATTATATATCCTGTATATCCCTGTGCGAAGCAATTTTGGTGCTGTCCCGTTAAATCTGCCGCAGTTGTTTTTACAATATATCCCATCTCTGGATCAAGAGTAGAGGTAAAAAATGCTATACAAACCCAGCTCTCATAACCATATGGTCTGAAGTGTATTTCATTTCCAGATGTTAATGCCGTTCCATATGTCACCGGCAGATTTGCTCCCAATTCATCCACTACAATATTGTCCTCGGGATCATATTTCCTGGCAGAAGAAGAATCATATATATATACATCTGAAGGATTAGAATTTCTTACAGTTCTACGTACCAGTTCTAATATAAATTCGCTATCTGTTCTAGCTCTAGTTTTGTTGCTTGATACTGTAGAAATCTTTATTAAAGTTGTAAGCGTCACAGAAGCAATTAACATAACGACTCCTATGATTACAATGGTTATTAGCATCTCTACTAAGCTATATCCTTCATATTTTTTCTTTAATCTTGATATCATAATGTTACAACGGTAAAGTAAGAGTAATCTTTCACCATATTCTTCTTAGTTGCACTACCATCGCCAATTTTCGATTGTCCAACTACTATTTTTGCAATGGCAAATCGTCCATCTCCGACATAGCTGTTTATACACATCAATCTAAAATAGTTGTCATCTATACTTATCTGACCCTCTAACTTATATGTATCTCTATCTTTTGCTAAATCATAAAATATATATTCTCCTGCGGGAGTTTTTCTAAATGAATATGTGCCTTCTTCAACGTCCATAACATAACACCCTATGGCATCAGGAAAAATATCTTGGTCTGAGAGTTTTTCCTGTGTAGCAAGATCCTGTGCAACAACACCACCCTCCACGGCATATTGTGTCATTACATCTATAACATCATTTTGCATCATTTCCTGAAGGGTTTGGGCGGCTATTTGCATCAATACGACGGAAGATACTCCTACAACCATTATTGCGATTAATGCTTCTACAAAACCCATTCCTTCATATTTTCCTCTTAAAATATTTTTCATTTTGTACTTTGCATAGTTACTTTACCTGATAGATTCCCAATAGAGATGACTCTAGTATTTCCACTGCTATATGGTTTAATGGTTATAACAAATGGCTCAGGAGTTTCAACCATTTTGCCAGTTGAATCAAAATTAAGTAATGCTCCGTCTTTGTCATAAAAGAATGCTCTCCCAGAAACAGATTCGAATATTACGTACCTTGCATATACGTTATCGTTAATAGAGGCTATCGATATCGTTGATTTAGGAGTGGTTAATGATTGAGAATATCCACTTAGAGTATGTAGAGTAGAGGAGTAGGCAGATAGGTCACAATTATTACTTGCGAGAATTCCTCCCGATATATTTATATATCCATTTTTATCATCACCATATCCCATCGGTGTACTTAAATCATCGTTTGGATCATATGCTGGTAAAGCAGATCTTGTAGCAATATTTCCATAATCATCAAAAGGAGAGCACCATTTAAATACTGTGTATTTTCCATCAGTGCTTTCAACATTACCGAAATCTATCCCTAATCCATATATCCACTTCTCACCAGAGTTTCTTTCTAGAAGCATTGCAGCTCTCTGTACAGACCTAATATCTTGTTCCAAGGTTAAAACGTATTCATTCATCTTTACAGTATTTTGCAGGCCACTAAAGGAAGAAAATGTCATTCCTCCTAATATCGCAAATATTCCCAAAACTATCAGCAGTTCTGTAAGGGTGTATGCAGAATATTTGTTGGATTTGTGTTTAAAAGACAAGGCAGTAAGTCATTAATTCAACTCTTTAATTTAACATAGATGGGGAATTGTATCAATCATTCAGCGAGAAGCCTTCTTTCGGATGCCAGTCTGAATTGTCCATGCTTTTTACAATTACAGCCAGAGGATCTCCACTATTTTGCGATCCTATATCATTATCCGTAACAGGAGTAACTTCTGGCAAGATACCGATACCATCTCCGACACAGTAGAAACCACGTTCCCCTTCGTCATCAATCCCCCCTAGGGAGACACAAACGACAACGAACTGTTGATCTATATCATCTACATCGTAATAGTATGTTGCATCTGCTCCACCATCAAATATACCATCTTCGTCCGCGTAATCTTTAAGGATATAGTCCTCTTCCGTACCGTTATATCCAAGAGAATAGGCGAAGAATTCTCTTTCTATACATCCCGAGCAATTTCCTATTCCAGGATACTGTCCATTGATATTTTTGTATTTAACGAGTGCAGTATAGAGATTTCTTACTGCATCTCTATGTTTGACATCTTGAGCTCGTTGAATTGCATATCTTCCAACTAAAATACCAACAGCTATCAATACTATTAGTATTCCCATAACTATTAACATTTCTACCAATGTGAATGCTTTGTATTTCTTGGGCATGTTTGTCTTTTTTACAATTGGAGCAATTTAATAATATACCAGAATATCGTATCTCCGTACATTAATGAGAGGATATATGCAATAGAAAGGAATGGTACCATAGGAACTTTAGCTTTTTTAAGCTCAATATTGGTAAGAGCGATATATCCTAGTGAGTAGAAGAGGGCAATAATGATGGATAGCCAGAAAAATACTAGCATTTGTCTCCAAGATATTAGCATTCCCAGTCCTAGGATTATTAGGATATCACCAATTCCGAATGATTTCTTAACGAAATTGATTACGAATAGTAGGATAGCTATAGCAATGGGTAGATACAGGTTAGAGAGTTCAAAGTTAAACAAGAAGATGACTAAACAAAACGCTAAGAATATGTGAGTGATATTTTGTGGTACAGCCAATTCTTTTACATCAAAGAAACAAAGTATAAAAAGGAATATAACAATGACATATATATATGCAGGTAGGGAATAAGCATAGATTGCAAGAAAGGATAATCCCAACAATAGCTCCGATATAGGGTAATAGATATTGATAGGAGTTTTACAATATTTACATCTCCCTTTGTTAATAATGAAGCCTAATACAGGTATTAGATCAACCCAAGATAGGGGATGTTTACATTTTTCACAATGAGAACTTTTTACTAATATTTCAGGATATTTATATTCATTATCTATACGATACAATGTAGCGTTTATAAAGCTTGCTAGAACAGTACCTAAGGCAAAGAAGAATATATAGATCATAATCATATCTCCATTATATACTGTATGGAAAAATAAAAAACCCCTCGTGAGAGGGGTTTTTAAATAATCAACACACACCAGGTTATACTGCTCCCCATGTAGTTCCTGCACCATCCCAAGCACTACCATCCCAGTCCCCACTCAAATCCACATTTGTAAGAGTTCCCAATGGAGAATATGCCGTATCTGTTGTTTTAACTTCTTTATTAGTCACCCCTACACCTAGACCTGTACTGTCATTAAAACCATTCCCATTACAATACACGCCCCTTGATTTGGCATCACCTGCGCCACCTAGAGTAACACAAACAAGTGCAGATTGCCCTTGGTCATCGACTAAGTAAACGAATGTTGCTTCTGTACCGCCATTGAATGTTCCCTCGTCAAGATATTTAGATAGTTCCCCCTCACTTACAAGCGTTCCTAAATCGGAACATGTAGTTGTTCCATCAGTTCCACAAGCACTGCCACTCGGAAATTCTCTGTGATCCGTATAATATGCTTGTAAAGCAGTATATATCTGATCTACGGCATTCTGGTGTGCAACATCATTAGCTCTGTTAATAGCGAATCTTCCTGCAGTAATACCGACAGCCATCAAGATAATAAGGATACCCATAACGATAAGCATTTCAACTAACGTGAATGCCTCATAGAGATTCTTTCTCATGTTTATAACAGACAGTTTTAATTTAACTAAGTAAAGATTACATAACTTTAGATACCTTGTCAATGATCCTCCTTTTAGCCAATAGCAGAAGAAAGTTGGAACATTGGCATATATACACCCAAAGCTATAAATCCTATCGCAAGACCCATTATTATGAGGAACACAGGCTCCAAAATAGAAGCCATATTTGTGGTAGCGACATCAACCTCCTCCTTATAGTACTGAGACACCTTTGTAAGCACAGCATCAATCTCTCCAGTCTCTTCTCCAACAGCAATCATACTACTGACTAAGAGAGGAAAATACTCACTTCGTGCGATTGGGATAGCCAATGCACCACCTTTTTCGACCTCAGATTTAGCCTCCATTACCGTGTCTCTAAACATAGCATTACTCAAAGATGCTCCTGTTAATTCTAATGCTTTTATAATAGACAAGCCGCTACCTAACAACAAAGCCAGTATTCTAGTAAACTGTGCCAGCTGCATCTTAGTAACAATCATACCAACCACAGGAATTTTCAAAACTATTTTATCAAAACTACGTTTCCCCTTGTCCGAATCCAAGTAGAATTTTCCTCCAATTATCAAAACAGCCAAAACCACAAGTATAGCCCACCAGTAATTCACAAAGAAATCACTAATACTCATAAGAATTTTTGTAACTGTAGGAAGCTCTGCATCAAAATCACCATATATTGTGGCCATAGATGGAATCAGAACCATCATCATTAATACAACAACCGCAACAATAACTACGAGAATGATTGTAGGGTAGATCATTGCAGATTTTAACTTACTCTTTAAGCTGTTCTTTTCCTCTAATTCTGTAGCCAATCTCTCCAGTACAAC
>CAYXLF010000033.1:0-7993 GCA_964465815.1 uncultured Candidatus Saccharibacteria bacterium
AAATGTTTGTAAAACAGGAGAAGATATTGCAAAATGTAATATCATGAAATTAATCGTAGGATTAGGAAACCCAGGAAAAGAATATGAAAATACAAGGCATAATGCAGGATTTATGTTTGTAGATGCATTACGCGAGAAATTTCTCTATCAAAATACCCTTATCGCTACAGAATGGAGAATGGAAAACACATTCCAGTCAGAAATAGCATTCATCAAGAGTGGGTCGAAAATAGTTGCAATACTCCAAAAACCGCAAACTTTTATGAATAACTCTGGTATTGCAGTAGAAAAAATTCTTAAGAAATTTGATATATCTATTATGGATATAATTTTAGCCCATGATGAATTAGATTTGAGATTAGGAGAATTTAAGATTCAACAAGGGAAATCTCCGCTAGGGCATAATGGAGTTTTAAGTGTAGAATCAGCTCTAAAATCAAAAGATTTTAAGAGAATACGGCTAGGAATAGATAATAGAGAGAATAAAAATATACCAGGAATGGATTATGTATTGGGAAAACTTAATGGAGAGGAAATGCAGCTCTTTGATGAAACAGTAGAATCTGCAATACAAGGAATCCTTTCCGATATTATTTTGTAAATTCTACGCTAATATCTTTGCCATAGTAGTTTGTTACATCTGAGAAGGTGTGTGCTTGTACTTTTTCATCATATGGCAGTACGATACCTACCGAATCATTTCCAACTACAATCCCAACATTTGAGACATGCTTTTGAGCGTCTAAAATGAAGAAGATTGTCCCATTGGCAAAAACAGTTTCTTCCGTAGTCAGTTGTGCTAACATTTGTTTCTTTTCAAAATAACTGTGTAATGTCGTTAAACCATCGAATTCGTCTGCATAGTTGTTGATATCCCCGTCGACAACAGCCTGATTCCATAGGACTGGTGTGATAGGAGAATGGAGATTAAAATAGGCTTGAGAAATTAATCTGTAAGATGTAAAGCCTCCGTATTGTCGTTTATATGCAGATATTAGGTGGTTATCATCGTATGCTGACCATTTAGAAGATGAAATTATATCGTTAACTTGACCGACCAATCCCTTTATATCAACATCCAGTATGTTATCTGCTCCGTCATTATCTACATCCATATCTGCATCATCCATTACAAAGTCGAAATCAATGTCGTGATTAAGAGTATTGCTAGAGTCCAATGGGATACTTTTGTTGTATGTGTTGAAGCTGGAATAGATATTTAGACTTAGGAAGAGGGAACATACGGTAATGATACAAATGTTGAAGACTTTCAAAAACTTTGACTGTTTAAGAATCTTGTTGAATAAATATACTACAAATATGGATATAATTACTTTCTCGATACCAAAAGAGATACCAAAGAAATACCCTGCGAAAAGATTTGGTTCAAAGAGATTCTCAAAAAGAGTATAACCTTGAGTGGAAAAAGGATATAAGATCATGATTCTACCGACTAAGAAGTCTGCAAAAAGATGAAAGAGTGTCGCAATTAAGAAAGTATCAAGAACAACGCTCAGTAACTCCCTGTTTAAAAATTTTGAGGTCTTTTTACTTAAGAAACGATATAAGAACCAGAATAGTAATCTAAGACAGATCCATGCCGCTATATAAAAGATGGGTGTGTGAGAGATGATTTGGTGGTGAATAAATGTTGGCAGATCGAGACCTTGAAGTACAAATAGATCGAGATCCGGAGCGATACCAGCGAGCAGGGAGAATAAGCCAACAAAGATCTTTTCGTTTTGTGTAAGTTTGGAAATCCTTTTCCTTTGAATAATCTCGTTGGATAAAAAAGAGATTGGGGCATGGGCTAAGAACATCTTTTTACATTGCTAGAAATTACTTCTTCGATTATATCACAAGGCCAGGCTATAGCCTGGCCTTGTATCAGAGATCGTTCATAATCACAAAACCTATTGCTGTGTACTACCTCTTTGCGCTTAGCATATTTAAAAGTTTTTACTTTTTCTCGTCCATTTCGTTGGTCTAGTAGAAAACAATGGTTGTACAAGCGATAAAGGTTATGAACTAGGTATGAACGGGAGCCAGGCTATAGCCTGGCTTGTGTGATAAAATATGCCGATGGAGAAAAATTTCGTAGATACAATATCTCAAAGATTAGAAAATTTAACAACCAGGGTTATGGATACGAAGAAGGTATCTGGTATAGATTCTCAGTTCTATGAGTTTACCTCTGAGATTCTTGGCAAAGCGCTGGGAAAGAGAGTATGGTTACTCTTCTCTAGCTTGGAGGAGAATTCAGAAAGAATTCAAAAAGTTAAGGTTGGTGACATCTTTAACATACAGCAATTCTTGGATTCGGGATATGAAAGAGTCGAGAGAGTTTGGAATGAAGGAGAAATATCTATCCTAGGTGATGTTGTCATAATTTGGCCTTACAGTATGAACAGTATTGTGAGAATAGGTCTATACGGGGATACGGTTGAGAACATAGATGTTTTAGATATACAAACAAGAAAGAAGATAAAGGGAACAAATGAAAGGCTTTTCCTTTCCCCAGGAGTTGATATATATATCGGAAATGAAGAAGCTGAAGATGATGTTGAGATTAAAATTGAACATAGGATAGGTGATGAACAAGAATGTGTTGACCTAGGAATTAGAACTATACCAGGTATTGAGAATTTTAGTAATGAGAAGATATTGCGAGAGATTGTTAGAAATTTTAAAAGTAGAGGATTTGAAATCGTGTATGTCACTAAGAAAGATAATGCGGAGGGCACAGTTTTTGATGATATGCTTGATGAAAAATACTCTTTAAATACAAAATTGGAAAGAGGATTTGTATTCTCGGCTTTGAAGATGTTAGTGCTCACAGATTTTGAGATACTCGGGGAGGTAGATCTCGCTAAGTATCAGAAGGCTGACAAGAATGTGGATCCTAGCAGTGTAGAGATTCTTAAGAAAATTATACCTGGTGACTACATTGTGCATCAGGATCACGGCATCGGTAAATTCATGGGTGTACACGAGAAAAGTGGTGGGTTGTATATTGAGATAGCCTATGCAGGTTTAGATCGTTTGTATGTGCCTTTGAGCGCCGCAGAGAAGGTGACAAAGTATATTGGTGCAGGAAAGAAGAGACCTGTATTAACTGGATTAAGCAGCGGTGTTTGGAAACGAATCTCTCTTCGTGCAAAGGAGAAGGTTGAGGAGATAGCTAGAGAATTGCTTCAACTGTATGCACTTCGAGAGGCAAGTAGTACGGAGATTGTAATTAATGGAGAAGATGAGCTAAATAGCTTTTGGGGATTTGCTAATCAATTTGAATACACAGATACAGACGATCAGCTGTTGGCAACAAAACATATTGCAGATGATTTTCAAAATGACAGACCTATGGACAGATTACTTGTTGGAGATGTAGGGTTTGGAAAGACAGAGATTGCAATGAGAACTGCATATGCAGTAGCTAATGCGGGGCATCAAGTTGCAGTACTTGCACCAACTACAATCCTTGTCGAACAACACAAGATGGTATTTAGGGATAGATTTAAAGAGTATCCTTTTAACATTGCTTCCCTATCGAGATTCTCTTCTGTGATGGAGAGAGAAGAGGTCTTGAAAGGTCTTAAGAATGGAACAATAGATATTGTCATTGGTACACATTCTCTTCTCGCAGAAGATGTGAAATTTAAAGATCTTGGCCTGTTGGTTATCGATGAAGAACAGAAGTTTGGAGTCAAACAGAAGGAAAAGCTTAAGGAGGCAAGAGTTAATACAAACGTGCTTTCTCTAACAGCTACTCCCATACCAAGAACACTGAATATGGCATTAACAGGTATTCGAGATATCAGTGTATTAGCCATTCCCCCGCTTGGAAGGAAGGAGATCACTAATCATTTTGAAAAATTCAATTGGGATTCGATACTTAAAGCCGTTACTAAAGAGCTAGAAAGAAAAGGGCAGGTATATTTCTTACATAACCGAGTAGGAGATATCCATAAAATAAAGGGGGAATTAGAGAAACTTTTCCCTAAAGCTAATGTTGAAATAGCACATGGTCAGATGAATACAGAAACCTTAACAAGGACAATGAGCGATTTTGTTGACAAGAAGATTGATATATTAATTTGTACAACAATTATTGAAAATGGCTTAGATATTCCTAATGCCAATACATTAATTGTCGATGATGCAACAAAACTTGGACTTTCTCAGATGTACCAGATAAGGGGGAGAATAGGAAGGTCATTGGAGCAGGCATATGCCTACTTCTTCTATGATACTCTCCAAGGAAATGCACAGGAGAGATTGCTGGCATTGAAGGACTCTCAATCCTTAGGCTCAGGATTCCTTTTGTCTAACAGGGATTTGGAGATAAGAGGATCTGGGGATATTCTTGGAAGGAGTCAATCTGGTGCTATTAACTCTGTCGGCTATGGATTGTACACAGAAATGCTACAGGACGCAGTTGAAGAATTAAGAAGAAAAAAGATCTAGAGAAATGCCTTTTTAAGACTGAGTTTTTTCATGAATACAAAAATTTCACTTGTTAAAAGGCTCTGTTTTAATCTAGTATATACACATGCCATCAGTACTATACCGAAAATATCGAGCACAAGATTTTGACCAGTTAACCGGGCAGGAACATATTACAAAACTTCTAAAAAATGCTGTTAAAACAGGACAAATTGCACAAGCATATCTTTTTGTTGGATCTAGAGGTACTGGCAAAACTAGTACTGCAAGAATTCTTTCTAAGGCTGTTAACTGCCTCCAGCCTAAGGAAGACGGGAATCCATGTAATGAGTGTGAGGTGTGTAAAGCTATCTCCAACGGTTCGTTGCTAGATTTGATAGAGATAGATGCGGCTTCTAATCGTGGTATTGACCAGATTAGAGAGTTGAAGGAGAAGATAGAGTTCTCTCCATCCGAGGGTAAGTACAAGGTATATATCATCGATGAAGTACATATGCTTACCACAGAGGCTTTCAATGCGCTTCTAAAGACGCTTGAGGAACCTCCTGCCCATGTCATATTCATCCTTGCTACTACAGATGTGCATAAGCTACCTCCAACTATTCTTTCTAGATGTCAGAGATATGATTTCAGATTGGGTACAGATGAGGAGATTAAGAATGTCCTCTCAGATGTTGCGAAGAAAGAGGATCTAAAGATAGATGACAAAGCTATGGCTTTGCTAGTTCAGAATGCAAAAGGTAGTTATAGAGACGCACTTTCTTTATTAGATGTGGTTTACAGTGGGCAAGAGAAGGGTAAGAAGGAGATAACAGAGGAGGAGGTGAGGAAGATATTGGGTTTGCCAGATTTTGATAAGGTGGTGGTTTTACTAAAGAGTTTAGAAAAAGGAGATGGTAAAAAGTGTCTGGAGATTGTAGAAGGATTGGAAGAAAAGGGTATTAACCTACAGCAATTTACTAGCTATTCATTAATGATATTGAGAGAGATTTTGGTAGGTAAGATTAAGGGGAAATTTACTAAAGAATTGGAAGAGTTTAAGGATTGGGATATTAGGATGATACATAGGGTTATAAACCTGTTCTTGGAAGCGGAGAACAAGATTAAATATGCTAGTAATCAGGCATTAGTTCTAGAGATGATCATTCCAGAGATGATGAAGGATGTTCCTGCTGAGAAGGAAGAGGTGAAGATCGTTAATACAGATGTTAAGAAAAAGATTGCTCCTGTAGAAGAGAAATTACCAAGTGAGGTAGCTGAGGACTCTGAGGAAGAAGAGGATGATATCAGCGACGAGGAGATCTCCGTGGATGATATTAAGAAGAGGTGGGAGGCTTTTGTTAATGAGATTAAACCATTTAATAATCATCTGTATGCATTCTTGGAAAATGCGAATATTGCTGGTTTTAATGAAGGAGTATTAACTATCGAGGTGCCATTCTCATTCCACAAGGAGAGAATAGAGATACCAAAGAGTAGAGAGATAGTATCTACTGTTTTTAAGAAGATGTTTGGCTGTTCATGTAAGATTGTCTGTAATATTAATGACCAGATGAAGAAGAAATCGGATGCGGAGTTCGTTTTGAGAAATCTTCCGCAGGCTCCTAAGAAAGAAGAGAAACCGAAGGAAGAGGTCTCAGAGAAGAAGAGTTTTTCTAAGGGTAGAAAAGCAACAGCGGAGATAGAGGCGATATTTGAAGGGATGTAGTTTTAAAGATATAATATCCATACTTATTTGTTACCTTTTTACAATGATTAATCCAGTTGAACTTTTAAAGATGCAGAGTGAGGCTAAGAAGATGCAGGCTAAGATGAGAGAGAGGAAGATTAAGGGTGAGTCTAAGAATGGTATGGTTATAATCTTCATGAATGGTGCTCAAGAGTTGGAAGATGTGTATATTGATGAGCAATATTTGGATCCTGATATGGCAGAGGCTGTTAGAAATGGTTTTAAGGAGGCATTCAAGGACTACCAGAAGAAGCTTCAGAAGGACATGCAACAGGATATTAATATGGATGATATTAAGAGGCTTTTAGGTAAATAACTATGTCTGTACTTCCCAAGTCTGTTGAAAATGTAATTAATGAATTTAGTAGATTACCGGGTGTTGGTCCTAAATCTGCTTCTCGTATGACTTACCACTATCTTCGTTCTTCTAGGTTAGATGCTACTAAGTTAGCTAATGCTTTGTTGGAGATGGATAAGGAGGTGAAGAGTTGTACTAAGTGTTTTAATGTTTCAGACAAGGATGAGTGTGATATCTGTTCTAGTAAGTTAAGGAAACAGGACAAGATTTGTGTTGTAGAGGAGCCTTTGGATGTTGTAGCGTTTGAGAACTCCGGTATCTATGATGGTCTTTACTTTGTTCTTGGTGGAGTTATTTCTCCTGCGGAGGGTATTGGTGAGGAGGAGATTAGGTTTAAGGAGTTGAAGGCTAGGGTGGGTGAGTTACTTAAGGATGCAGATGTTTTGGAGGTTATTATTGCTACTAATCCTAGTTTGGAGGGTGAGGCTACTGCTAGTTATGTTATTGATTTGTTTAAGGAAGAATTTAAAAACAACAAGGTTAAGATTACTAGATTAGCAATGGGTTTACCTACGGGTGCAGATTTGGAATATGCTGATAGACTTACATTAAAGAGAGCGTTGGAGGGGAGAAGAGGGATTTAAAATAGATGTGGGGCAGCCCTAGGGCTACCCCGTGTTTAATCTGATATAATCAATAATCATGAAATTATACTCAACACTAGATAAAGGAATTGTAGAAATACAACCCCTAAAACAAGACCAAATCTCCATATATAGCTGCGGACCAACGGTATATTACAGAATGCACATCGGAAATATCCGTGCCTATGTAAACTGGGACATCCTTCACAGAGCTTTAAAATATCTGGGGTATGACGTAAAACGAGTTATGAACTTCACAGACGTAGGACATATGAGTCATGATGAAGATTTTGGAGAGGATAAGATGGATAGAGAAGCTGAGAAAGAAGGAATAACTGCAATAGATGTAGCAAATAAATATATAGATACGGTATTAGATGATTTTAGGGCCTTAAATATACTTGCTCCAGATGGAAAAGTAATTCCAGAAGACATGGATTACAAAGATGTTGAAAATTACGGTTGGATGAGAGCTACAAACAACATAGACAGGATGATAGAGCTTGTACAGATGATGGAAAATAATGGATATACATACGAAACAGAACAAGCCGTATATTTTGATGTTACAAAGATACCTGACTACACCATATTTACAGGACAGAAACTAGAAGACAAAGAGGTTGGAGTAAGGGAAGAGGTTGGAGTAGATCCTAACAAAAAGAATCCTGCAGACTTTGTACTTTGGATGAAGAGAGTGGGGAAATATGCTGATCATGAGATGCATTGGGAATCTCCATGGGGAGTAGGTTTCCCAGGATGGCATATTGAGTGTTCTGCAATGGGTACCAAAGCATTGGGAGAACAGTTTGATATCCATACAGGAGGTATAGATCATATACCTGTACATCATCCTAATGAGAGAGCACAGAATATTGG
>CAYXLF010000034.1:0-7809 GCA_964465815.1 uncultured Candidatus Saccharibacteria bacterium
AAAATCCCGTTCTAGAAATAGAGTGAGGGTTCGATTCCCTCTCCCGGCAGATTATCTCTACATATAAATCTGTGACTCAAAACTATTTCATTATTCATGGAACATTTGGAACTCCCTTCGAGAACTGGTTTCCATGGTTATCTAAAGAATTAAATAATAAAGGCCTAAGCAACATAGTACCCCAATTCCCAATTCAGAAAGAATTGCATAATTTTCGTAACTGGTCAAAGCTATTAGATTACTACCTTGAGCTTGGACTCATAAACAATAACACCACCTTTATATGCCATAGTACAGGGTCTATTTTCATTACAAAATATTTAATAGAAAGGAAACAAAGCGTACATAAATTAATCTTTGTTTCCGGAGTTAACAATTATATTGGAGGCTTTCCCGATTTTGATAAAGCAAACGAGAGTTTTTTTAGTAAAGGTATAAACGAAATTCATAATTACTGTAAAGAGATCATTTGTTTATATTCAGATAATGATCCATACATTCCAATTAAAGAGTTAGAGAAATTTGCTAAAATCGTTGCTAACAAAAGTGTAATTGTCAGAAATGGGGGGCATATAAATACTGAATCTGGTTATACAAGTTTTCAAGAGATCATACCCTTTATCTTTTAATATCCTCTATTCAGATTCATCAAACTTGTCAGGATCAGCATTCCCACACTTAGGACATACCATTGCCCCTTTAAATATACCCTCATAAACATAGCCACAGTTTAAACACTTCCACCTTCTCCATGAACTATCTAAACCATGTGGAGGAGGTTCTTTAACTAAAAATTCATCATGAGGAACAGGATTAACATGTGCTGTAACATCAGGAGTAGGGGTAGTTACAGGATTAGGAGTACTATTATTAACAGGAGGATTATTACTTAATATATCCGCCATCTTTAATATTTTTTAAAATTAAATTAAAAGTCTCTTCCTCATTTAAATTGGAAGAGTCTATTACAATATCATTGTACTCTTCTGGTCTATCATAATTAATACCATACAAAGAAGAGTAACGCATGGAATCAATCTTGTATCTATTCTTTAGATGAGTCCTCGCTTCTAGATACCTATGGAAATTTTTGAAACCCGGTTTAATACCCTGTTTTAATAGTGTTCTCTGTGCTCTTACATTAAGAGATGCTGTAATCCAAACTCTGACTGTACAAGATATTTTTTTCTTTGTAGCTAATGCTGCAAAATTCTTGGACTCTATCAAGACATTAGGATTCTGAATCTCAGACATTAGCAACGCATCCACCTGTCTATCTAATTTCTTTAATAACTTCTCATTTTTCTTCGAATATGCATCATCACTCTCTTCATACCCTGCCTTCTTTAACAAAGATCTAAACATTTTTCCCCCGTATACTCGCTTAAGTGCAAAATGATCAGAAAGCATTCTTGCAATAGTGGATGCACCACTACCTCCAGGACCACCTACCACAAAAAGATATCCTAAATTCTTTGCCCTTTCCTTTTGATTCATATATTAATTATAGTATATTAATAGTCAGACTATGTCCAATCAAAATCATGCTCAAAAAAGAAAACTCAAGAAGGTAATCTCTGGACACAAACCAGATTCTTTTCTTTTAATATTCTGCGTATTAATGGCGATATTCGGAGCTATTATGATCTTTGATGCAAGTGTATATCAAGCCAACACTGTATTTAATGATCAATTCTATTTCCTCAAATCCCAAATTGTTTGGCTATTGGTAGGAGCGATCCCTGCCGTAATAGTATATTTCTGGGATTATAGAAAAATTCTGAAATTGGCCTTTCCTGCTTTGATTATTACAGTATTATTATTAGCTGCAGTGTTAATCCTCGGTGAAGCCACAAATGGTTCAAAAAGATGGTTTGCCATAGGTTCTCTACCCAAGATACAGCCAGCAGAATTTGCCAAACTCACATTGATCATGTACCTTGCACAATGGCTAGCAAAAAGAGATTACAAGTACAAAGATTTCAAATCTGCAATTCGAGAAGGTTTCATCAAAAATCTACTAGGCTTCATCGCTATTCTTGGAATCGTTGCATTATTGATTTTACTCGAACCAGATCTAGGGACAACGATGGTTGTATGTATAACATGCTTCATAATGTTCTTGATGGCGGGGGAAGACAAAATACACACCTGGGCTTCTTTTGCAGTGCTGTCATTACTCATACCCGTAGCGGGGATAGCCGCAATATTGGAGCCTTACAGGCTACAAAGAGTCACCACATTCTTAAGCCTTATGTTTACAGGAAACGTTGCAGATCCACAAGGTTCGGGGTATCAGATGCAACAGATCCTAATCGGAATAGGATCAGGCGGATTCTTTGGTACAGGTTTTGGACAATCGAGACAAAGATTTGGCTACTTAGTTGAGAACACTGCATTCACAGATTCTATTTTTGCAGTAATTCTGGAAGAATTAGGCTTCTTGGGAGGAACATTAATCATAATTGCGTGGATAGGATTCCTTTGGAGAGGACTTAAAGTCGCGCTTGGAGCTCCAGACAAGCAAGGAAAATTATTAGCTGCTGGTATTACAGTATGGCTTGTAATACAAACACTTTTAAACATTGGTGCAAACGTTGGTATCATTCCTTTGACCGGAATGCCTATACCTCTAGTTAGCTATGGTGGATCTAGCACTATCGTATCACTCATCGGAATTGGTATACTACTAAATATCAGTAAATATTCAAATACTCAGAATGGACAAAAAGCAGTTAAATAAAAAAATTATCGTAACAGGAGGAGGATCTGGAGGACATATCTCTGCAGCGCTTTCTGTCATATCAAGTTTGGATGAAAAGTACGTATTAGATAAAAACCACTTTCTCTATATAGGTGGCGATCTAGGAATGGAAGGTGAGAAACCTGGCAATTCTCTGGAACAAAAGCTCATGAAAGGGAAAAACTTTGAATGTAAATTTATCCGTGCAGGAAAACTTCAGAGATCATTCAGTTTAAATACTGTTAAACTTCTTTTTAGAACTATACTTGGGCTAAAGGATTCTTACAAAATTATCAAGAAATTCAGACCTGATATTGTTATATCCACAGGAGGATATGTAACTGTAAGTGTTTGTTTAACTGCGAAATTACTTAAATCTAAAATCTATCTTCATGAACAAACTGCAACGGTTGGCTTAACAAATAAAATAGTAGGGAACTTAGCAGAGAAAATCTTCCTCTCTTTTCCTTCATCCTTTAAGTATTTCCCTAAAGGAAAAGCTATACTGACAGGCAATCTAGTTAGACCAGAGATATTTGAGACTAAAGCTCAAGGAAATTTTGCAGAAAATATAAAAGATATGATCAGAAATAGAGATATATACCCAATCATTTATATTTCTGGCGGGGGATTGGGTTCCCATTTAATCAATGAAACTGTTAAAGATTCTCTTAAACTATTACTTCAGAAATACCAAGTTATTCTGCAAACGGGTGATAACAAAGTTTTTAACGATTACAAAACTTTAATTGGGTACAAAGAACATTTGGATAAAAACCTTAAATCTAGATTTTTGCCTGTCACGTTTATTCAGGCAAAAGATTTGGGCTATCTGTTACATAATATTGATATGTACGTTGGTAGGGCAGGCGCAAATACGGTATATGAGATGGGTGTTTTACAAATTCCATCCATATTTATACCTATTCCTTGGGTAACACATAATGAGCAATATCGAAACGCAGAGGTTTTGGTGAATTTAGGACTGGCAGAGATAATTCAAGAGGGGGAGTTAACTTCCAATTGTTTGTTACTTAGACTTGAGAAATTTTTACAAAAAAATAGGAAGATAGATAAAAAAGAGATAGAGAAAGTGTTCAGAACAGATGCTGTTAAAACTATATTAAAAGAGATTGAGTTATAATATAAATTATGGAAAAAGAGACATCAAAAATGGAAAAAGGTGACCTAGTCAAATCTTTTCATTCACAATTCGATCAGGAAATTCCGCCCATATTGCAGCGAACTACTTGTGGATTGGCGTCATTGTATACCGCATTATCATACCTTGGAAGAGAACTACCTCCGTATCCCGAATTTGTGAAAATGTACATAGAGCATGGATCATATAACATACCTGTGCATACAACAAAAATGCCAATTGCAAAAACTACTGTTAATGTTCCCGTCGCCTATACTGATCCAAATGCTTCACTAGCAGAAGAATATGCCGAAATCTCAAAAGCATTATCTCCATTCTCTAATTTATCCCTAAACTCACCAATTGAACGCTCCTTTGATCCTACAAAAGAACCCAAGAGAGCTTTTACCATTGCCAATGGATTTGATCATCGAGGCATAGATTCTTTTCTAAAAGAAGACTTAAATATAAACGACATATCCGTAGAGATCAGGGAAACTAATGAGCTGCCAGATTCATTGCCAGGAAATTCTGTGATACTAGCTTCCGTTGTGCAATCCAAACTCGGCTATCCTGCAAGATTGACTACATTCAAATCATCAATAGCAACACATGTAATACCAATTGTACAAATTGGAGAGCTCAACAATTCAAGAGTTGCGTTATTCTCAGATCCTGCTTTTCTCAATACTCAAGATGGCCTGCAAGTTAGGGAAGTTGAAACTCTCGAATCTAGTATGGCTGGGAAGTATACAATGCTTACAGATTCCTCACTAAATTAGGAATCTCATAGAGCCCTGTGCTATGGCTTCCTTTACACAGAATTGCAATTCTTTTACCTTTATTATGATCAATCACTTCTTTGATAATTCCTACAGCCTCGGTAATAGCTTGTAATTCTTCTCCTACACCAAAATCTTTGAAATATTCTCCTATATAATAAATTTCCTCAAAGTTCATAGAGTCAACAAGTTTACCTAATTCTTTATGCTTCTCCGACGAGATTTCTCCTAATTCTTTCATATCTCCAAGAACTACAATTCTATGAAATGCATCTTTTGGGTACAATTTATCAAAAGTCTGCAAAGACATCTCCATGGAAATCGGATTTGCATTGTATGCATCATTGATAATTACATCCCCCTTTCTTAGAGCTATTATCTCAAAACGACCACTTTCTGGCTCAAAAACATTTAGTGCAAGAAGTGCATCTTCAATATTTATTCCCAATTCCGTAGCAGCTGCGATTGCAGCCACAACATTGTATACAAGCCTCTCTCCATAAGCTTTCAAATGACCATGATAAGAATTTTTCTTATATGCAAATTGGAAATCTATACCATCCTTATTTAATACTGAAGATTCAATTCTGAAATCGGCATCTGAACTATAACCATAAGTCACAAGCTTTGATTTATATAAAGGAACAATCCTTTGCAGCCTCTCATCATCGATATTTAAAATCAATGGTCTTCCCATTTTATCTAGATAATCCGCCATGTTTTTCTTCTCTTCATATACTCCTTCTATTGAGCCAAGAGCTTCAGCATGTACATATCCAACATTTAATAATATGCCTAAGTCTGGATCAATAGAATTCATGTGCCAAGCGATTTCGCCTGGATGATCCATTCCACATTCTAGAACTACATATTTCTCATCTGTATATTTGCTAAGCAAGACAGCATTGCCCCAAACAGTATTTATATTGGAGCCTTCCACAGAGAGAACAGAACCTTCGCCATTCAAGATTGTTGAAAGGATCTTCCTTGTAGTCGTTTTACCTGCACTCCCCGTTATACCTATGATCTTTGCATTGATATGAGAAGTGTACAAAGACATTATCTTTTGCAAACCTTCACGAATGCTATCAACAAAAATAACTGGTTTAGTTGCATCTTTAACTAGCAAAGATTTCTTTGCCTCACATAAGGCCATGGCGGCACCATCATTTAATGCCTGAAGAATAAAATCATGTCCATCAAATCTTTCTCCAACAATAGGAATAAAGATCTCACCCTCTTTTATATTTCTCGAGTCATGGTTGAAGGCTGTGAAGGAAGCATTCTCATCATAATTTCTAATCTCAAACTCTGGGAATCTCTCTTGTATATCTTTTAAGTAGATTGTCATAAAAACATGGCTCAAGTTATTTAATTATACTAACTTCTTTAAATATATATTTCAATAAATACTGCTATCGGTTCATGTTCACAATATCACCAACAATAGGGTAGATATATTTTAAGAACAGTATATCTATATATCCTAGAATATTATATCCCGACCTATAACTAAATTTTCTTGACGCATATTTTAGATAATGCTAAATTAGTGGCAAGGAGTGGTGAGAAGTGGTAAAATCCAAATATGCTCATAGGAGAGTACCACGGAAAGCTTAGCAATAAGAAAAGAACATCACTTCCCAAAAAGTTCAGAAATGAACTAGGTGAGAACATAATACTCACCAGAGGCTATGAAGATGCACTTATCTTAGTAAATCAGGATATGTGGCAAAAAATAGCCAAAGAGGTAATAGATGGCTCTTTTATAAACAAAAATATCCGTGATACAAGCAGATTCCTGGTAGGTAGTGCAACAGAAGTTCAAACAGACAAGCAAGGAAGATTTATAATTCCACAAGCATTGTTTGATCATGCGCAGCTTAATGAAGATATCGTTTTCATCGGCTTAGTAAATTGGATCGAAATATGGGAGAAATCCAAGTGGGAAGAAAGACTCCAATATCTAAAACTACATGGAGAAGATATCGCGCAAGAATTGACTAAAATGACAGAAAAGAACAATGGATAAAATACACGTACCAGTACTCTTAGACGAATCAATAGCTTCATTAAATATTGATCCACAAGGATTCTATATAGACTGTACATTAGGAGATGGAGGCCACAGCCAATCAATTCTAAAACAGCTCTCACCTGATGGATTACTACTAAGTATCGACCAAGACAGTTACGCTATTGAATTTGTCAAAAGTTATTATAACTCTCAAGAGAATTGGATTCTCAAGCAATCCAACTTTAGAGATATCGACAAACTCGTAGCAGAGATTCGTAGGACTCCAAACGGTATCCTCATGGATCTAGGACTCTCTTCTAGACAGTTAGAAGAATCTCACAACAGAGGTTTCAGCTATTTAGAAGATCAAGAACTATTAGATATGAGAATGAATACCAATTTAGGAGTTACAGCACTAGATATTCTCACAGTATTAAGTGAGAAGCAGCTAGCAAGATTATTCTTGGAATACGGAGAAGAAAGATATTCAATGAGAATTGCCAAAGCTATTAAAAAAGAGCTTAACAATATCAAAACAGTTGGAGATCTTACAAGACTTATCTATAAAGTCGTGCCGGCGAACAATTCTATTAAGAACCCTTCCCGCAGGGTCTTTCAGGCTCTGCGGATAGTGGTAAACGATGAATTAGAAAGCCTCAAAGAGGCGTTAGATAAATCTTTTGAGCTCTTACAATCCGATGGAAGACTATCAATAATAACCTTCCATTCATTAGAAGATCGAATTGTTAAGAATTACTTTAGCGACAAGGCTAGAAGCGGGGAAGGAGAGTTGCTCTTCAAAAGTCCAATTGCCCCAACCGACATAGAGTTAGAGCAAAATTCTCGCTCCGCTTCCGCCAAGTTGAGATGTTTGATTAAAAAATAAAATAACTACTGCCCAACATGAAAACCTACAAAACCAGAAGAAAACTCCCAGTCATGATCTTTGGATTCTCCATGGTCGCATTTGTGCTCTCTCAATTAGTAATCAATGCGGTTTTAAACCCATTAGGTACGGAATTACAAAGCCTAAACAAAGAGAAGAATTTCTTAGTAGAGGAGAACAGACTTATGGAAGAGCAAGTAGCAAAAACTAGCTCAATAACAGTAATTAAGAAATTGGCTG
>CAYXLF010000035.1:0-7016 GCA_964465815.1 uncultured Candidatus Saccharibacteria bacterium
GGATTCATAAACCCAAGGTCGGTGGTTCGATTCCACCTTCCACCATATTCATTTCTTCAAACTATTTCCTTTAGAATACTAATATACTCTGATATAATCATATACTTCGAAAATCATATTAAATTAGTCTTTTAAAGAATGGATAACACAGAATCAAAAAAGAAAATTGTAAAGGTAGATATTAGAAAATTACCACCCCAGAGAAAATTCAATATCCCAAGTATCATAGTATCAGTAATCTTAACCCTAGCATTGGCAGGAGGATTTTTCCTCATTAGGAATCTAGGTGGCAAAGGAACACAAGTAGCAGTAAGCGAAATAGTTACAGATATCTCCAATCAGAAATACGAGAGTATCTTACTAAAAGATGATACAGTGACCCTACAGGAACGAGATACAAACAACCTGTTAGTCAAGAAATTTGCACTACTACCACAAGGTACAGACTTCTATCAAATCCTCTCAGATGCAGGTATCAATATCAAAGATTTGAAAAATGATTACTACGAACCAGCAGTTGGAATATCATTCAGCGACATAATCAGTATTGTATTCTTGATTGTTGGAGGAGTCTTAGTCTTTATTATGGTTAAAAACATGCAAGCTTCCGGTGGCAAGATCATGGACTTTGGAGAAAGCAAAGCCAAATTGCTCTTTGGAAAGAAAACAGGTATCAATTTTGATGACGTTGCCGGTATTGAAGAGGTAAAGGAAGAATTAACTGAAATTGTTGATTTCCTGAAAAATCCTAAAAAATATCAAGCAGCAGGTGCAAGAATTCCTAAAGGAGTATTGTTAGCAGGTGCTCCAGGTACAGGAAAAACACTCTTAGCAAAAGCCGTAGCAGGGGAAGCAGGAGTACCATTCTTCCATACCTCCGGATCAGAATTTGAAGAGATGCTTGTAGGTGCGGGTGCATCTAGAGTAAGAGATCTGTTCAAGAAAGCCAGAAGCGCCTCTCCGTGTATCATTTTCATAGATGAAATTGATGCAGTAGCAAAGAAAAGAGGAACAGTATTACACTCCGGAGCAGGTGAGCAGACCTTAAATCAAATCCTTGTAGAGATGGATGGACTAGAAGGAAGGGAGAATGTCATTGTTCTTGCGGCTACAAATAGACCGGATGTATTAGATCCTGCGATATTAAGGCCGGGGAGATTTGACAGAACTATTGTTGTGCAGATGCCAGATATGAAAGGAAGAAAGGCAATTTTGGATGTACATGCCAAAAACAAGAAGTTTGAAGAGGGTGTAGATCTTGAAGTTTTGGCTAAGAAAACAGTTGGCTACTCTGGTGCAGATTTGGAGAATCTTTTGAATGAAGCCGCCATAATGGCAGCAAAAGAAGACAGAAAGAAGATTAGCCAGGCAGATATCATGGAAGCATACCTAAAGGTCAAACTCGGTAGAAAGAAAAAAGGTGATAAAGGGGAAGAGGATCTTAAAAAGACTGCATATCATGAGGCTGGACACGCTATCGTTGCCCAATACACAGAAGGATCAGATCCAGTAGAACAGGTATCCATAATTTCCAGAGGAATGACAGGTGGAGTCACGGTATACCTACCAGAAAAGGACAGAACATTCTTGTACAAGAAACAGATGCTTGCATGGTTAAGAACTGGAGTCGCAGGAAGAGCTGCTGAGGAAGTCTTCTTAGGGGATATCTCCACAGGCGCATCCAACGATATTGAGCAGGTAACTGAAACTGCAAAAGAGATGGTTACTCAGTATGGAATGAGTGAAAAGTTAGGGCTGATAAAATATGGAGATATGGAAGAAACCAAGCACCTCGGATACACGTATGGAGGAGGTAAGGATTACAGCGAAAGAACAGCACAGCTCATAGATGAAGAGATCAAAAAAATGGTGGATGATGCATACAACTATGCAAAAAAACTTCTTAAAGACAAGAAAGATGAAGTTGAGAAATTAGTATCACTTTTGTTGGAGAAAGAGGTTGTTATAAGGGAAGAGTTTGAAGCGCTTTTTGTTAAGTAGTAAAATTCAGTATGAATATACAAAGATCCTCTAAGGATATCTTCCTTGCCATTGATGCAAATGCGATTGTACACAGAGCTTTTCATGCATATCCATCCAATCTTCAAACAGAGGATGGCATTCAAGTAAATGCAGTATATGGTTTTACAGTAATGCTTTTGGAGGCACTCAAACTTTTCCACCCGGAATATGTTTTGTGTGCTTTTGATACCAAGGCTCCGACTTTCAGACATACGGAATTTGCAGAATACAAAGGTACGCGCAAACCTACAGATCAATCACTCCTAGATCAATTCCCATTGGTAGAAGAAGTATTAAAAGCTTTCAATATCCCCATCATCAAAAAAGAAGGCTTCGAGGCCGATGATATCCTGGGAACAATCTCTAAGATGGTAGATAGTGGAAGATGGAGTAATGAAAATCTGGAACTTTACATATTAAGTGGAGATAGAGATCTTCTCCAGTTAGTTAAGAATGATATTAAAGTATGCTTACCATCTGGCAATTTTAAAAATCTTGTAGCATATGATGCAGAGGAAGTATTCAAATATATGGGAGTGTATCCTCACCAGATCATAGATTACAAAGGTATTGTAGGAGACGCGTCAGACAACATCCCAGGGATAAAAGGGATAGGGGAGAAGACGGCAGTGGAGCTTCTAAAAGAATACGGAGATATGGATACCATATACAAAAATCTCACCAAATTAAAACCAAGGATCCAAGTACTTTTTGGAGAAAGCGTTGAACAAGCTGAGATGAGTAGAAGGCTAGCAACTATCGAGCAGAATATGGACATTAGTATTAAGTTGGAAGAGTGTAGAACAAAGGATTTCGATAGAAAGAATGTATTAGAAGTGTTTAAGAAATACAGTTTTCGATCGTTAATGAACAGGCTGGATGAAATATTCGGGAAAGAAGAGCAGATAAATTCCCCACAACTTAATATCTTTGAAACAACAACGAATACTGATATCCAATGGAAAGATAAAGAAGATTTTAAATCTGAAATCAAAACAGCACAATCAATTATAGTAGCGAATATCGCCCCTCAAGAATCATACAATGGTGAAAGATTCTTCGCGGTTAGATTTGTAGATGAGCAACAGAATTTTAGGGATATATTGTTTAAGGAGATAGATTTGAAAGATATTAAAGGTGTAGATATGACCTTTTACAACTGGGAAGATCTCTCTGCACAGGAGGATTGGAATATTGAATATGACAAAGCATTTGATGTTCTCATATTTGCACATACCATAAGCTCGGGAAAGAAGACGGAAGGATTCAAAGATCTAGCATTTGATTATGCAGGTAAAATATTTAAGGAGAAACTTTCTCCTTTAGATATGGCAGATATCTTAGATGCTGTTGTCGAGATAAGGGAAAAAGAGTTAAGACGTGCAGATAATACAGAATTGTATGAATATACACTAAAAAGTATACGAGAATTTCTGAAAATTGATGACAGCTATTTGCTAAACGTGCATAGAATGATAGAAATGCCAATCTCTGAGATACTAGGGAAGATGGAGCGAAGAGGAATTAAGATGAATATTGAATATCTTGAAGAACTTAACAATGAAGTAAAACAAAAACTCGATGGACTAGCCAAAGACATTTTTGATTCTGTAGGCCACGAGTTCAATATCAACTCACCCAAGCAGTTAGCCGATGTCCTTTTCAATGAATTGCAACTGCCAACTACTGGTAAGCAATCAACACGAGAGGATGTCCTAGAAGGTTTGGTTGGTGCGCATCCATGTGTAGAGAAGCTTTTAGAATACCGAGAAGTATCAAAAATATATGGTACATACACATCGCCATTACTAGAAATGGCACAAAATGATCCCAATACCTCAATCCACACGGATTTCAAACAAACGGGTACAACCTCCGGAAGATTCTCTTCTACAAATCCAAATATGCAAAATCTTCCTGCATCTGGAGATTGGTCAGTAAAACTTAGAAAAGCTTTTGTACCAAACAAAGGTTTTAAACTCGTTGGTATGGACTATGCACAGATGGAATTAAGAATCATGGCAGATATGTCAAAAGATGATTTACTCATAAAGGATTTCTTAGATGATCTTGATATACACAAGGCAACAGCTGCTAGAATCATGGATAAAGATATTGGGAATATAACTAAAGCGGAGAGAAGTGTGGGCAAGACGGTTAATTTCGCAATCCTTTTCGGACAAACCCCATTTGGCCTTTCTAGATTATTAAACATTGATGCGCAAAAAGCCTCAGAATATATCCGACACTATTTTGAACATTACGTAGGTGTAGAAGATTACATTAGAATTTTGGAAAAAGAGGCATACAAACACGGATATGTCCAAAGTATGTTTGGTATGACGAGAAGAATTGCTGCGGTTAAGTCTAAGAACATAACCGCAAGAAGAGCCGCGTTGAGAGAGGCTGTGAATATGCCTATCCAAGGTACTGAATCCGATATTATGAAGCTTGGAATGGTAAAGATTAATACATTAATAGAGAAAGAATTTCCAGATCAAGCCTTTACATTACTTCAAATACATGATGAGCTGGTCTTTGAGGTAAAGGAGGAAAGAGCAGAGGAATTTGTAAAGCAGGTCTCAGATCTACTCAAAAATGTTGTGGCATTGGCAACTACGCTTGATGTACACGCAAGCATAGGAAGCGATTTGTCCGAATTGAAGTAGATGATATAATTGTAACAACCAATAAATTTATCTCATTGTGGATAACTAATGGCAAACTCCTCGAAAAAAAATGATGGTGTGTTGGGAACGATTTTGACACTTGCGGGTGTAGTCGCAGGTGTATTTCTGATAACAAAACTTACACATCAAGAAACACATAAAATACCCATGTCTAAAGAAAGTGATCCGAAACCGAAACTCAAGGAGACTGCTCCAGAACAGAAACTTGATGGTGGGAATGATAGGCAACAAAGAATACTTGCAGTTGTAAAAGAAAAGGGGATGATTACACCAAAAGAGCTCCAATCATTGCTACCAGATGTATCTACTAGGACTCTTAGAAGGGATATGGATTCATTGGCTAAGGCAAAACTCGTATCTCAAAAGGGTAGCACCAAATCAACATTTTACAAATACATAGGAAAGTAACTATGGAAAGAATTACTTTTAAAAAAGTCTGTGAGATATTTCAGCAGTTGGAAGTTACTGATTCTAGAAATGATATGACTGCTGTGCTGGCAGAATTCCTCAGGACACTTGATTCCAGAGATGCGCAGATAGTTTCGTATCTTGTTCAAGGAAGAGTTGCTCCATTTTTTGTTGTTGCGGAATTTAACTTTTCTGAAAAGAGCCTAATAACCCTTCTAGAATCATTGAACAAGGTGAAAGGAAGGAAATTTGATATTAAAAAGAAGAGAACAGAGCTTGGAGATATTGGTGATACAACAGAATTTTTGACTAATGAATTAGGATTTAAATCTGCAGAACTTAGCCTCTCGGATGTATATGATGGGCTTTGGAGCGTTGTAAAAGCTACGGGAAATGGCTCTGCTGAACGAAAAAAGAATATTGTAATGAATCTTTTGGAGAAGTCTAATCCATTGGAGGCAAAGTTCTTGAGTAGAATTATATGTGGTGAGCTAAGGCTTGGGTTGAATTCTAAGACTGTTTTAGATGCATTTTCCTTTGTGCTTAGTAGTGACAAAAGTCTAAGAGAGAAGCTAGATAGGGCATATGGTGTAAGTGCTGATTTGGGATATATATGTAGTTTAGTAATGAAGGTAAGAGATGGTGGGGATCGGAGTCTTCTGGATTTACAGATTACGCCGGGAGTGCCTGTACTATCTAGACTCGTCGAGAGAGTAGGATCATTTGAGGAAGTTATTGAGAGATTCGGTAATGAGTTTTTAGTTCAACCTAAATTCGATGGATTGAGGTGTCAGATTCACAAATTTAAGAAGGATGATACTCGGTACAAAGAGGAGATGCAATGGGAGAGGTATATGAAAAAAGAGGGACTGGGAGGGCTCTTTAGCGTTAAGGATACTATTCATGAGGTAAGATTGTTTACCAGGAATCTCGAAGATGTTACTGAAATGTTCCCTGAGATTGCGGATGCTGCTATGGAGATGGAACAGGATTCCTTTGTTTTAGATTCTGAGGTGCTGGGGTGGAATTACAAAGCAAATACATTCCTTAGCTATCAAGAGACTATGCAGAGGCGAAGGAAATATGGGGTGGGGAACATTCAAGAAGAAATTCCAGTTAAAGCGCAAACCTTTGATTTGTTGTACATTAATGGCAAGGATATCTCAGAGATTGACACAAGTGAAAGAATATTTAGGTTAAAAGAAAATTTCTCTGATACCCGCGGGGGTATAGAGGTGTGTAAAACTGAGGTGATAAGCAATATGGAGGATCTGAAAAAAATATTCGATTTTAATGTTAATAGTGGTCTGGAAGGAATTATAGTAAAGCAACTCTCAGGAAAGTATCTCCCAGGGGTAAGAAACTACGAATGGATAAAGCTTAAGAAATCTATGATGAAGGAGCTTGTAGATACTGTGGATCTTGTCGCAGTAGGGTACTATCATGGCTCTGGGAAGCGAAGCAAGCTTGGAGTCGGGGCAGTATTGGGTGCTTTGTATAATCCGGACTTGGACGTATATGAGGCGATATGTAAGGTAGGTACAGGATTTAGTGATGAGCTACTTACTAATATAGGGAAAGAGCTAGAAGAGGATGTCTTACCAAGGAAACCCAAGAATGTAGATGTGGTTGATATACTAGCTCCAGATGTGTGGATAGAACCCAAGGTTGTATTCTCTGTTGAAGCTGATGAAATTACACAAAATCTTAAGGCAAATACTGATATTGGCGGAGGATTATCTTTGAGGTTCCCAAGGTTAATAGAATGGCGTAGGGACAAGACTTCTGAAGAGGCTACTACCATAGAGGAACTTAAGCATCTTTATGCTGTTCAAAAGTCGAAGAAATAGTACTTGCATATATGATTTTCTTGTGTTAGAATCCTGTCACGAGTTT
>CAYXLF010000036.1:0-6738 GCA_964465815.1 uncultured Candidatus Saccharibacteria bacterium
GCAGTTCCGGGAGGGTTATCCAAACAATAACCCTCCTGGTGATCTAGTATCATTACAAATTGAAAAATATTTACTTACTGTAAATATATAACCCCTTTTTATTCTTTAACACTACCCTCTTCTCTCCCTTCATGTCCTTAATACCATTCTCATATGAATATACTACTCCCCCATCCTTTACAAATTTCTCTAACCTAGGTCTTAATATCCTCAAACTATTCTCATCCAAAAAGCAATATATCTTGTTAGCCTTAGAAATATCTACTTTGTAAATATTCTGTATTTCAAAAATAATATCTTTAACAAATGGGAATTTAATATCTCTCATCAAATTAGAAAATATTACTAACAGAGGAGAAATATCATATCCAAAACACTTACACTTGTATCTCTCATATACCTTAAATACCAATCGACCATCACCGCTACCTAGATCTAGGAATGTATCCTTCTTTTTTGCATCTATCAAATCTGCAATCTCATTTAGTACATCATTTGGTGTCTTTGAAAGAGGACCAATAATGGCGGTCACAAGTATTGAAAGGATAATACAGAGGAAGAGTAAAACCAAAGTTATGATTATACCTAGGGTAATACCGTTTAACATTGTGATATCATTATCAATGTAAATTAATATATATGTACATGATAGACGGAATTTTACTAATAGACAAGGAGGAAAATATTACATCCTATACTGCTATTAGAATGTTAAAACGCATACTTCCCCGAGGTCAAAAGATCGGTCATGCTGGTACTTTAGATCCATTTGCCACTGGACTTCTGATAATACTATTAGGTAAAGCCACCAAGCTTATGGATACCATTCATGGTTTAGACAAAGAGTACGAAGTAAAGGCAGAATTTGGATATGCTACTGATACCCAGGATTGTACAGGAGAAAAGATTAAAGCATCTCCTACTCTACAACAAGTCGCAAAGGAAGTGTTGGAAGATAATATCAATAGATATCTTCTTGGAAATATATCTCAGCTACCTCCGCAATATTCAGCCAAAAAGATTAACGGCCAAAAGGCATATGATCTTGCCAGAGAAGGCAAAGAGGTTGTCTTAAAACCAAAAGATGTGTCTGTGTACTCATTTGATGTTGTCGAATACAACTGGCCATTTGTTACATTTAGAATCAGATGCTCTACAGGGACATATATCAGAACATTGGTAAATGATCTTGGAGAGAAGGTTGGGACATATGCTACGGCTATGGAACTTAGAAGAACCAATATTGGGGAATTCGATGTCGAGAATGCTATATCAACAAAGGATATTAATGAACAGGTGGTAGAGAGTATAATGGGAATAGATAAAGTTAAAGAGACATTGAAGATATGAACAAAGGAAAACTGTATGTAGTGGCTACCCCTATTGGTAATCTAAATGATATGACTTTTAGAGCGGTCGATACACTCAAGAATGTCGCTTTCATATTGGCAGAGGATACCAGAGAAACATCTAAACTGCTTCAGAGATATGAGATACAAACACAGTTGGTATCTTACAGAGATCAAAATCATGACAGAATAATTGGGAAAGTTATGGAGAAGTTGGATATGGGTTTAGATTTAGCATTGGTTTCTGATTGTGGTACTCCATTAATCTCTGATCCAGGATACAGATTGGTAAGGGATTTAAGAGAGAAAGGATACGATGTGTTGGCTATACCAGGTGCAAGTGCATTAACATCGGCATTGTCTGTTAGTGGGTTGGCTACAGATAGGTTTACATTCTTTGGATTTTTACCTAAATCTGATGTAAGGAGAGAAAAGCTTCTATCTCGATACAAGGAGGTTGATTCCACATTGGTGTTTTATGAATCGCCTAATAGGTTATTAAAGTTATTAGAGTTGTTAGAGGAGATATTTGGTGATTGTACTGTAACTGTTGCAAGAGATATTTCTAAAATGAGAGAACAATATTTCTTTGGAGATATTAATACCGTTAAGGCTAGTATAGATGTGAATGATTTTGAGAATAATCCACATGGAGAGTATGTAGTTATGGTGGAGAACAAGAAAGACTAGTGAAATAGCTTTTCGTAATTCTCATCTGCAACTTTCTCTAACTCCTCTACAGAGATCTTCTTTATACCTGCAGCTACCTCCATAATCTCTCGAACATCACTAGGTTGCGCAAACTTCTCCTTTATATTCTTGTTCTTTCTCACTGACTGTGGTGGTAGGAATGGTCCATCTGTCTCAAACAATATCCTATCCAATGGTACCTGTTTTAATATCTCTCTTACGTTCTCCCCACTCTTGTAGGTAATGATAGCGTTGAAACCGATATAGAAACCTAGATCTAAGATATCCTGTAGGTACTTAATATCACCAGTATAGCTATGGAAACTCCCACGAAGTTTTCCCTTCCCCTCCTGTGCTACCAATCTTAATGCATCTTTTACAGATTCACTCTCTCCCTGTGTATCTCGGGCGTGTATGCTCATAGGAAGGTTGTATTTAGTAGCGAGTGCAATATGTTTACAGAAAGAAAGTTTTTGAATCTCTTTAAGCTGAGATATAGTTTCTGTTGAGATGTTTTTGGGAATATTGAATTGGTAATAATCTAAGCCTGTCTCTCCTACTGCTTTTATCTTTTCTCTATTTTTGTAAAATAATTGTTCCCATTCCTGCAGATATTTTTGTGATATTTCATAGATGTTATCCTTAATTCCCTTCTGCAAAGTGATTTCTTCGAATATTGTTGGATGTAACCCAATTGCAACCTCTATGATCTCTTGGTATCTCTCGGCAAGTGCCATTGTGACATCAATATCTACATTATCAGTGGTTTGTGAAAGTATATGTCTTCCACCCATCCTCTTGAAGTTTAAGACTACTTCGTCAAGATTTGAATCCAAGGGGCTAAGGTTTAAATGTATATGCGAGTCGTGCATAATGGAATTTTAGCACAATTTAATGGAAGGAATACTACAAGCCCTCTCATCTGTAACATTAATCTTGTAATGTGGTAGAATATGATCCGATTATGGGCAAGATCAAACAGAGAAATTGGTTGATAATTATCACCATTTTCTTGGTAATTGTGTCTGGGGCAGGACTTTTTGTCTCAATACAACAAAAATTATCATTCAACTCTTGTGCTTATGGGGAGAATGTATACAGAAGTGGTGAGCAAGTTCCGGATTTTAATGGAGAACAGGAATGTACATGTAATTCGGATGGCTCTATCAAATGTGGCACGGAATCAGATGGAGTTGTGTATACTGGATACTCTTCTGCTAACCTCAAATTCTCCTACAATTATATCAACCTCTTAGAATCTGGAGTAATTCTTAACTCAGATATTACCCCATTAGATGCTTCATACAACAATGGTGTTTTGAAAGTATCGTTTGAGAGGGATGTCCTTTGTAGTTCAGATGAGATTGCACCTACTCAATCAGGTTTCTATCAACTGTCTTCTGATGCTTTACGTCTTACCATTATGACAAACGTAGATACGGCAAAGTATACATCCCCATGCAAAATTTCTAATACATTTGAGATAGCGGATGCTAATATCTCCTTTGGAGAGGATTTCCAGATATATTATGAATCAGAGTCAGGAGAATTTTTAAGTTTAGGCGCATGCGTATACAAAGGTGTTTTGCATGGAGACCAAGATGTATTTAAGGACAAGGACACAACCTCCGTCTGTTTGTGCAATACAGGTAATGTTACCTGTAAGGATTTACAGTAATCCTAAGTAAATTCCTAAAATACAGAAGACAAATGTAAATAGCCAGAATCTCATTGTTACTTTGTATTGTGGCCATCCCTTTGCCTGAAAGTGATGATGGATAGGAGCTATTATGAATACTCTCCTTTTGAGAAATTTCAAGCTTAGTATTTGAATTGCACTAGATGCCATTATGATCCATGTCATGGCAGACATGGCAAGGTAAGGGATTAAGTTATCTGTGACTATTCCAATGAAGAATATTGCAAAACCCAGTGGCATAGCTCCAGGTCCCCCATTCCAGAATCTGGCTGGAGGAATATTGAAATACAGATCGATTATCTGTACACCCAAGATAATGCATAGTACGGGTATGAATAAAGTTTGCCCTTGGATTAGCAAAAGTAATATCATTGAGAAGTTTATAATTGCGAATATGCCCATCATTAATCCATCTAACCCATCTGTTAATTCCGCAGAATATATTGCCAACTGACTTATGAAGCCAAGCACAATTAATATTAATGGTGTTACGGTAATAGTAGCTATGTTAAAGAAGGAAAGTGTAGAAAATTCTCCTGTATGATACAGTAAAAACATTATTCCTATATTCATTAATGTCGCGAATCCCAACTTACCTAACCTCCATTCAAATCTTTCTTGAAAAGCTTTCATCTTCTCATTATTCTTGAATCCATTTGTGAAAATTACTACATCTATGAATCCCCACAGACCGTACAAGACAAAGCCCAGCAAAAATACTTTGAGAACAGGTGTTAGAGGGACTGTTAATGCAATTATGATAGGTACTACAATCCAAATGAGAATTCCTCCCATATTGGGCGTACCATTGGTTTCTGTGACGCGCATTATTCTCAGGAAGAGAGAATTATCACCTTTCTCATCTGCCCCTATTTTTGATTTTTTGAGTCCACTTACTTGGTTAAACTTGTATAGAATACTTATCATTATTGGTGCAAATATCGCAGAGCATGCCACTGCAATGAAAAGGTAGTTTAACGAGGATCTGAGAGTGTCTATCATCTTATATTCTATTAATTAAGTTATATATTATCTCAATTTGCTTTCTGTATTTCTAGATCATCTTTTATTGCTAAAAAAATGCTTCTCCATACCGGAACAGATGTATATGATGCATAGGTGCTAACTTGTGGTTCCTCAAGTTTTACCAACATTATGAATTTCGGATCATCATACGGAGCATACCCGATTACAGTGGCATTACTGATATCATCTTCGTATCCTGTGCCGTCGGTTTTCGCAATCTGTGCGGTTCCTGTCTTCGCTGCAATTTTGTAGTTTTTTAAATCAGAGGCTAATCCCCCGAGAGCATCATCTATGACACCTTGTGCAAGATCTTTGCTGATTATTTCTGCAGTTTCTTTTGATATGGGTTCGGATATTACTTGAGGTTGTATAGTTATTGTTTCGCTGTTATCGGTTATTTTCGAAATAACGTATGGTCTCATTCTAACCCCACCATTTGCTAATGTACTGAACGCAGAAATTACCTGTAGAGGTGTAGCAGAGACACTCTGCCCGTAGGCCGTTGTGATTTGGTCTAGTCGTGTCCATTGTTCGAGTGGCTTCATGTAACTCGTACTCTCATCTTGTAGTCCTATGCCAATGAATTGGCCGATACCAAAGGCTTCAAGATAAGAATAGAACTCTGGAAGCCCTACAGTTAATGCGGCTTTTGCAGCGCAGGGGTTGTTCGATTTCGCAAATATACCTGAGATATCTATAATACCATTTGGTCTTTTATTCCAAGTGTATATATATCTGCCTTTGAGATCCTCATATCCTGTTTCTGCATAGAGATCAAGTTTTCCAGTGCTGTCATTACAGGTATAGTCTTCTTCGATAGCACCTGAATCAAGTGCGATAGCTAGTGTAATAGGCTTTTGCACGGAGCCATACTCATACACATCCGCGACTGCCCTATTCTTCAAAATCCATGGTTCAGAGACTCTCCAGTACTCAGAAGGTGTATATGTTGGATAGTTTGCCATGGCAAGTATTGCACCAGTATCAGGGTCCATGATTATTACGGATCCGCTTTTTGATCTTGTATCTTTTACTCCTTGTTCAAGTTGTTCCTCTACTTTTGCTTGTAAATTAGGATCTATTGTTAATGTAAAGTCTTTCCCTTCACGCGGAAGTATAGGATCATATTCTGAGGTGAGAATAACGTTCCCTGCGGAATCTTTCTCTTCGTATGTGTATCCCTCTGAACCGGTTAAATCGCCAAAGTAGTAGCCTTGAATACCATATTGACCGAGATCATTACCCTCTGTGTCTTGTCCTATAAATCCTAGTACGTGTGCTGCAAGTGTACCGTTGGGATAAAGTCTTTGTTCTTTATTCTCAAAATACAATCCAAAGCCAGCCGTACCCTCTCCAAATATCTCTTCTTGAGCTAATGCATTCTTTATGTCTGTCGAAACACCTTTTGCTAGATTAACATATACAAAATCATCTGTGATTTTTTCTTCAACTTCAGCCTTTTCTATACCAAGTATGCTTGCAATTTCTGTGATAAATTTGTCTTTTTGGGAGAAGAATTTCTCTCGCTCGACTTCATCTGTACTTAAAGTAGCATAGATGTCCCAAACAGGTTGATCTACGGCTAGTATTGTTCCATCTGATGCAGTGATTTTACCTCGTGTTGCAGTTTGCACACCACTAGCTTGGTACTGTCCGCTTGCAAGAGCTTTCAATTCTTCTGAATTGATTATTTGCCATCGGAATATTTGCAACAGTATTAAAAACGCAACAACAGAGATAATGTATCCAACTAAATAGATATTGTTATGTGGTTTTGAACTACCACTCTTACTTCGATGTCCTTTTTGAGAAGTGTAGAGATGGTTTAGTTTAGCCATTTTATTTTTCTGCCAAGAGTGCAGATTGCTCTAAATATATAATGGATTTCCCACTTTGTGATCTGATATCTAGTTGCTTGTCAGCCAATTTCTTAATTACTGTTATTGAGCTAGTTTTTGCTACTTGCTCTTCCAT
>CAYXLF010000037.1:0-6262 GCA_964465815.1 uncultured Candidatus Saccharibacteria bacterium
GAGTAGTTTTAGTGCAGTAAGAAGATATTTGAAATAGATATGAGATTTAGAAAGTTATTAATAACAACTGGATTTATTTTAACAGCGATTATTTTTTTTCTCGTATTAGCTTTTTATTATGAGAAACCTGTATCAGCTGCGACATCTTGCCCTTCTAATATGAATCCTGATTCCATAGAATGCTTAGATTACTTACGATCAGAATACAACAAGCTACTACAACAGCAAGGATCCATTCAGAATCAATTAAGTAGTGAGCAATACAAACAGCTTTCCCTTGAGGATAAAATCTCATATATGGAGAACCAGATTACTCAAACAGAGAAGTTAATAAAATCATTAGAAGTAGAAATCGCCGCAGATGATATAGAAATAAAACTACTTACAAAAGATATCCAAGACAAAGAAGATGCCGTCTCCCTTATGAAGCAAGAGATTTCAATCCTAGAAGAGACCGTAAACCAGAGAGTTACAGAATCTTACAAATACTCATATCTGAATGCTTTTGATTTGATATTAGATTCAAAAAGTTTTTCAAATATACTAAGAAAAACAAAGTATTTGATAGCTACAAGATCTCAAGATATTGCATCATTAGAAGACTATTCTCAAAAAGCAGTAGCTTTAAAAAAGGAAGAGGAATCACTTTCTGCACAAAAAACAGATTTGGAAGTTAAACAAAATGCCATACTAACCGAGAGAGATGAATTAGCATCTCAAAATTCAAATTTAGAGACCCAAGTATCTGAGAAAAATAATCTTCTTCAACAATCTTATGCGAAAGCGCAATCATTACAGGCAACTTATGATCAAAATCTCCGGAATTTATCGGCATTAGATTCCGCGATTATCGCATACATTAGTAAATTTGGTGATCAAGCACAAAAAATTGGGACTGTATCTACTGGTACTTGGATAGGAAGAATGGGAAACACAGGGAAATCAGATGGAGCTCATCTTCACTTCTCAATGAGAAACAGCTGGACTGGTAACCCTTGCTCAGGCAATGTTGATATCTTAGGACTTAGTGGTGGAACAAAATACCTTGTACAGGGAGAAAACTCATGGCGTCAAGGATGGGATGGTTGGTGGTGGCCATATATTTATCCCGGTTCTTGGATAAGACCAATAGCAGGGCCAACAGTAATAATGTCTCAAAATTATCACCAAGGTATGGCAGTTGATTTGATTTCTTATAAGGAAACCCGTGCGGTCAACTACGGGGCACCTATATACGCCGTAATGGGTGGAGAACTATATCGTGATGTAGATGGAAATGGCGGAATATATGCCTATATAAGACATCCAAACGGATGGACAAGTTGCTATCTGCACATACAACAATAGCCCCCTTTTCTCCTACAGGATATTCTGCTAATATATCAATATTAAGTTCATATATGTCTTTCGATGTCCAAAAAGAAAGTAACTAACAAAAAGCCCCAATCCCCAGCAAAGAAAATTAAAATTACATTCAAAAAACCAGAAATTTCAAAGATAAAGGTGAAAATGCCGAATCTTTCTAACTTCTTCGCTAAGGTAAAAGCTTGGAAGAGTTGGAAATTGGTTGCGAAAATTGTTTCTTTGGTATTGATCATCGTCGGTTCATTTGCATTAATCGATCTAGGTGTACAGTACCTTAACAATGATTATAGCGTAGCTATTGTTAATGGTGTAAGAATCTCTAAATCAGAATGGAATAAACTCCTACAACAAGCATATGGTCAGGCAGCTGCAGGTCAGTTGATTGACAATGAGATCATAATGCAGGAAGCAAAGAAGGATGGATACACAGCTTCTAAAGAAGAAGTTTCTACACAGGTTGATCAAATCATTGAAAGCCTTGGCGGACAAGAAGCATATGAAGCAGCTCTAAAGGCAAACAACCTTACAGATCAGGATCTTAGAGATGAGATTGCATTAGATATCTTAGTAACAAAGCTCTTAACACCATCTATTACATATACCGATGATGATCTAAAGAGCTTCTTTGAGCAATATAGTAGTGCTATGTTCCCAGCAGAGACAGCTGCATTGGAGAGTGGTGCAAAGTTAGACTTTGATACATACAAGGCAAAAACTACCACCTACTACATTCAACAACAGGTTTCCAACAAGAAATCTACATGGCTATCTGGCAAAGAGTCTGAATACAAGATTCAAGACAACTCTGCTACAAAGCCTTCATACGGATTGTTTGCTACAACATCAAATATCATAAAGAATTTGATGAAGAATACTAACACAGCAGAGTAGTATTATTAAGATACGATTTTAAAAGGGAGAGGTTACTCTCCCTTTTTTATTCTATTCCATCGGCAGGTTCTACAAGTCCATACCCTCCACTCTTCCTTCTGTAGATCATGGATATTTTGTTTGTTTTTTTACTTCTGAAAAGATATTGGTCATACCCCATTAGTTCCATCCTCTCTATAGCTTCTCCTTCCTCCAAAGGAGACATATCATCCATAACCTTTCTCTTTGCTATCTGAGGTACATAATCAGAATAATCATCTTTCTCCTGATCATCTACCAGCGGGAGCTCAGATTCCGCCTCTAATACTCTCCATGATTCATTGCCTTCCCAATGAACTTTTTGGTCATGATATCTCTTTAGTCTTCTAAATATGGTATCTGTTGCTTTATCTATGTTTGCATACATATCACTCCCTATCTCCTCTACTCTTACGTTAGCTTTGGGTAGATGTACATCAATATCTATCCTAAAATCATTTTTAATACCTTTTGCATTTTTTTGCTCCTTTAAATATGCTTCTATACCCGTTACCTCTTCTAGAAGATTTTCCTTTTTAAATACTTTCTCAATGAGGTATTGTTTTAGGGACTCTGTGGGTTCAATCCCAATAAATGAAACTTGTAGCTGATCTTTCTCCATAGCTTTACTCCTTACAAGTTATGTATACTTAATGATATATTGATAGTGTGAGGAGAGCAATATAATTTGTAAGGTATAATATAGATATGAATGACGGATTCGGTTCAGATGTATTAAATAATCCAGAAAAATATACAGTAATAGCAAATGCTGAGCAATTGATGGATGTGTATGGTGATAAATTTGAAGTTGGTAAGTTGTATAGAACAGATGTTTATCTAGAAAAGGATCTTTACAATCAAGACCTTCGTCCAGATTCAAGATTCATGATTACTTCAGCAGGTTTAGTAACATTAAAAGGCTCCAATGTCTGGGATCAAAGTATCAATGATCAAGATTTCCTAGAGGGGGTACAACGAGCAACTATCGATATTAAGAGGCAGGTGGAGGATAAGGATGAGCCATCTTTTGATAAAGATACAACAATACATGATTCTCTGATAAATGTTACCTATGAGCCATACACAATAGAAACTACAGAATATGTTATGAGAGAGTTAGATGAGAGAGAGAAATTATTGCAGAAAAGAGATTAGGAATATATAATAGGTCTGTCGTTAATCCTCGATAGCTCAATGGTAGAGCGAACGGCTGTTAACCGTTTGGTTGTAGGTTCGAATCCTACTCGGGGAGCATTATATTTTCAAAAACATGGTTTTATGGAGGGACAAAGAATAAAGTCCTCTGAATCAAACAAATCCACGAAATCACTTAAAATAAAAGTGCTGGAGCCCTTTGCGTTTATTATTTGGCTATTTGCCTTCATTAAATTATTTGTCTTTGATTGGGATACAAAGTTAATTTACGCTATCCTTCCAAGTCAAACATGGATCCTAGACTTTAAAATACTTATATATCTCGTTATTATTTGCACATTCCTTGTTATTACGCAAAAAGATGTTTTTATAAAAGGACTACTTTTTACTATTTTCTACCCATTTATACTCATTTGTTTTGAAATACCTCTTTTCATCATATTGCAAGGAAAGGGTGGATGGAATATTGTATTTTTAATAATTAATTTTGTCATATCATTCTTTCGGAAATTCAAACTAAAGTTTGTACTAACAACATTATATTTGGTATCAGCGTTTATTGTTTTATCAAAGATTGAGAACACTTATCTCATTAGTATTTCAATTATTCTAGTATTTTTAATCTTGTTATTAGTGCTAGTATTTGAATTATTGAATATTTTTAAGGCTCCCAATATATTTACAATATATCCTAAGATTACGAATTGGGTTACAGAGAAGGCTATACCACATTTAACCCCAAAAGATGATCTAAAAAGCATTCCTATTGAAAAGTTAGATTCTAAGCAAATTGAGCAAAGGAATTCGAATTTTCAATTCACAGTTCTTCTTAATAGGATATATTTATTTTGCGCGAAGAAGCTAAGTCTCTTCTACAAATCAAAACTCACCTTATGTCCTATATTGCTTGAATTTTTCTTTACAATAATCTTCATGATCATTACCTTTGCGATAATCAATTATGGTCTTTTTAAGATCGATCCACATTCATTTGACATTGCAACTGACCCACTGTTTTTCAACTTTTTATATTATAGTCTTCTTCAGTTAATTCATAATAGCACCCCAGATCTAATTCCATCTTCTATCCTTGCAAAGATTCTTTCTATGTCCGAAATCGTATCAGGAATTCTCATCCTGGTTATAACGGCAGGACAATTAATAACAATAAAGAAATTCAAATATGAGAATGAGCTTAATAAGAGCATTTCTGATTTAAAACTTCAAAGTGATAAAATCGAATCTTTGATTATAACGGAATATCACATAGATTCAATTGGGGAGGCAATGAAAGAACTTGAGAAATGTAAAACAAGTATAGTGAATCTTCTTTACAAAATAACAGAATCATTGGAATAATTTTTTGGTTTGAAATAGATTACTTCCCTTTATCTATCTTTTTCCTATCACTGTTATACACATACAACTCCTCAATAGGTTCTACATCTTCTAACATAGAGTTATTGATAACCGCTATCCTAGCATTATTAGGTAAATCACTATCTAATACTAACTTAACAGTATCAACAATATCAGAAGTCTTTAATATACTATCCCAATCAAAATCTTTACCCTCCATATCCTTTCTTAACATAGGAGTATCTACATAATCAGGAAGAATATTATATATCTTAAAATCTTTGTACTTAGTAGATATAGAATCAAAATATATATTTAAAGCCGCTTTAGAACTACAGTACAAAGCATACATATTATCCCCTAATCTGTCTGATATGGAACTAATATTAATAACCACAGAATCTTTTAATTTAGGTAATAGATTCTGCACCACAAGGACAGGAGCGATCATATTCAACCCAAATGTTTTTTCAAAAATCTCTTTAGAGAAGTTTAAAGAATCACATTGTTCTAAATATCCCGCATTATTTATTAATATATCTATATGTTCGCTAGGAATATTTGATATTGCCAATTTAATAGCGCTAGCATTTTCTAAATCACATCCTAGCCAATGAAAGTTTTCATTTTGAAAATCAATATTTCTTCTGGATAGCCCATATACAATCGCATTTTGTTCCAAAAAATATTTACTTAATGCTTCACCTATTCCACTGGAAGAGCCTGTTATTACAATAATTTTGTCCTTTAATTCCATCCCTTCTCCTCAATAATTTTATTTATCATTCTTCATAATTTTTCTTCTCACCAATAACATAACAACAAAAAACGCATTCGCTATTAATGCATACGCCGGATACATTACAATCACTAAAGAATAACTACTCAAAGCATATATAGACAAACCATTTTTTATACCACTAAATGCAAATGTTATTGGAGTCTCTGTATATGGTTTCTTCCACCCCTTAAGTATAGTAGGTAAGAAAGACATAATATCAATGAATACAACAAGTATAATTGATAATAAAGGTTGCTTGACTATTAGCCACAAACCAATTGCAATTAAAGCAAGAATGAAGGCAACCCAATCTGTTTTGGTAATATCTTTCGTACCATTTCGCAAACCTAATATGAATATAATGGTACAAATAAGACCCATGAACAAGTTAATGAAGGATCCAAAGCCACCCTCATTAAAAAATTGAATACCGAAAGCCAAAAAAGAAACCAAAGCCCAGGTAAACCAAGTAATAACATGCGGTCTTGTTTTGCCCTTCAGACAATCCCTAATATATGGAATATACCCAATGAGCGCTATTAGCATTGCAATAATGGCTACAACAGATTTCATAAATTTCATTATACAACATTTCTCTTGCATTCTATTCCCTAATGAGTATATAATGTCCCCACTATGCAAAACATAAGCAATAGACACAATATGTTCTCCGCTATTAAGCCAGCTACA
>CAYXLF010000038.1:0-5815 GCA_964465815.1 uncultured Candidatus Saccharibacteria bacterium
ATTATATCATACCCTTTTACTTTTTTACCACCTTTTTCTCAAAATTCTTTTTTCTGGCTTCGTCTTGTAAATCTCTCATGGATATTTTTGTTTTTTGTGCCAATAGTTTAAGCTTTGTACCGGAAGATATGATTCTTTCATAGTTTATCCCTATTGCTATTAAAATGACACCTGCTACGATCTTAGACCATGTAGAATCGAATAATCCTGTATCTGGTGCTTCTATGACACAATCCGCTGTAATTGCAGCGTTAGCGATTACATTATCTCCTTCTGCTGGATATGCGGTCACGGTATTTGCATATTCACCAAATGTATCTTTGGGTACCGTAACTTTGTAAGTGTATATTCTCTGTTCCTGTGGATCAAAGGTTGTATCTGTTGGTGTCCAAGTTATCGCTCCGCTTGCATAGGTTCCATCGTTTGAGACACTACTTATGTATGTTGCAAGTACTTTGGTATCTAGTGTATCCACGATCTTGGTTATGGTTCCCTCTCCGTTACCGATATTTTTTAGGGTTATTGTGTACGTCAATTCTGATGTAGGATTTTCTGTATTTTCGTCTTTACATACCTCAACTACATTTTTTGTTAGTGTCCAATCAGGATTAGTTTCTTCTGCTAGTACAGTAAATGTTGTAGCCAATGTACAGGCTGTGCTAGTTGCACCTTTTGTATCTGACCAACTTAGGTTTAGTGTATATGATCCGGCTGCAAGACAACTTGTATTATTACTCAGAGTATCGGATATGGTTGTGGTAATCCCACTGGTATTTTTTGTAAACGTCGTTTTATCCGTATTATTTAGCTTCGCTTTTATGGAAGATTCCTTTATACCATCGCTATCTGTGGCTGTTGCTGAATATTCTATTGCATCACAATGCTTATATGTTCCTGTAGGCTTGGTTATCCAAGATCCGGTGTCACAGGTATTCGTATTACAGTCAATTTTGTAGTAATACAAATTATTACATCCTCCACAGCGAGCAGAGCACTCCGCAGTACTCCCTCCATTACAAACTGGAGTACATGTTGGGGCAGTGTCTGTACAGCCATTACCACTACCACTTTTACAATCACAGGTTCCATCTGCCTTACAGTACGCAACCGATGGCCAGTAACATTTCTTTTCATTACATTGGGAGCCAGCATTGCATTGTACACCACCAACAGGGTCATCATCATCCGGAGCAGCATGTAAGCAATCTGTACAAGCACTCGCTTTAGCGGCATCAGATGCTCCTGATCCCAAATTCGTTTTGATGCTTACTCCGTCTCCACATTTAACTGTAATCCCTGTACATGAGCGAGCACAATAGACACCACCCGCAGAACATGCCCAACCATCATTGGCTCGAGCAGCCGGGATAGGGCAAGCTGGTGCGAGTCCAGAACAACATGCCCAACAGGCACCATTATTTGACTGCCCAGCCTCACTATCCTCTGGTGATACGGTATCCTCCTGGTTAACTCTCCATAACAGATAGCCCCCTGCTCCAGCAAAAACAAGCATAAAGCATATCAATATGATAATCTTTCCCTTCTTAGTTATATTTAACCTCACTGCCATTATTTAAATCTACCCTCAAATTTATTCCTTCTCTTTTCTTCATTCTGTTTTTTTCTTGTATCTGCAGCAACCCTATTCCTCTCTCCTACCGTATTAATAGCATAACTCAATTTTGGTATCTGTGTAGTTATAACACCCATAAATACAAACCCCATCCCTAAGTACACCTTACCAAGAGTACCATCAAAAAGCCCAGTATCAGGGACATCTACTACAGCATCTTCGGATACCACAAAGCTTGTGGATTCAACACATGGTTCCGAAGCACCAGGGAGTGTGGCACTTAAGGTATAGCTACCGACTTCTAATTTACTCAGCCCACTAAATAATGAAATAGAAAGCGTTTGGCTAGAGGTATTAGAAGTCAAAGCATAGCAATTAGGGGAGCTTGGACATACTGGTAAAGCCGTGCCGTTCAATTTCACTGAGACACCCGTTTCTTCTGTACTGTTTGTGCTAACAACTGTTATGGCTGGTAAAGTTGAAGACTTCGTATATGTCCCCGTTGGTTTATTCGTCCATGTCATCGCTTTACATGCACAATCTGCAGGGCAACTATCTGAGTCTTCAGAGCCTGTACATTTACCATCACCACATACTGAGCAATCATCTGGGCAAGATGTTAAAGATTCTGTACTACTACAGATATCATCTCCACATTTAGCACAATCTTCTGGGCAACTAGCAACAGTTTCGTCACTATCACAGGTATTATCTCCACATTCCGAGGTACAGTTCAATGTATATGTGCAACACCAGGATTTCCCTTCGCCAGGATCTCCTAATCCACTTCCACAACCTGCATAGTCATCACTATTACAAACAGCATTGTCTCGTGCTTGACATGACCCAGGATCACATACAACGTCACAAGATGCTTCACTATCTGTAGGAGCTACAGTCTGATCTTGGTTAACTCTCCACAGTAGATATCCACCAGTACCACCCAATACTAATACAAGTAGGATTATAACTACAATTTGGTTTTTCTTGGACAGATTTATTCTCATATGCAATTTACTTAAACATATTCTTAATATCTTGAATATTAAGAACATCTTTTACCATGATAAATATTACAAGAATCATCAAGAAAATAAAACTACCATTGATAATAATCGTCTTTATTCTCTCATCCAAATCTCTTCGTATGATTGACTCAATTAAAAGAATCCCTACTCTCCCACCATCTAATGCAGGAATTGGTAAAAGATTCATTACTGCCAATGAAAGTGAGAGATCTCCCATTACGTTTAGGAATGTTAAGAATCCAAAATTCTTAAAATAATCTATCAGAAAATATATTCCAACAGGACCAGAAACCGAATTTGAGAGCTCGGAATAGTCCCCCGTTGTCTTGGCTTGGGTAAATAGATCTCCTAACCTCATACCTATCAATCGTACTGTATTAATCAAGTGTGAAAAACCTGAACCTAGTTTGGTGTTTTCGTAAGAAATAATTACATAGTAGTTAGTAGAAAGTGCAATACCTATCTTTCCCTCTTCAGATACTTTTACCGTATATGTATTACAACTTTCATTGCACACCTCTATCTGTATCTCTTCTCCCTTGTGACTTCCTAGTATCCTGCCAACATCATTTGAATACACTGGTGTCTCCCCTGCTATGCTTTTCAATATTCCCGAGGCAGGGATTCCTGCTGCCTGTGCATTACCATCTTCTACAAGTTCAGAATATTCAACATCTTTGGCAATGACCTTTTGAATAGTAGCTCCAGTGGGTTTGAAATTCTCAAACTGCCAATCTAATGTCATCTGCCATCCAGATGTAGCAAGAATTACATAATATACAATTACCGCGAAAAGAAGATTCATAGTTACTCCTGCTAACATAACCGCTATCTGCACGATTCTTGGTTTGTTTTGAAGGTTCCCAGGATCTTTCTTCTGTTCTTTTTTCTTCTCATCCTTCTCAGGATCACCGTCTCCCGCTATTTTTACATATCCACCAAGGGGTAGTAGTCTAATACTGTACAAAGTTCCTTTATACTTTTTTGAAATCAATTTAGGACCAAACCCTAAGGCAAATTCATCAACAGTTGCTTTTGCAAGTTTAGCAATCACAAAATGTCCGAATTCATGAACAAAGGTAAGAATACCGATAACAAGAATAAACAAGAGCACATTTACTAGAATGGAAAGCATTTATATATTTTCTAAATTAGATAGTCAAAAGTTCTTTTTCTTTAGTTTCTCTGATCTCCTCTATTTTCTGATTGGTTTCTTTTACAACCTTCTCTATTTCCTCTCTTGTTCTATCTGCTTCATCTTCTGATAGTCCATTTAACTGAAGATCATCAATATCTTTCATATATTTCTGCCTTACTTGCCTTACTGCAATTCTTCCATCTTCTATTCTGTCCTTCATAACTTTGACATACTCTTTTCTTCTCTCTTCTGTGAGATCAGGTATCTTTACTATGACACGATCTCCTTCAATCATTGGAGAAAGTCCTAAGTTTGCAATATTGATACCTTTAGAGATGTTTTCTAATATACTCTTGTCCCATGGTTGGATGGAAAGAGTTTTTGCATCCATGGCTGATATGGTTGCATAGTTCTTGATTGGTGCCTGTGTCTCGTATGCATTTACTAATACCTCTTCTACAAGTTCTGGTGTTGCCCTTCCTGTTCTAATTTGAGACAGATCTTCGTGTACATGGTCTATACACTTTTGAATATCTGACTTAAATATGTCTATATCCATTTTGTTAATACCCCTAATATTATTTATGAAATTGTACAACAAAAAGGGGGAGTTTTTAACTCCCCCTTCTCAAATACAAAAAGATTACTTTGTTCCGAATTCCCAGAACAAGATTCTGGAGATTGTTAATGGCTCTCCCATCTTCTGGGTAGCTTCATCTAGAAGATTTGCAATGGTTTTGGATTCATCCTTAAACCATTTCTGTTCTAAAAGACATTTCTCAGAATAGTACTTTGCAAGTTTTCCTTCGACAATTTTTTCAAACATATTTTCTGGTTTACCTTCACTCTGTGCTTCTTTAGTGAAGATGTCCTTCATCCTAGCAACTTCTTCCTCATTCATACTTTCTTTGGAAACGTATAGAGGCTTCATAGCTGCTACCTGAAGTGCAATCTCATGGACCAATGCTCTAAAGTCATCATTCTTTGCAACGAAGTCAGTCTTACACTTAACCTCAACCATAGCTGCAAGTTTGTGATCTGTTCCATGTAGGTAAGTTTCGATAACTCCCTCACCTTTTTCGATTTCATCATCTCCCATGGGTTCATTCCATCCTCTTTCATTGATCAACGCTACTGCTTTCTCGAAATCTTGGCCTGCTTCTTCGTATGCAAGTTTGCAAAGACCAATCTTTGCACCTGTTAGATTTCTCAATCTGCTAATGACATCACTTCTTTCATTGATATATGCGATTGCTTTAGCCATATCGTTGTCAGATTTTTCTAAGGCTTCTTTGCAAAGAGCCATACCTGCAGATGTCTTTGCTCTTAATGTTTTAATATCATCTACTGTTACTGCCATCTTAGTGGGGTTCTAAAATTATTTAAGTGCTTTCAATATATCTGCTGCAGCTTTCTCACCTATACCTTTGATCTCTACAAGATCTTCTTTGGTTTTACCAGAGAGATCACTTACTGTTTTGATTCCACCCTCGTTGAGTGCTTTTACTGTTCTTGCAGAGAGTCCTAGATCTTCGATACTCTTGGAATCTGCCTGCTTTTTGACTTCTTCTGCTGCTGCAATTTCTGCACTGATGTCTTTCTTAACAACTCTTACTACTGTTCCTTTGGTTTCTGCAACTTTTCCTTCTCTCAATGCTTTCATTCTTTCTCTGTCCTCTTCTTCCATCTTTGCTTGTCTTGCTTTTTCATCTGCGTACTGTTTGCTATACATTGTTAAGTTAGCTTCGTGATTTTTTCTTAATGCAACTACTGCTTCAGATTTCTTAGATTCACCAATGACTTCACCCAAGATATTCATCAAGAGTGAGATGCTCTTTAGAGAGTCATCGTTTGCTGGGATTGGGTAGTCTATGAGGTCTGGGTTGCTGTTGGTATCTACTAATGCAACGATCGGGATTCCTGCTATTCTAGCTTCTTTGATAGCCAATTTCTCAACTTTGCTATCTACTACTATCAATGCTGATGGTAATTTGTCCATGAATTTGATTCCTTTGTAGATTTGATTCAATTTGATGATTTCTGCTTGTGCTTGTAATCTTTCCTTTTTGACCATAT
>CAYXLF010000039.1:0-3446 GCA_964465815.1 uncultured Candidatus Saccharibacteria bacterium
TTACTGCTATGAAGCAGACTACTAAACCAATAATTGCGAATGTTAATGTCTTTGTTGCACTTTCTACTTTACCTTCATCTCCAGCTGCTGTGATATATTTATATCCACTAAAGATCAATACTACGACACAAATCAATGCTGCGATACCAATTGCCCAGTTAATTAGGCTATAAATCAATGACATAAGATCTGTACCACCAACTCCACCAGTTATCTTATCTAAGTAACCAGTTGCGCTTTCTGCATATGCCGCAGATGCTAAGAATAGACCTGAAAATGCTGAAGAAACTCCTGCTAATATTTTTGAAGCTTTCATAGAAACTGTTAAATATATTAAATTTATGTATTGATTATATAAAATAGAATAATATCTTGCAATATTACCCCATTATTTTCTCTATAACTAACTCCACTAGAATTCTCGCGATAAATACTACAACCAATCCTATGATAGATGCTGTTATTGTCTTCCCCGCTTTTTCTATCTTATCTGCATCACCAGCCGCAGTTATGTATGTATACCCTGCAATTATCAAAAAAATAACGGCAACCAATGCCGCAAAACCTGTTGCGAAATTTATTATTTCTGCAAGCTTGCTGTTTGCGAATGTTGATATATCTGAATATTCAGATGTAAATATTGAAGAGAATTGTGATATATCTACGAGTACTGCAAGTTTATCCATATATTCCTAAGCCTAAAGTATTAGAAATTAATATTAGTATCGCTACACATAAAAGTATAACAACAAAACCTATGATAGCGTTAGTAATAACCTGCTTCGCTTCCTGTAACTTATCTGGGTCTCCCTTACTAGACATTAACATATAACCACCATAAATTAATAACAAGACAACACATATAACACTTAATGGAATTGCAATATCCGTAACAATCCTGACCAAGTCATTTTCATTAGCGGCGTTAGCATTTTCAAGAGATTGTAATTTTTCACTCAGAGATGAGCCCAATGAAGCATACGCCCTCTGAACAGGAAAGAGATTATTTAGTGTATCTATAATATTCATAGACGTTATTATACTATACCACGTTATATTTTGGCGAATTCGCACACAGATTTGTAGTCACACATACTACATTTGAATGAATCCGGATCTGCCGTAAATTCTTTAGACTGAATTTTAGAAACAAGTTCTACCATTCTCTCTCTAGATTTTTCTCTCCTCTTCTCGGATAAATCAACATCTATACAAACACCTTCCTCTAAGAAGATATACCTTGCTCCTATCACTTTGTAACCTAGCTTCTGCTCTACAAAAATAGCATACAGTGGTAGCTGCAAATCATTCTTGATCTCCGCCTCCTTCTTAACCTTCCCAGTCTTGTAATCAACAATCCTCACCTGTTTTACTCCACTTATCTCTTCCACCAGATCGATCCTATCTACCTTCCCTCCGAAACTATACTCTGCGGTATGTACTGTAAAATTTTCTTCTAAATTCAAAATCCTTTCGTCCTTGGAGTATATGTTCTGGTAATATTTTCGAAGAATCTCCTCACCCTGCTTCTTTCGAAGACCCTCATGCTTCTTGCTATCATAACCTCCCCTAACCCAATTCTTTTCGTACAGTTCAACCATCTCTTTCTCAGATGGATATTCTACAATACCTTCAATACCCTCCTGCGCCTTCTTGTGAAGTGAATAGAAGTTGTTTAATGTGTTGTGAACTGTAATACCAAAAGAGAGCGCGGCATTAGGTTTCTGAGGAACCTTCAGAATATATGCGTATTCATATTTTCTTGGACAAACCTCATATGTATCCAACTGCGAGTAACTGAAATTCTTTACTACCTGTATTCTCACATCTGCACCAGTTATTGAAGTATCCTCTTTTCCTTCAAAGCTATCGATATCCATGAATTTCTTTTCTTCAACAAACTCCTCAGCTACATCCCTATCCAAGATTTCATAAAGGAAAATACTTGGCTTTTTCTTTGTTTTAGCATCACCGTAAAAACTTGCAGCAGAAAGATACAGTTTCTCTTTTGCACGAGTAGCTCCAACATAGAAGAGTCTCCTCTCCTCTTGAAGATGAGACTCCTCTTGGCTCATCTTTTTATCCAAAACTTCCTTTACCAGATCTTCTGGCATTGGTATTGCGTCACTCATATTTCTAGATGGGAATCTCTGTGCCACCAGGTTAGTTAAAAATACAACAGGATACTCCAATCCTTTTGCGCCGTGTACTGTCATTATATTTACCGCATTAAAATCCTCCATCTCCAACTGATCAACCAATGGGGACTCTCCTACCTCCATGCAGTAGTTTAGATAGTCAATGTACTCATATATATTCGTATTCGGATTATCTTTCTCATATTTCCTTACAGATTCAAAGAATTTCTGGATATTTGACACTGCAAATAGACTTTCTGCGGTGTTTTCTTTAACAAAAGAATCTAAATATCCACTAAGTTTTACAAATTCGTAAAGAATCTCAGTCAAAGATCGTGCATCTTTAACCTTTAAAATAGCATCATTGAGTATGATTAAGAGATTTGTAATACCTGCTATGCCCTGAGCATTAAAAATTTTCTCTACTAAGTTATTTTCAATTACTTCAATATCCTCTATTTTCTCCTCTCCCAATTTTACATTCCAAAGCTTTTCTAGTTCTTCAAAAAGCGATATCTTCTCTTCTCTTGCCAACCTATTTACATCCATATACTCTCTTGGGCTTAGATTCCATACTGGCATAGCTAACAGTCTATACATTGAAATCTCATCAGAAGAATCAATCAAGACCTTCATAAAGGCAATAATGTCTTGGATCTCTGGTCTAAAATACAAGCCTCTCGATCCTCCAAGTTTGTATGGTATTCCCATATTTCTAAGTTCCTGAACAATCGTTTCTGAATGAGCATTTGCTCTTACCAATATCGCGATATCTGAGAATTTGTATGGTATTTTTTCTTGGTTTGATACCAACGAAGACTGCCCTGTTTCATCAAAAAGCTGTGCCGTCTCTGTCTCCTTCGCATATTCTCCATATCCTGTTAATTTTGCAATCTCTTCTGCAATTTTTTCTGCCTCTGCAGTTTCGTTTCCAGCAGTAATTAAATTCACCACATTGTCATCCTTTTCAAACGCACCTTTTGCCACCAATCTCTTATCTATCTTCTCTGTCACCTCTAATCTGTTAGGGTTGTTCTTCTCAATTAATGTGTGAGATGCGTCAAGAATCTCCTGTCTAGATCTATAATTTTCCGTGAGCACTACCTCCATCGCATTTGGATATGTCTCCTTAAACTGTAAGATGTTGGATATGGCAGCACCTCTAAATTTGTAAATTGCCTGGTCATCATCCCCTACTACTGTGAGTTTTGGACGATTCTTTTCCTCCTTTTCTTCCAATCCCAGAGTCAAAATATTTACCAATACATTTTGGGTATAGTTGGTATCTTGGAATTCGTCTACCAAGAT
>CAYXLF010000039.1:3546-5771 GCA_964465815.1 uncultured Candidatus Saccharibacteria bacterium
TATTTACCAATACATTTTGGGTATAGTTGGTATCTTGGAATTCGTCTACCAAGATATATTTAAATCTCTCTCTGTATTTCTCTAAAACATTTGGCCTTTCTCTAAACAACTTTAGTGTTAGGATTATTAAATCTCCAAAATCCACTTTAGATTCCTTTAGTTTGAGCTCAGAATACATCTTGTATGTCTCTGCCAGTTCGTTGTATTTTTCAAAATCTGCTTTCTCCGCGTCTGTTTTCTTTGGTAATTTCTTCGCATATTCTAAGTAATCCTCTGGAGATACATCCTCATCCTGAAGTCTTGAGAAGTGCTTAAGGATATCATTCAGTGTCTTAGTTACCATTCCTCTTGGTTTAAGCGTTTTCAGAGGAAGATCGTGAAGATACTTCCTTAAAAAGATATATGACTGGGCAGTGGTCATGAGCGAATAATTCCCATCAAGCCCAATATTGTATCCTTCTGTTTTCAATATCCCATCACAGAAAGAATGAAATGTTGAGATCAAAGGTTCTTCATATCCATACTCCATGTCGTCGTCAATTCTCTCTTGCATCTCTGCTGCCGCTTTTTCAGTGAATGTTAATGCTAGTATTTCAGAGGGTTTTACTCCACATTTCTTAATGAGGTGTAATATTCTTTGGGTTATAACGGCAGTTTTACCCGTACCTGCTCCAGCAATAATTAAGAGATCTCCATCTACATATTGGACAGCTTTTTGTTGATTTTCGTTTAAAGCTATCTTTCCCATTATCTAGTAAGCAAGATGGCTATATATGCTATCAATGCCAAAATTATACCTGCGGTAACTATGAGTAAGAGCCTACTGTTTGGTAATTTTTGAACAATCGTATTGAGAACTTTTTTAACCTTAGCTTTCATTTATTTAATAAATAATTTTAATGTCTCGACCTCCTCCAAAGTAAATTTAGAATCTTTCAGTGCAGGAGTTTCCAGTATGAATGGAATCTGTTTGAGCTTCTCGTTGTGCAATATTTTCTGAATAGTTTCTCTTCCTAGATTACCTTTTCCTAAGTTAGCATGTCTGTCTTTGTTTGTTCCGCACCCTACTGCAGAATCATTGAGATGGATTGATTTAACGTTTTCAATTCCGATCTCTCGGTCCATATCATTCAGTACACCATCCATATCGTTTACCCAGTCATATCCTGCCGCATATGTATGTTCTGTATCTATGACAAACCCTACTCTTTCTTTGTCTTTAACACCATTCCTTAATATTTCTAATTCTGTAAAGCTTCTTCCTAGTGTTCCTCCCGTTCCTGCTGTACTTTCTATGAGTAGTTTCTGCTTTCCTGAGACTTCATCTAGTACCCACTGCATGCCTTGAGAGATTCTCTCCATACTGTCTTCATAGGAGAGTTCTTTTTGTGCTCCTGGGTGAAAACATACTCCTAGTATTTCTGCGTCTATTTTCCTCTTCTCTATCTCATTTGCTACTCTTTCTGCGAAATCGAGATATACCACTAGACCCATTTTACCTAGATGAAATAGTTGTTTGTCCTCTCTAGCTAGGTTGGTTAGATATATTCCATGTATGAGGATTTTTTTAACATCTGAGGTTTCTAATTCATTAACAAATACTTGTATCATCTCTTCTGGTAAGAGTTTTGTTGCCCATCTCATTGGTATGGTTGGCATTATTTGGATAGCATTTACTCCATATTTCTGAGCACTTTTTATGGTATTTTCTATTCCACCTGCAGATGATACGTGTATTCCGTAGTACATGGTTTATTGTAGCACAAAAAGGTTAAATGAATTATAATTGTACCTGTTAAATGGAGAGGTGCCTGAGAGGCCGAAAGGAACTCACTGCTAACGAGTCATAGGCTTTAAAACCTATCGCGGGTTCGAATCCCGCCCTCTCCGTATGTTATTCCCCCTACTACACACACAATTAAAAAATATATATACTAAAACTATGGATGAGAAAAAACACAACTTTCTCCTAGGACTATGTATTACCCTTGGTACTATCGTTATTGGCCTTGTAAGCTTCATCGTCTACAATGAGACAATCTCCAAACAAAAAGCTAGATGTGATTACAACGGTTGGTCATATGCAAGTGGAGAATCATTTAAATCTTCTGATGACTGTAACTATTGCGCATGCAGTGATGGACAGGTTGTCTGTACCTTAATGGCATGTGAAGAAAATAATTAAATTAATAATTATTAGTTATGGATAATCAACCAAATATAGT
>CAYXLF010000040.1:0-5647 GCA_964465815.1 uncultured Candidatus Saccharibacteria bacterium
CTTGCTTACTTTGTCAAATAGTAACATGGCAGTTTTAGACAGTTTAATTTCAATATCTATATATTACTGTAATCTTATCTGCGCTTCAACAAATTCTTCAAGATTCCCATTGAGTACAGATTCGGGGTCTTGTGATTCTACGTTTGTTCTAAGGTCTTTTACCAATTTGTATGGGTGAAGTATGTAGTTTCTAATCTGATTTCCCCAACCAGCTATTTTGTAATCACCCTTAATTTGAGAAATCTCTTCTAATCTTTCATCCATCTTGATCCTCAATAGTTTCGCTTTCAAAAGCCTCATGGCAGTCTCTCGGTTTTGTAATTGGCTTCTCTGTTCTGAAGATTCTACAGTAATTCCCGTAGGAATATGTGTAATCTGAACTGCAGAGGATGTTTTGTTTACATTTTGACCGCCAGGTCCTCCAGATCTGACAGCTTTAAATTCAATATCACTATCTGGTATCTGTATATCAGTATCCAACTCTTCCATCATGGGTAGTACTTCTACCCCTGCAAATGTAGTTTGTCTTAAACCTTGGGCGTTGTAAGGAGATATTCTTACTAATCTATGTGTGCCTTGCTCCTTTTTAAGATATCCAAACACATATGCTCCAGAGATCTCCAATGTGGCAGTTACTATCCCTGTTTCTCCACCCTTTAGAATTTCTGCAATATTGTATCTCCATCCCATCTTGTCAAAATACATTGTATACATTCGAAGTAACATATTGGCCCAATCGTTAGCTTCAGTTCCACCTTGGCCTGCATGTATTGTCATTATGGCATCAGCCTTGTCATATATGTTCGAAAGAAATTTCCTAATGGAAAATTTTTCATATCTTTCCCTTAGATGCTTATATTCTTCAATGAGTTCATTTTGTTCTGTTTCCTTTTCAATTGAATCAAAAAGCTCGGCCAGAGAAGCTACGTCTGATTGTAAGGATTGTGCCTCTTGAATCTCATCCTTTAATGCACCAACTTTTGACATTGTGGTTTGTGCCTTTTCAGAATTCTGCCAAAATTCAGGCTGTAATGTGTCAGCTGCCAGTACTTTTAGTTGAGAAACCTTTGAAGGAAGATCCAAACTTCTGATTGTCTCTTCAATATCTTTCTGTAAATCTTGTATATCTTTTTTGCGTAAATCTACCATTGCAGTATATTATATTAGAGTACTTAATTAACTGCCATACCTAATGTTCGATTTTTTCAAAGCTAGACAGCCAGTGACCCTTGCTACAGAGGAGATGCAAAAGAAGAAAGATCTTGTTGCTCTAATCATTCTTGATGGTTTTGGTATTCATCCTGATCCAGAAGGAAATGCGGTGTTAGCTGCTAGAACACCTTTTTTAGATACTGCTTGGACATATGGTAGATCCACATTGCTACATGCTTCTGGTACACACGTGGGTTTGCCAATGGAAGAAGCAGGCAACAGTGAGGTTGGACATTTGAACCTTGGGGCCGGGCAGGTGGTATACCAAACATTGCCTAAGATAAATGATGCCATCGAGGCACACCAACTGGAAAAAAATCCTGTAATCTCTGAAATGTTTAAAACTGTAAAAGAAAGAGGAACAAAAATTCACTTAGTAGGAATACTTAGCCCAATGGGTGTACATGGACATATCAAGCACCTTTTTTCTTTAATGGAGATATGCAAAGCCAATGGAGTTGATCCATACATTCATGTAATGCTCGATGGGAGAGATGCTCCCCCACATGATGGATATTTGTATATGGATAAACTTAAGCAAAAGATTAAAGAGCTAGGTGTGGGGAGGATAGCTTCCGTAATGGGAAGATTCTATGGAATGGATCGGGATAGCAGGTGGGAAAGAACGAAAATGGCATATGATGTAATGGTTGGACTTGCGGAAGATACTTTCATAGATCCTGTCGAGGCGATCCAGAAAGCTTATGCTAATGGTGAAGATGATCAATACTTCAAACCTAGGATGTGTATAAATGATGGATTGCCGGTAGGAGCAGTACGAGATGGAGATGTTGTACTTTTCTGGAATTTTAGAGAAGATCGTGCGAGACAATTAACCAAAGCTTTTGTGATGAAGGATTTTAGCTATTTTAATAGACGTAACTATCCTAGAGATGTATATTTTGTGACTATGACAGGTTATGAGGAGAATCTATCTGCCCATGTTATATTTCCTCCAGATCCTGTTAAAAGATCACTTTCTGAAACGCTTGCAGATTTGGGAAAGACACAGATACATATGTCTGAGACTGAAAAACAGATGCATGTAACATATTTCTTTAATGGGGGTGTTGAAGCTACACATACTGGAGAGGTCTTTTTTAATGTTCCATCTCAGAAAGTAGAAAACTATGCAACTGTTCCAGCTATGAGTGCAGAGATTATCAGAGATGAAGCGATGAGAAAGATTCAGGATCTACAAAAGAAATATTACAACTTCATACTCATCAACTTTGCGAATCCAGATATGCTAGGACATACAGGGGATTTCAAAGCGACTGTCAGAGGAAATGAAATAGTGGATAAATGCGTAGCAGATATATCAACTGCGGTACTTGGTGCAGGTGGTGCTGTAGTCATAACTGCAGATCATGGTAATTGTGAGACAATGATAAATAGGATGACTAAGGAGATTGATATTGCACACACAAGTAATCCTGTTCCCATGACTGTACTTACAAATTTGGCAGAAGCTCAATCTAAGGCGGGTATACCCATTGTGAGAGTTGGAACGGGCTCTCAAGCTAAAGCCACAGGACTTCTAGCCGATATTGCTCCGACGTGTTTAGGATTGATGGGCACAGACATCCCCTCTAATATGACAGGGGTGGATATTAGAAATATGCTATAGCATGTACGCAATTATCAGTACTGCAATACCCAATACGATTCTGTAAATCCCGAATAGCGATAGCCACTTGTCTTTACTGATTTTCTTTAAGAATATTAAGGAGATACATCCAACTATGAATGGTACCAATATGATAATTGCTAAGTTCAGGCAATTTGCCATCCCCGATGTGGCAGAGAGTCCATGATCAGTAATCTCCTGATATATAGTCCACACGGATGAACCCATAAGTACTGGTAATCCCAAGATCAAGCTATACTCGAATGCGGTGTACTTGTTTAGCCCCAATGCAATCCCAGCAAGCGTTGTGACACCAGATCTAGAAGTACCAGGTATTAAGGCAATCGCTTGTGCAAACCCCATCAGCAGAGACTGTTGCCATGTAATATTTTCCATATCCGCAACATGCTCATCTGTATCTTTTCTCTTTTGTGCTATCAACATTAAAATACCCCAAAAGATTAAAGAAGCTGCAATAATCCAATCGGCCCTTAGAATCTCCTCAATCTTCGATTCAAAAAGTACACCAAGTATTCCGGAAGGAATAACTGAGATTATGATTTTTAGATAGAAGACCCATTTCTCTTTTGTAAAGAATTTTGCAAAGAGCTTTCTACCAAAGAATACTAAGATTGCAATGGTTGTACCAATATGGAGAGAAGTTAGAAGTAAAGTAGATGTAGGTATATCGATAACATGGCCGAGCAATATTAAATGAGCACTACTAGATATTGGGAGAAGCTCAGAGAGGCCCTGGGTGATTGCAAGTGCTAGTAATTTCAAACTTTCCATAAATCTGATATTTTTAACTAAGATATATTATGCTAATATTTAATACCGTGTTAGTCAAAAAATACCTAAAAATCATCACATTAGTATTCTTTTTCAGTGGAATGATTTTTGTATCTCCAACTTTGGCGGCAGATCCATCCTTCTCTATATATCCAGCAGGTGGTATGGTCACTAACAAAGATGAAGGTTTTACAGTAGACGTAATGATAGATTCTGCAGGAGAAGAGCTAACCTCTGCGAGATTTGTCATTACTTTTGATCCAACATATCTGAAACTAGCCAAAACAGAGAGAAACAATGCACTATTTGCACAATGGCCGGAAGATGGCGCTACCATAGACAACACAAATGGAGTTGTAATGCTTACGGGATTTTCTCAATCTGGTACAGATGAGTTGTATGTTACTGGAAGTGAACCTGATATTATGGCTAGACTTTCGTTTGAAGTTGTAAAGATAGGGGATACATCTTTGAGTTGGGAATTTACGGGGAGTGATGATACTTTTGCATCTGTAATGCTCATAGAAGGAAGCCCTCCACAAAATGTGCTTAAGACTAAACCTACTTCTGTAACATTTACGATTCAGGATAAGATAGTAGATACGGCTATAGAGTGGAATAAATATGTATTGGTAGGAGGATTAATCCTAATTCTCTTTGGTGGATTGATAATGTTCTCAAGACCAAAAGGCTTCTCAAAGAAGAGCGGTACAGTCGTAGTATATGAAGAAGAATAACTCTCAATTGAAGATTGCACTTGTCACAGAAACACTTTGGAAGATGGCTGGCGCAAATAGGGTTTTGGAGGTGTTTGCTAAGATGTATCCGCAGTCAGATATCTATTCATTGTATGGTGATACAAAGAATATTTCTAAAGAACTTAAGAAACACAAAATCTTTTTCTCAAAACTAAATAACAGACTTGGTGCTAGGAGATTTTTTAGATATACTCTTCATCTTCTTCCCAACTATATTGAGCGTTTTGATTTCTCTGATTATGATTTAGTCATTTCTTCTAGCTCCAATGTTGCAATGGGTGTTGTTACCCCCTCAAAGTGTTTACAAATCGCGTATGTACACACACCTACCAGATATTTGTGGGATTTAAGGACGCTTAGCGTCTTCAATTTCCGCGGTTTGAAGCGAACTATAGTGGATTTCTTGCTTGTGTTCATAAGACTATGGGAGACTTCTGCTGCCAATCGTCCTGATATTATGATTGCTAACTCTCAGTTTGTTGCAGATCGGATCTATAAATACTGGAGAAGAAAAGTTGATGCAGTTATAACTCCGCCAATTACTTTTTACAACAGTAAGATATTTGAGAAGAAGGAAAAGTATATTGTTGCAGGCGCGCCTTTTGAGTTTAATAAAAAGGGAGATTTTCTTCTCGATTGTTTAGCAGGTTTGGATATCAGAGTGAAATTGATAGGGGAAGGGTCAATGAGAGCTAAGCTACAAAGAAGATACTCGAGGTACCCAAATATTGAGTTCCTTGAGAACGTTTCTGACAAAGAGAAGTATGAGCTATTTGCTCATGCAGCATGTTTTGTAGTGCCTGGTATAGAAGATTTTGGCATATTTCCTTTGGAGGCTATGTCTGCGGGATGTCCAGTTTTAGCATACAAAGGGGGAGGTATTTTAGAGAATCTGCAAGAGGGAATTAATGGGTATTTCTTTGATAGATGGGAGAAGGGAATATTCTTAAAACAACTTGAAAAGGTATTGAATACTCGTTGGGATTATGAAGAGATTTCTAGGTCTGCGAGAATGAAAAATAATACCGAAGAGAAATTCAAAAAGAGAATTGAAGATATTATCACTTTTTGATATCATCATACTGTTCCTAATATATGCCGAGATAGCTCAGCTGGTAGAGCATTTGTCTGAAGAACAAAGGGTCCCCAGTCCGAACCTGGGTCTCGGCACCATTATGCGAGAGTAGTTCAGTTGGCTAGAACGACACATTGCCAATGTGTAGGTCGCGGGTTCGACCCCCGTCTCTCGCTCCAT
>CAYXLF010000041.1:0-5557 GCA_964465815.1 uncultured Candidatus Saccharibacteria bacterium
ATCTTTTTTACTTCTTCTACTGACATTTAACAAATATATATACAAATTATGTTTTAACGAGAAAGGATTTTAGCAGAAATTATGAGGTAATACAACTACTTGTTCGCCAAAACCACCATATAATCACCATCCTGAATCACATAATCCTTCCCATGATTCTTTATCAATCCCATCTCCTTCGCTTTAACCCACCCGCCAGCATCTATTAAAGCATCAACATTAACAATATCCGCTGTAATAAAGTTATCTTCCAAATCAGTATGTATAACCCCAGCAGCCTCCTTCGCAGTGGCACCCTTCTCAATAGTCCAAGCATTACACTCCTTCTCAGAACCAGTGTAGAAAGTAAGAAGATTTAAAGTATCATATGCCCCCTTTATAATATCGATAACAGACTTAGGAACATACCCTAATAGTTCTGCATAATCATTAGCATCCTCCATCTCCCCTATCAATTTCACATCCACCATTACTACCAAATCCCCTGTCTTTTCTTCCAAATCCCTTTTCCATTGGGATATCTTCTCACTCTCCAAACCCTCTTTACAGTTTAAAACAAACATTCTTCGTTTACTTGTTAACAACCATAAATCATATACAAGCTCTTGCTCTTCATCTGAAAACTTCATCTCTACCACGGGAATACCCTTGTTCAACCCATCTAGAATCTTCTCAAGAAGAACTTTCTCATCCCCTGCAATCTTGTCTCCAACTCTTGCCATCTTTTCGACAGCACCCATTCTCTTTTCTACAGTCTCAATATCTTTGAATATTAACTCTGCTTGTACAATCTCAAAATCCTCAACAGGATTTACTCTCTCATATACATGCACTATCTCCTTACTCTCAAAAGCCCTAAGCATATACATGATAACATCTGTTTCTCTGATATGCGACAGAAATTGGTTTCCTAATCCCTCTCCTTTGGATGCTCCCTTTACTAACCCTGCGATATCAACGAAGGTCATAGCAGAAGGTACAATCTTCTGTGCTCTGAAGAAATCACTCATCTTCTTTAATCTTTCATCTGGTATTTCTACTACTCCTACGTTTTTATCTATGGTACAAAAAGGGAAATTCTCCGCAGGTACTGTTAATTTGGTTAATGCATTAAATATGGTAGATTTTCCTGAATTAGGAAGTCCTACAATACCCAATGATAACGAATGTGATCTTTTTACTGACATGATGGTGAATTATATATTAATCTGTATATTTTGGATACTAAAACCTAATTCTGTGAGCTTCGGGAAATATTCCGATTCGAAGCTCACAGATGTAGCTAGGTCTATATCTTTTGGTGCATCCTTGAGGATACTTCCACACACGCATAGAGACTATCTATGGTCTGCTTCCGCAACTTCCCCTTTATGGAATTTACCTTGAAAAGAATGGTTGCCATTGCATTTGCTTCATCTTGAGAGCCTTCTTCGGATGTTAGCAGGTACAAAATCGCAAATTGTAGTGATGTATGTGCCATCCTTCTTAGAGTGCTCTGAATATATGTTCTGAATTTCTTATTCTCTTCCCCTGCCATCAAGTTGAAAAAATACCACCAATTCTCAGGTTTATACAAAGATTGCTCCTTGATAACCGTTTTTCTGAAAATGGTTTTGTTCTCCTTGTAGAACTGTTCTACTATTTCTTGATCCATTTTGTTAAAATTCAGAATAGCCACGCTGTGCTCCTTGATGAAAATATAAAGATCTAGTACGACATATATTATAGGCTATCTTCTCTTCTTTTTCAATTCTGCTATCATATTAAATACATTAAATAGCCCAAATAACTAAATGAAAAAATTCTTAAGTATACTGATTCTTCTTGGTATCTTCCTTACACTGGTACCTAGTAACATATTCGCAGCGAACTCTGATTTCGCTATCTCCTCTGACACCAATATCTCATACACCACAGGAGAAACAGATGTATTAGTAACAACAAAATATACAAGATCAGTAAACAACAGTAGCTACTACTACCCTGCTACAGGAGAGAAAGTCTTCAATATCCCAGATCTACCAGACAGTACAGAATCAGAAATAACCGCTGAAAGAGAGTACAAACTTAATTCAATTAAAGTAACCAATACACTAGGTGGATCAGTTTCTTACACGGTTGAGCAGAAGGGTTCGGGCGAAGGTATCTACATCAAGGTCCCTAATTACAAACAAACAACATCTAGTTCACCATATATCATAAATCTTACATACAACACTCATGATTTTGTGAAGAAGGTAGTAAACCATGTCACACTCCAAGCACCAGCATTACCATCAGATGTAACATTTGAAGAGACAGATACATCTACGGGGACTACAACTGAGTACAGGTATGGATTGGGTATAACAGTGGATAGCCATATTGCTGAGTTAGCAAAAGTATTCCCAGCAAAATATACTACAGCAAGCAGCGGAGACAAGACGACATACACGTTTGCACAAGCAGACAGAATCGGTAATTCTCCATACCTAGAGTTTGGGACATCTGTTACATACAAATTTGCACTAACATACACCACTCCAAAAACAGATACACTACTTCCTGAAAAATACACCGAATATTTCAAAGCACTTTCTACAAACATATTTGAAATCTCCTTGCCAAGAGAGTTTGATGAAACAGGTCAGAAAGTATATTTCTCAAAAGTGACCCCTACTCCTACAGATATATATCAGGACTCGGAGGGCAATATTATCGCCTCGTTTGAGGTACCCGCAAATACAATTGGAGAGATAGTCATAGAGGGATATATAACGGTCAATCAGGATCCCTACTCTACAGACTCAATAGATATGAACTGGACAGATTACCAAAACGCAATATCTCAAACCTCGTATCTATCCTCATATCTCAGACCTACTACGTACTGGCAGTCTACAGACTCTTTCATTGTGGATGAGGCTAACAAGTTGATAGATGGTAAAACTTCTGTGATGGACATCATCAAAGCAGATTATGCATATATTGGGGAAAAACTTACATATGACTACAACAAGGCTAACTCTGAGAATGAGAGAATTGGTGCCAAGGCTGCATTGGAAGGTGGTGCTTCTGTGTGTATGGAGTATGCAGACTCCATGATTGCATTACTTCGTGCTCAGGGTATTCCTGCAAGAGCAGCATTGGGATATGCCAATATTACAGAGAATGAGGAATCTCCTGTGAGACATCAATGGGTACAGGCATGGATTCCTGACTATGGTTGGCTATCCATAGATCCTACACTAGAGAGTAACAATATGAGGATTGGAAAGACGGTAGACAGGGTTCTGTGGGAGGTTTTCAATGGTGATACCCTTTCAAACATCAGGGTATTTTCAGCAGATAATATTGATGTGTTGACTACAGAGGGATACAACTTAAGTATATTGGGGGTTGATGCTAGTGGTATAGATTTTAATTCTTTAGATACATATATCTCTTTGATACCAGACAAGGGATATGAGTCTAATGAGGATATTCCAAGTGGTTCTTCCTACAGTATTGGTCAATGGTTTAATACTTTCTTAAAGACGACAACCATAGGGAAAGCGGTATTAATAACGGGACCGGTATTGATACTTGTTCTACTTGCATCCATTACCATTATTACGGTAAAGAATGTTTCTAGGAGATTGAAAAGAAAGAAGATGGCAGAGATGAACAAAACAAACCTCTAGGTGTGCAGAATATACACACCCAGAGGGTGATACAGAGTGTTGCTTAGAGGTTTGGGTATGGTAATCCCACCAGAGACAAGAGGATGACCATGAAGCCGACAATGAAAACAATGGTAATCACACCGATTACGACTGCTCCCTCTTTGGGACAAAGAGGCACACTAGGTGCAGGGGGTCATTGGATCAGGACAATCCCTTGGTGGAGGACTCGATCTGCCTATTTAGCTTATTGATGAAACGGAGTGCAAGAAATCTCCAGATTAGATCTCCCACAACCCAAAGCAGGATCATGACAGAAAGCCCGATGGACAAACCCATTGACCATTTGGCCAAAACTTCAGGACTAGGCAAGATCGCCCGCTCTCGGAAAGCAAAGCCCACGAGTGCGAAAAACGTGATTGGCAGGATCGAGAGAATCCATCCCATGGTAGAACCAAACTTGTCTTCATACTGGAACTTCAACAAGTTCGCCGCGATCATTCCCCCAATGATTAAAACCACGAGGAAGATCCCAGTGTCCGGGCATACAGCCAAGGCAATTGCCCACACAAGCGCGATTATCACATCTTTACGGATGTGAATGACCTGCATTTCTGCTACCAATCTTTTCTTTTTCATTTCTTCTCCATAATATTCGTTCACCCAGTTGGTGTACGATTCTATCCAACATCAAATATATTGATATCAAATAAATCGTACACACGAGAATGAGAATATATGAAGTAGTATTAAATATACAAAGATATCTAATACAATACCCTCTGCATTTAAGAAATATATTTTTAAAGATCAATAATACACATCATTTACATACATAAGAAGATAACCAAGGGGTGTCCAGTATTAAAAAAGAACACCCCAAGGTGCTAGTTGGTTATCTTTATTTCCCGAAAATTTCGTAGAGTATTATTATGACTAGCAGGACAATCGCACCTCCCAAAATCCAGGGATAAAGTTCGACGCTGAAAGCCAGATCGTTTACTCTTTTGAAGCCGATAAGCCCCATGATGAACATGAAATCCACGACTCCAACCAAGGCTAAGAACTTTTTCATCTTAATATTCCTCCTTCAGGAATTTTTATTCTATGAAATTGATAACCAAACCAAAGAGATGATTACATCTAATGAATTAAATTCAAGAGAAATCTCCTTGTGTATGAAAATGATATTTTAAAGAGCAGTTTTAAATATATCTTTAACTACTCTATTATATAATTTTCAGGAGAAATTATCAATACTATGGGCTACACCAATTCATACATCTTGCTTAAATTGACCGCTCTCTTACCATTCTCAAGCCTGTCTTCAGATGTAGCATACATAGTGAATAAAACATCACCCTTTTCTACCTTCTCACCCGGCATCTTGTGAATATACATACCTGCATTCTTAATACGAGGAGTACCCAAAGATCTTGCCACACTAACCACCTCCAAACTACTAATCATCTTCACGGTACCACTCTTCTCAGCCTTAACATCAAAGCTTATATTCCCAGGCTTAATCTCAGAAGATTTAATTATCCTTGTAGCCCCCTGAGCAAAACCAATCTCCCAAAATTTCTCATACGCCTTCTTAGAATCTAGCAAATCTTGAGCAAGAACTTTACCCTCCCCCTCTTTTGAGATATGGGTAGCTTCGAACAAGATACCCGCCATATCTATCACTGCCCTCTCCATCTCCAAGGATGCTGCACCATCTCTTTCCAAAATTCTTAATGCTTCCCTCATCTCCAAGTTTGGACCTATACCTCTACCATCAGGACCATTCACCTTACGTGTAGTCGTTTCACACTCTATACCGAACTTCTTAAACAGTTTCTTAAATTCCTTAGCAAGTACAAACACATCCTCTGTCTTCTCTACCTTACTCCCTTTGCCATATGGCAAATCTA
>CAYXLF010000042.1:0-4180 GCA_964465815.1 uncultured Candidatus Saccharibacteria bacterium
AGGTTGTGGCTTCTGAGGAGGTTGTTTTTGAAAAACCTTTTAGTGCTATATTTACCCTTGCGTTATCCAGATTGGGTATAGAGCCTCATCAGGCTATTATGGTGGGTAATAACTACAAGGGGGATATTAGGGGAGCACAGTTACTTGGTATTAGGGCTGGTATGTTTGATCCCAAGGTTGACGGTAATGTGATAGGGCAAGAGACTGATTCTGAGATTATTCCTGATTTTGCTATACACGATTATTTAGAATTGGAGAAAGAGTTTGGGGTTGAGTAGAAAGCTTCATGAATTGTTTATAGGTATAGATTCACTGCTAACCCTGTAGTATAATTATTCGTTATGTACTATCTTTATATTTGCCTGCTGATATACGGTATTTTGAGGAGTGCAGTCTCTAACTGCTCTATATTGAACTCCGTTTATGTTTTGAAGAAGAAATATAAGGATTTAAAAATTACCAAGACAACAAATCTCAAAAGAAACTATTTTATTCTGATTCCCTTGTTGAGAGAGCAAGAAAAAATTCAAGATTTACTTAAGACGTTTGGTGATCTAGAAGGTAAATACAAACTTGTCTTTATAACTACACACAGGGAGCAAGTAGAGCATGAACAGAATAGAAAAGAATTTAAGAGTCGCATTGCAGAGAATTTGTTGAGATGTACCTCATTAAATAGTTTCTTGGAGTTATCAATAGGTTTTTTTTATGAGAGCTACGCTAGGACCGTGTATAAAAAATTAAAGAATATCCCAGATCATCAAAAGATTAATTTCCTTTTGCAGATGTACGACAAAAAACCATTAACGGGGGATGTTCTAAAAGAAGAATTACAAAAATTTCAGGCAGAAAATATTCTTATTTTGGAATACCCCAATTCAAATGGTGTAATGGCACACCAACTTAATTATGCTTGTGAATATATAAGAAAAAAATATCCCAATGGAAATAATGTGGTTTGTATTTATAATGCAGATTCGGTTATTCAAAAAAACTTTATTAGTACTTTAAAAAAATTGCCTGCTAATGTTGTCCAACAATCGTCGACGTTCCTCAAAAATTATCAAAGGCAAAGTTCTTCTATAAGAGAAACCTTTTTGAAAGGTAACGGAATGCTCCAAACGAGATGGACATTGGCACATGAAATCCCGCGAATATATTCTCAGCGTAAATCAAATCCTTTGAACTTTCTCGAACTATCCCACGTAGTAGGTCATGGTTTAATTATAAATTTAGATACGTTAAAGCGTGTAGGGGGATTCCCAACACAATTTTCTAACGAAGATCTTCCGCTTGGATATATGTTAAGAGTTAATAATGAATTTGTTGACATATACCCATCTCTTGAAAATTCCGAAAGCCCTTCTACCATCAAGAATGTTTTTACTCAGTATAGAACATGGTTTTATGGAGTTGCTTACTATCCACAATATTGTTTATATGCGCTAAATAATTATTGCTTGCCCCTCAAATATAAGTTCTACGCAATTTTTTGGGCACTAAGAGGAATAATTCGTAGTATTCAGTGGTTATTAACTTCTGTGTACTGGATTTTTATTCTTTTATATCCATTGTGTGTCTGGAATCTTCAACTGTTATTAATCGCTTTCGCAAGTTTCCTTTTTTATTCGGTATGCTCATGGTATCTGACATTTATGAGTATAAGAAAATCTCCAGAAGTCTTTCCGGATCAAGGGTCTCTAAAAATGGGTGCTTTTGATTGGATCGCTGTTTTTCCTGTTTATTTGACGCATAGCTGGGGATTAATTCTTGGAGCTTTTGATATTTTGAAAAGTTTATTGACTAGAACTAATATAAAAAAGAAGAAAACAGAAAGATGAATATTGTAGGTATTGAAGGAAATTCTTTTAGTGGGAAATCGGAACTGGCTGTTGGTCTTGAATATGAACACGAGTTTATCCATATCAAAGAACCCAGTTATTATGTTGAAGGATTTCCTCCTCAGCCAAGCGATGTTGATTCTGCCAAAAAGAACTTGTTGTTCTTTGCTGATGTTGAGAGAAGACGAGGGGAAGACGCAATGAAGGCCTTAGAATCAGGATCTGAGGTTATCATGGATAGGACATTGTGGACATATATCTTGTATGAGTACGTTCTCTTCGCAAAGTATCCTAATCGACCAAACGCATTTTTATTTTCTATAGATACTTTTCAAAGACTTTGTGACGATAAAAATATTGTTGTGCCAGAAATTCTTGTGTGTTTGACTCCTGGGAAAGAAGAGATCTTAAAACAAAGAATTCTCCAAAGAAGGCCTACAAGTATCGATTTCTTAAACGAATGGGCGACCACAGTTGTTATAGATTCTACTCTAGAGAAAATGATCGGCATATATGGTCCTGTGAACGCTTGCCAACTTGTGAATAACAAGGGGGTGGATGAACTTGTATCTTCGGGGTATAACTTTATCTGTAATGCTGATCATTCAAAGAAACCAGATACAGAACAAATCTTTGATACATTACGGGAATTAATTGTTCGTGAGTAAAAATGCATATCGTATTTCTAACAACAGAATTTCCTGGAATAACGGACCAAAATGGTGGAATTGGTGAGTACACACATAAGACTGCAAAAAAATTAGTAACCTATGGTCATAAGGTTACAGTAGTTGTGGCAGGCCCTGGGAATTTTGTCAAAAATATTAACAATGTGGAGATTATCTCTTTTAAAGCGTTAGATTATTGGGGGGGGATCGATGGTGGAGTGGTGGATCAAGCTTTTAGAGTTCTGAAAATGCTAATTAATTCGTATAAATTTCAAAAAACAGTGCGAGATTTATCAAGAATATCTCACATAGATGTTCTACAATCACCCAACTATCTTTTCCCAACTGTTTTTTTTGATAACAAAAGTTTTCCTGTAATCTGCAGAGTTTCAAGTTATTCACCACTATTAAGGAATGCATATGGTAAGAAAAGGACTTTAATAAATGGTCTGGAGGATCTGTTAGAGGTATTGTCTGTTAAAAAAACATTCAGGGTTTTCTCTCCAAGTAAGTTCATGGCAGATATCTATTCAAGACTTTTACATAAAGATAAAGTACCCGTGATTAGAACGATAATAGAGGAGATAGATCCAAAATTTGAACCAAATCCCCGAGGTGAAAAAGCAAAAAGTCCTCGCAAATATAAGTTAATAACATATTTCGGTAGTTTAAGTAAAGTTAAAGGGGTTGATTTGATTGCAGATGTGTTGCCAGATATATTGAGGAACCAAAATGTCAAATTCCTATTTATAGGAAAAGATTATGGTATTCCTGGATATGGCTCCGTTTCGGAATATATTCGTAGTAAGAGTGGGAGTTGTAGTACAAGTGTCATAATAAAAGAACAGATGGGGAAAAATGAATTATGGAAGTATGTGAGAGATTCTTACTGTTGTTTATTCCCTTCTCGTATCGATAACTTACCAAACGCTTGCTTAGAAGCGATAAGTCTGGGTATCCCAGTTATTGGCTCAACAAATTCTAGTTTGGATGAGATGATTGATGATGGTAAGACGGGATTCCTTTTTGAAAATTCTAATTCAGAGGATCTCTACTTGAAAATTGTACAGATGCTAGAGCTTTCTTCGGAAGAATACAAAGAAATGAGAGTAAATGTTAAGATTTTGTACAAAGAATTTTTAAATGAAAATCGACTTCAAGATTTAATAAATTTTTATGAGAAAACAAGAAATGAGTACCGCAAGTATAAATAAGAAGGTTATATTTTTAGATTGGAATGGTACTCTGTCAAACTCGTTCTTTTGGGAGCATATGCGAAATTCGCAGAATCAAGCTGTAAAGGACCTGTATGAAAGGTGGGATCATGCACTCTTTACAAAATCTAAAGATTATATTCAGAATTGGATGCGGGGGAGGAATACTACGGAATCTGTCTTGCAGGATATTGCGAAGGAAACGACAACTGAGTACGAGAACATCCTCGCGGAATTTGTCAAAGGTTGTCAATCAATGGCATTTGTTTCTCCGAAAGTACCGGAAATCATAAAAAATCTTCGACATAAGGGATTTTATGTAGTAATAGCTACCAACAACATGGATTGTTTTGATAGATGGACTGTCCCAAGTATGCGATTGGATAAAGTGTTTGATGAAATTCTGAATTCTTACTACTTGAAAGGATTAAAACATGATGAGAATGATATTGGAGAG
>CAYXLF010000042.1:4280-5476 GCA_964465815.1 uncultured Candidatus Saccharibacteria bacterium
TGCATGATTGATACATATTTCAACAAAAAGAAATGTCCAACACCATTTTAAAACAGATTTAGGATTCTCGAGTATAGCCTTAATAATATAGCTAATCCTTTTGGGGAAACTCCTCATAAAGAAATGATCGGAGATCACTATTGTAGAAAATTCAGGATGAGCTTGTAAAAGTTGATAGCGACCCTTGATTGATCGAGTCAATTGTTTAATATCATCTTTATAGTTTGTTCTGTACCCCCACATTCTAGCGTTATCAATTCTCAAAACTTTGTATCCTTGTGATCTTACTTTAACCCCAAGTGTATAATCCTCTATAATGTTATTTTCTAAGTTTTTCGATAACCATGCCGGGTCTAAAACAAGGCAGCAACCGGAGAGAGAATTGTATTTTTGATCTGCCCAGACAAGATGGTTTCTTAGAAATTTTTCTGTTAGGTTACCTTTGTCTTTATTTACAACAATAGGGGAGCCTGTGATAGCAACCGTCTCGTGTCTTTGGGCAATATGGTGGAGAGATTCTTTAGATAGGGTGTAGATAGCTAATGGATCCAGGATAAAGTCGCTATCAAAAGATATAATAATTTGAGAATTGTTCATATTCGCGAGGGTTGTAGCTACTCGGAGTGCATTCACGCGGCCCTTTGTTTTTGAGTCCAAAATGTAGTAGTAGGCATTTGAGTCTTTTGCGTATAAGAATTTTTTGTTAAGGCCAGGATCTCCAAGGGTTTTATATTGTTCTAGATTGAATTCCTCTCTTGTGATAGTTTTATAATTATTTAATACTCGGGTTGTCTCTTGCATACTATTATCTGTGCATGAGTTGAGGAAGAATACGACCTGATAAGAAGTGCCCCCGAAGGCATATGACTCAAAGAAAGAAGTCAGGGAATATTTGAGAAAATCTTCTTCGTTATATATAGGGAATAGGATTGTAATTCTATTATGACAATTGTTTGTCGGTATCCGATCTTTAAATCTTTTTCCAGTAAATTTTTGAGAGGTGTCCTGAACTATTTTAAGCAATTCTTCTTTGTTGTAAGATTCTTTCGAATCTGCAATTTTATATATTTCTCTGATATTCATAATTTATTATATAGTATGAGGGGCACGATTGAAGGAAGGTTCGGAGTGGAGTCGGTATTATTGGACACTTTTCTTCTTTCTGTGCTATATTCTAAGGTAATTAAATAATGCCC
>CAYXLF010000043.1:0-5445 GCA_964465815.1 uncultured Candidatus Saccharibacteria bacterium
GTTGATTTAGTATTTGCCATTTGTAAGTCCACTTAAAATACATTAAAGATATTACTATTGTCAAACATGTATACAAATTATCTCCTAGCTATATCATCTTAAATTGGTGGCTCTCAAGCCCTAAAATTGCCATGAAATCCTCGGGTGAAGTTATAACTTCCGCCCCCTGCTTTATGAGCATGTTACACCCATGTGACGATTCTTTGTCTATATTCCCAGGCACAACAAAAACATCCCTTCCGAACTCAAGTGCCAAGTTGGCAGTTAAAAGCGAACCGCTTTTCGCCCCCGCCTCTATTACAACTGTCGTATCAGAGATCCCGGCCAGGATTCTATTCCTCATTGGGAACATTCCCTTATGCATCTCGACCCTTCCATCATACTCCGCAACTACAAGCCCTTTTTTGCAAATCTCCTCATATATATATGTACTTGATATTGGGTATATATTCTCTATACCTCCCGCTATCACAGCTATTGTGGGTATACCAAATTCAAGACACCTACTATGCACGGCCGTATCGATACCTCTTGCCATGCCACTCACAATACAGACATCTAGTAACCCGATATATTTCTTTAGCAGCATATTCAACACGGAGTAACCATACCTTGTTGATTCTCTAGTACCGACAATAGTGATACATCTTTTGGAAAGAAGCTCCACATTACCCTTGCAGAAAAGATTCCTAGGAGGATTGTGTATCTCCCTCAGAAGCTCCGGATAACTAGGACCTTGAATATTTACCTGCATAACCCATACTGCCATATCAACATTACAAAACGATTAACTCCGAGTAATGCAGGGTAGCCCTAGGGCTACCCCAAAAGCTAAATCTTACCGTTTTGTACCATCCATTGGATCATTTCGCGCATAACTCTGACTGCATTGATACTCTCTCCACCATCTTCTAAAAATATGGTAAATGAGTATTTGGGATTGTCATATGGGAAGAAACCACCTACCCATGAATGCGTATGCTCGTAGCTTCCATCCTTGTTAAGTGCCCCAAACTCTGCAGTACCTGTTTTGGCAGCCACCTGTGTTCCTAATCCTGAAAGCGAAGCGATTGACGCACCCGATCCATTTACTGCAGACCACATACCTTCTTTAGTTACATCAAACGCAGTTTTACTAGCGATACTGTTTTGTAAAACCTCAATTTTGCTATCCACCTTCTCACCACTTTCATCAACAAAATATTTAGCAAGATGTGGCTTGTAAAGTGTCCCCTCATTAGCAATTGCTGCCATCCAATTCGACATCTGGATCGGAGTAACCAAGGTTATACCCTGCCCTATGACGGAGTTACAAGAATCTCCTTCTGGATACCAGATAGGGTCTAACCATGGGCTAGTAGAGTTAGCTAGCAACATCTTGTTTGCCGGAGATGGTACTCTACCCGCCATCTCTCCTGGGATATCAATCTCTGTCAAACTCCCTATACCAAATTTCTCAAGATATGGTACTAAAGCATCCATATTCCAATTTCTGATCAATTCACAGAAATATATATTAGAAGAGACTGTTAAAGCCCCAACCACATTCAAAGTACCATATGAATGGTTGTGATACTCTTGGAAAGAGGCACCATTGGAAAATGTGTACCCTGCGCGACTTGTATACAACGTATATCTAGTTATAGCTCCTGCGTCCAAAGCTGCTGTAGCTACAATTGTTTTGAATGTAGAGCCTGCAGGCACTTGAGCCGCGATTGCTCTGTTCATTAATGGATTAGCCTTGTCATTGAGCAATGTAGAATAGTCAGCAATCGAAATCCCACCTACAAACAAGTTATTGTCATAGCTAGGATATGTAACTATCGCTAATATCTCACCCGTGGAGACATCCTCTATTATTCCAGCACCACCTGTAGCATCAGAATCCACAACACCCTTTTTTACTGCCTCGTACAGTTTACTTTGTAGCTCAATATCTAACGTTAAGTAGATATTTTTACCAGCTACTGGTTTCGAGAGCTCAAGTCCATCTTCCGAGATCTTCTTTCCCAGAGAATCCACCTCCCAAGCAATTTGGCCATCGATACCTGCAAGTATTTTGTCGTATTCACGTTCAATTCCCGTTCTACCTACGACATCTATTGAGTTTAAGTAATCAAAGTTCTCCAAATCCTCAGCAGTTACATCTCCTGTGTACCCAAGTATACTCGCGACAATATCTTTGTATGGATAGGATCGTTTGCTACCTTCATCAACATATATTCCCAGTAGATTTTCTGCTTTTATTTTTATGATCTCATCATTGCTCAAATCTGAAGCAATTAGAATATCTGTAAAAAATGGACTCTCATTATGTATATCCAATATCCTTTCAAATATAGTCTTGTATTCTTTTTCTGCACTAGAGTTTTTCTTCCAATGGTTTCCCAATATACCCTCTAGGGTATCTGACGAAGCTTGCAATGAAGCGCCATCCACCTCGTCCTCTTCAATGTATTTATCGATCATTACATATAGATTTGCGGAAGTTACATTCTCAACTAACTTTGCTCCATTACGATCGAAAATTACACCTCTCAAAGCGGATGTGTTCTCTACTCTCACCTGGTTATCTTCAGATTGTGCCAACAGCTCTTCTCCATGTTCAACTTGCAATACAGACAGCTGCCACAAGAGGACAGCGAAGATTCCGAAGAATAGGACAAAGGCAAGAATATAGTTCCATTTAGATGTTTTTTCAACACCTTTTGATGCTGAAAGCAGTTTTTTAACTCCGTTTTTGACATCAACTTTTTTTAAGACAACCTTCCCATTAGAATTGTTTTTCTTAAATTGAATTTTTTTAGAGAATTTCAGTTCCATACTTAAATCAATTTTAACTTGTTAGAATCACCTTTACTACGAATTCTTCCCCACACCACATCAATACCTAGACAGATGACTAATGAAAATATGCCTTTCAAAAAAGCTCCTCCTATATTCCCCCACGAAATCAATCCTAGCACTCCAGTAGAGATTAACGACGGAATGATCGCCAACAATACATAATACAAGGTGAATCCAACGTATTTAAGAATATAGCTCCCTAAGTTATACCCCCATGGAATGAGTAGTGATACGACTTTTCCAAGGAAAAGTATTATTACCAATATTAGAAGGTTTGTACCCAAAACATAGTGGTATACAACATCTAAAGCAATTGATACCAAAGAGATCGTAATCATGAGGTATTTCCAGTTAATTTTTCCATACAGAGCGATTGTTATGATAGGTAAAATTCTAAAGTTTGCGAGTGCAACAAAAAAGCTATCTAAAAAGATAGTGAGTAAGGATAATAGGATTGTAATTGCCATCATCATTGTTTTATTTATATCTAACTAATTGGTTTTAACAAAAACATTCATCAATGTATCATAATCTAAAACAGGTGACACATATGCTGTTTTGTAAGTGCTAGCAGGATTGTTTGACAAGCCTACTATGTATCCAAGTGCTAAGAACCCTCCAACCTTGGAGTCATTAATATATACAACATCTCCATTTTGGACATCAGAATTCATAGATATGTTTTCCACAAGAATTCCTTCTGCAGAGCCACTAACGACACCTTTGCTTAGTATATTGGTACTTGTGTTAGGACCATATTTAAGGACTACTATCTCAAAATGAGAATTTGGATCTACTGGCAAGGATACTAAACTTCCTTTAGGATCTGTTCTAGTTACTAAGCCTATGAAGGTATTCCCCACAGATACAACATCCCCTTCTTTGACACCATCTTCACTGCCTTTATCTATCAGCATAGTTCCAATTGCATCGTCTCTCAAAACTCCTGCCATAGCATACTCAGAAGTCCCATCTTTAACCAAAACTTGCTTTTTCAAAGCTTCATTTTCATTTACAAGAACCATATATTCAGCATATTTTGATTCTGTGTTATAGATTTGCGCCTTAAGTTCATTATATTCCTTTCTAAACTTTCCCAATTGAGCAAAAGTCTCTAAGTACGACCTAACCGCTCCTCCTGCACTATTTGCACTGAATACAGCGGGCTGTACAACAAATGCAATGGCATTTCTCACAGCATCAATTCTCCATATTCCATCTAGTAAAAGAAAGAGTAAGGCGAGTAAAGCGGAAACATATACGACAATTTCGTGTCTCTGTTTTTTTTCTTCCGTATTTATTTTCATAGCGTTTAAACCAACTCATTCCAAGATCTCTGAATCCTTTCGAGAAGTTCAATATGATCTAGCATAGCAGCAGTACCTCTTGCTACCGCGGAAAGTGGATCATCTACTACTTTGACAGGCAGATTTAATTCCTGAGTCCAATATGAATCCAATCCTCTGATTAGAGCACCACCACCCGTAAGATGTAAACCTGACATTAAAAGATCTTTTAGTAACTCTGGGGGTGTATCTTCTATCGCATCTTTTACTGCCTCTGTTATCTGGTATATTGATGTCATGATGGCCTCTCTTACCTCTACGCTGCTTAATTCAACAGTTTTTGGCAAGCCGGTAAGTAAGTCCCTACCCTGCACAGCCATCTTAGCTTCTTTCTTTAGTGGAATTGCGGATCCAATTGCGATCTTTACGTCCTCTGCGCTTCTCTCTCCTATTAGTACATTGTACTTTTCTCTGACGTAATTGATAACATCTTGATCCATCTCATCTCCTGCAATTCGGATTGTGTTATCAACCACAATATCTCCTAGTGAAAATACTGCAATATCTGATGTTCCACCGCCAACATCTACGATCATACTCCCAGAGGCATCTTCTACAGGCAATCCTGCGCCAATGGCAGCTGCCATAGACTCTTCAACAATGAAAACCTCTCTGGCTCCTGCTGTCTTTGCAGCATCGATCACAGCTTGCCTCTCCACCTCTGTGACAGAAGATGGGACGCCTATGATTACTCTTGGACGCGGGAGTTTAAAAGAATTACCAAAATATGAATGTGCACGGTGTATAAAATGGTGAATCATAGCTTGAGTAGTATCAAAATCCGAGATTACACCGTCCTTTAGAGGTCTCACGGCAGCTATATTGGCCGGTGTTCTACCGATCATCTGTCTAGCTTCCTTACCCACTGCGAGTACGGTTTTAGTACGTTTATCTATAGCTACAACAGAAGGTTCAGATACCACAATGCCGTGGTTTCTCATATATACCATGGTATTGGCAGTACCTAAGTCTATACCTAGATCGTAAGTTAAAAGTTCCCAAAAAGAATCAAACAGTTTCATAAACTGATTCTACCATTTCAATTGGGATATGACGAGAGTAAATTCACGCAGGAAGGTTATTTCTCTTCAGCTTCTTTTCTAAGCTTCTTGTAGCACTTCATACAGACAGTAACATTCTTTACTTCACCATCGATGTCTAGGTCTATGTTTCTAAGATTAGGCTTAAACTGTCTTACGACATGTGGTGCCTTATATCTCCAGCCCACAGAGTGCTTGTGCTGGATACTTCG
>CAYXLF010000044.1:0-5352 GCA_964465815.1 uncultured Candidatus Saccharibacteria bacterium
TATTACATCTGTAATACCCGCCTCTACGCATTCCTTAACTATCTCATGGATAATTGGAACCTCTAAAATCGGTAGCATAGACTTAGGCACACTTTTACACACAGGAAGAAAACGTGTTGAATATCCAGCAGTTGCTATTACGGCTTTCATTCGCAGGAGTTTTACAAGTTAGTATCAATTGTACTATATATCAGTACAAAACTGGAGAAGTTTTAATATATCTGTCATATACCTCTTTACACACATCTTTCTTTATCTGTATTTCCATATATCCATCTACATTTCCAGTCTCTTCAGCAAATCCGATTACATGAGCATCAGCATAGTCACAACCATAGTAGACCTTTGAAATCTTAGCCCACATAATTGCATGTCGACACATGGGACAAGGCTTTCCAGTAACATATAATTCGCAACCAGACAAATCAAAGTTTCTTAATTTTTTAGAAGCAATCTGTATCGCACGAATCTCAGCATGATTAGTAGCATCTTTTCGACGAATAACTTCATTATGTGCTTTGGCAACAATTCTTCCATCTTTGACAATCACACACCCAAAAGGACCACCATGCCCTTTTTTAATTCCATATTCAGCTTCCTCTATAGCTATCTTCATGAATTCGTTCATTAGAAATCCCTTCTAAAATTAATATCTTCAACCAAAAGTTTCTTTCCTGATCTTCCAAGATCTTGTTCATATTGCCTTGCATATTCTCGGTATTCCATAATCTTTTTTGTTCGTTCTTTCACGCTTCCTTCTCCGATCATACCAGGACCACTGATACATCCACCCTCACAAGTTAGAATATCTAAGAATTTGTAATTCTTGTACATACCATCTTTAAATTCAGAAAGTATTTTAACAATATTTTCAACACCTTCCATAACTAAAATATCCTTTTCTTTTAAAATATTTTTGTAGTGCAAAGTAGAAGATAATCCTCCGGATATAGGATAAATTTTTGTATAGTCATTATAAAATTTCTCAAAAGTCACACAATATTTGGAATCAGAAATTTTTTCAGGTATATTTTTCTCTGCAAAAAGATCATTCAATTCCTTAAACGTTAAAACTCCGTCCACGGAACCAAGTTCCTCAGCCTCCATTTTCTTCGTTATACATGGTCCAACAAAAATCAGTTTGTATTCAGGATAATATTTCTTACATATTAGCGCCATCGCTCCCATTGGGGACAAAACTGGAATTAAATTTGTTGTAAGATCAGGGAATTTTGTACGAATCATATTTACAAGAGTTGGACATGGAGAAGAAATCCATGTTTTCTTTTCACCCTTTTCTATACTTTCCTTCAGGATTTCATAGTATGCAAGATTCACCATCTTTGCTCCAAAGGTTAACTCTACAACTTCGTCAAATCCTAGCATCCTTAACCTATACACAATATTTGGATAATCAAATTCTGCAACAAAAGAGGGTGCCAACATGCATAAATATTTTTCATCATCCCTAAATTCCATAGGTAAAATATACAACAAATCACAAACAGAAGGATAGTGGGGTAGCTCTAGGGTTACCATGAAGTTTGGTATATAATAGGGAATGGTACTGCTCAATAAACAATCTCTAAAGGCTTTCTTACTAAATGAAAATATTCAAATTGCTTTAATATATTCAATTGCATTTTGTGTTCCATTTTTGTTTAAACAGCCACAATTATTAATCGGAAGTATTATAAATTTCCTCTTAATACTTTCAATCTCAAGATTTGAGATAAAAAAGATCGTTCCATTGATATTCATACCTTCTATATCCTCTTTACTTAACGGAGTGCTCTTTGGAACGTTCACACCATACTTAATCTATATGATACCTTTCATAGCCATAGGAAATTTAATCTATGTGCTTTCATTTAAATACAGCAGATCAAAATTTCTAAGAGTTATACTATCTGCACTTTTGAAAGCCTCTTTTCTTTTCTCCAGTGCATACATTCTTGTAAACACACTTCATATTCCTCAAATATTCCTCACTACAATGGGTGCAATACAACTTTTTACAGCAATTATTGGTGGAATATTAGGTGAAATCTTAATTGCAAAATCTAATAGACTCCTGTACCCTAAAGATAGGGATATTTAATTCATATCTAGCGACTGGGTACATTTAAGGAATGTACAACGAGGTAGGAGCTATCGAAAGAATCAGCGGGTACTCCTAGGCAATACACTTGCCTGAAGGCTATAACAAACACACAAAAATATAGCTAGTGTTCCCAAATAAAACAGATAATTTAAGACAACACTACTATGTGCGGAGTTTTTGGGTACACCGGCAAGGAAATTGCCAATGATTTAGTATTTCAAGGCTTAAAACGATTAGAATATAGAGGGTATGATTCCTGGGGAATAGCTGTTAATAAAGGGAATGAAATTACAATATTTAAGACAACTGGAGAGATTAAACCTGAAAAAGGTTTAGCTCAATTACCACAAGCCACAACCGCAATAGGACACACCCGATGGGCAACACATGGAGGTGTAACAACGAACAATGCACATCCACATATCTCGACAGATCATTCATTTACATTGGTACAAAATGGAATAGTTGAGAACTTCGATAAATTAAAAACACAGCTTAAGAAAAAAGGTTACGAATTCACGACAGAAACAGATACAGAGGTAATAGTAAAATTAATAGAAGAAGAACTAAAAACATCTTCTGATTTCGAGAGTGCATTTAAGCAAGCTTTTAAGCATTTAGAGGGTAGAAATACCGTTGTTGCTATGAAATCAGATGGCAATATATTAGCTATACGTAACGGTTCTCCACTTGTGGTAGGCATAGACAAAAAAGATATATATATTGCTTCCGATTCACTTTCCTTTGCACCCTATACAAATAATGTGGTGTTAATAGATGATTATGATTTCATAAAAATACAAGATGGAACATTAAGTATAGAAAATATCTTAACCAAGAAAGAAAAGGATATTAAAATATTAAAACTCAAAAACACATACACGAATATAGAGAAGGGGAAATATGAACATTTCATGATAAAAGAGATAGTCGAACAGCAGGATGCTATTCTTTATGCGACTCAATACACAGATAAAGACTTCAAATCCTTAGTTAATGCGGTTAAAAAAACACACCGTGTGTATGTGGTAGGAGCGGGGACAGCAGGATTTGCAGCAGGTCAGATCGCCTATTACCTCAGGAACATTGCTAATATCGACGCACAAGATGTTAGAAGTTATGAATTTAAATCATATATTCCCATACTCGATAAAAATGACCTCATAATCGCCACTTCTCAAAGTGGAGAAACTGCAGATACTATTGAGGTACTAGAGATGGCTAAACAACTTGGATGCAAGATTGCAAGTATAGTAAATATGCTAGGTACTACCATTTCAAGAATGTCTGATTACCCTTACTACACTAATGCTGGTCCCGAGATATGTGTAGCTTCAACAAAGGTATTTACAGCACAATGTGCATGGGGATATACATTGTCTAAAAGCATTATTGGAAACTTACAAAATGGCCTTTCAAATATACAAATGCTTTCCGACAACTTAAAAAAATATTTTAATTCCCAAAGATATCAAGATATACAACTATTAAGCAAGAAGCTGAAGAATCATGAGCATCTCTTCGTTTTAGGTAAGGGAGAGAATGCATATACTGCATTAGAAGGTGCTCTCAAAATTAAAGAGATCTCCTATAAACATATTGAAGGCTTTATGGCCGGAGAGCTTAAGCATGGGGTTATAGCTTTAATAACAAAAGATACCCCTGTTTTTGGAATAATTTCGGATGATATTGATAGCAAAGATTTAATCTCAGGTATGGAACAGGTAAAAGCTCGTGGTGCAATGACAATAGGGGTTGGAGATAAAAAATTTAGCAATTTAGCAGTCTTTGACTATTTCCTAGACATTCCACAGGTAAAAGAGATTACGAATATTTCCAATATCATTCCATTTCAATTAATATCATATTTCTTGTCTAAAGAATTAGGGAATAATATTGATAAGCCAAGGAATCTAGCAAAATCTGTTACAGTAAAGTAATATGATATACAATATTAAATAATTTACATTTCACAGAGATGGAAGAAACTGCAAAGAAGCCAGAAGAACATCAAAAGAAAGCGCATGGTTGTTTGATTGCTTTTCTAATATTTCTTTTTTTAATATTTTCCGTTATTGGTGGTGGGTACTGGGTATATAAACGAATCACATCAGGACTAGCTAAACAAATAGAATTGAATGTCGCATATTCACAGAGCGACTTAGACACACTGATTACGAATCTCAGTGCAACAGCTAGTGAGACTGACGCTGCAGATGTAATAATTACAAGTGCACAAGCAACTGCATTTGTGAATACATCCACTACCAATCTGGGATCTGTGCTATTTAAAAATACCGAGGTCAAATTTAGTGAAGATAAGGCTGAAATATCGGCAATCTTGACATATAAAGGTAGTACGTTTCCGGTATATGCGTCTGGGAATATATCGAGAGCTACTAACACCAGTATCTATACGAACTTGTATGATGTAAAGATTGGGAATATTAGTATTCCGAAATCTTTACAAGATTATGTTGAAGCTGCTTTGGAATCTACGATTAACGAGAAATTATCAGCATTAGGTGATGTATTAAGAGTCGATGATGTAGAATTTACAGAGAATGGTATGCGTATTGTAGGTTTAATTCCAAATAAGGAGATTTAAGATGAAAAATACTGCCATAATATTCGTGTTTATCGGTCTAATATTTATAGCTTCTATTATTTTTGGATTTATCTATCTACCAAAGATGGCAGATGCAAATGGGATAGATAATCAAAATATTGTATTAGGTATGCCTGTAGATAGTACTTTAATGAGGTATTCTAAGGATGGGGTTATCCCATTTTGTATAAATAATAGTAATGGAATAGATATACAGGTAAAGGAGAAGGCACCAATTTTAGCTCCTATATCAGGGATAATAACGAACGTATATTCAGAAACCAATCGTGTAGTTATACAACCTTCTTCCAAAGTACTGGTGCATATTAATAGCGTTACAGACATGAATTATGTAGTAGGGGATTATGTTATGAAAGGGGATATTTTGGGTTATGCAGAGTCAGAGAATATACATTTGATTCTGGAGAATACGAAGAATGAGAGATATGAATGTCCTTTCTTGTATATGGATGATGATGGGAAAGAGATGCTTTCTAATGGATTAAAGAATTCGGCATATTCCACAGAGAATATATGTGATTGTTCAAGTATTAATTATTGATATCATATACTGTATAATACGATCGTTATGGTGGATGTAGCTCAATTGGTTAGAGCACTGGTTTGTGGCACCAGGGGT
>CAYXLF010000045.1:0-5250 GCA_964465815.1 uncultured Candidatus Saccharibacteria bacterium
CAATATTAAGATCATTAATATCTCCTGCATGGAGAAGTTACAGAGTATTAGGATTTGCATCAGATAGCGAACAAGCAGATATATTTAGGGCAGGTTTATTGGGCTTTATGGACTTATTATTACCCAACAGCTCTGTTGCACAGATCTTTTCTTTGCTGAGTATATGGGTAGGTACCTTCTCTACAGCATTCCTTACGTATTTCTTGGTAAGGGATTTTGTAAAAACAAAATTCGCAAAAGTCTCATTCTTAATCGCGGGTGTTCTCTATCTCACAACCCTTTGGACTGCATGGGTGTTTAATTTTAACATGATGCCATATATAACCCAGTTTGGATTCCTGCCTCTGGTAATCCTTTGTATATATCTTCTGTTTGAAAACTGGTCCTATCTACGACTACTGTATCTATTTCTAGCCTTAATCCTGTTTACAGCTACCTCGGTCATAGCAACATTGTTCTTTGTCGATATAGTTTTGATAATTTTCTTTGTAATCTTCTTTGGATTTTTGTTTGAGTACAAAATTAAAAAAATCATATTAACAATCTGTGTAGTGTTGGTAACCCAACTATTCTGGCTTCTCCCATTTGTAGGCTATACAATCTCTGCTAGTAACAATCTGATAGGGTCATACACCAATCGAAGCATCACAGCCAGCACTATTGATTTGGAAAAAGATATGATGACCATTGGTAATTCAGCTAGGTTCTTCACAAGATTGTTAGGAACAACAGATGATCCTAATACAGGGTCATATATATTCCCCTTTTCTACAGATTACAACCAATATGATTTTTACAAGGTAATAGGGTATATCCCCCTACTCTTTTCTGTGCTAGGTTTAGTTTTTGTTATCGCTAAGAAAAAAATCTCTCTGTTGCCACTTTGGGTTGTAATGCTGGGCTGCCTATTCTTACTCAAGAATCAAAATAGCCCTTTGGGAGATGTATATATATGGCTGCAAAACAATATCCCCATATTTAAGGAGGTATTCCGTTGGGTATCCTCAAAGCTTTTACAGCCGTATCTAATAACCTTGGTGCTAACGGCAGGAATAGGCTTCTTGCTTTTTGCTAATTTCCTTGGTTCCTTCTTGAAGGGTAAGTGGAAATATGCCCCAATAGTGCTACTTTCTGTGTTGGTTTCTGCAAGCTCCCTATTCTATGCTGAATATCTATTCACCGGAGATCTATTTACTAAAAGAGCCGTAGTATCCTTCCCAGATGAGTATTATCAACTAGAAGAGTATTTAAAAAATGATACTGATGGGAGAATATATTATGCTCCACCTGCCAACAATGGGTACTTTAGAGAGTACAATTGGGGCTTTGTGGGCTCACAGTTTTTGGGATATATAATCCCTAATCCGTTAATGGATATGTCTCTATCCATAGGTTCCTCCTATGGAGAAGGCGCCATGTTAAAGCTAGAGAATCTATTTGAAGCTGGGAATGGACAGAGATTCACACAAGCTCTTCTGAGCTATGATGTGGAGTATGTACTCGTTGATAGGAGTTTGATTGAAGGTCGTTATGGACATGCACTGAATTGGGAGTCTTTGGGTACATATTTGAAAGATTGGGAGCTAGTATGGCAAGATGACTTCCTCGAACTTTACAAGTTGAATCCGGAAACAAATGCTGTTTCTGTTTCTAACACAAGTATTGATATATTTAATGATAGTGTTCCTGTGAACAGTATTGATCAATACATTAATAAAACGATCACATACACGGGTAATACAACATTCCTAACTCTAGATCCTAAAGCCTTAGATCAGTACTCATTGCCAACGAGTATCTCTGTTAAAAGCTCTCATCTAATTACGTCCCCTTCTATTCCAATTGTCGCAGGCTTAGATTTGCGAAGCAAGAAAGATTTCGGGGCAATCGGTACGTTTGACTACCTTGTTGCATCAAATTATGTATTCAAAGAGCAAGATATTCGCAGTGGGCTCACGATTGATAGCTACTGGGGTGCTATCTCCTCTCTATATACTATTTCCGACTCTTCTTTTAAGAGCATGGATTTGACGACTAAGTTGTCAGAAGGACCTGCGGGAGATTGCTCAGGTGACCAGTTCTCTGCGTTTAGTAGTGTAATCCCAGAAAAAATAGCTTCAGGATTTATAATAGAAGGGACCTCAGATCTACCTTGTCTGCAAAGCAAATTAACTTTGGACTATGGCAAACAATATGCAGCAAAGATATCTCTTAACTGGGAATCATCAGATGAATCCTTAATAGGTGTCTGTCTTTACTCTAATTCTTCGAAGAAATGTTTAAACAAGGACAAGTATTTTAATTCTAAAGATGGATATGGAGCACAAGAAATCTTAATCCCAGAATTAATATCCAACTCGGAAGATCTTTCAATCTCTGTATATGCACTTAATGCTACGAATCAAAAATCAAAAGTAACCATAAGGAATGTATCGCTAGAGCTTTCCAATTCTTTTGTTGAGCATCCTCTTGTATCTGAGGATTTCAAAGATTCTCTACTCGCTGCCTCCGTTATGTATGGTGATGAGGTTGAGATCAAAATCCCTGTGATCTATGGGAAGAACTCATTCATATATGACTACCAGAATTCTGAAGCTCTTTGGGCATTAAATAAGTCTGATTTTAGTGATGAGATATTCAAGGTGTATTTTAATCAAGGTATGACTCAGGAGGTGTATGGACAGTACCTGAATCAATACGAGAATGTCCTCTATACCTCGCCAGATAAGGAATATCTGTGGGTATGGCAGGGAGAAAATCTTTCAAATATACCAGCTTCTGTATGTTTAACATACCAAGGAGATGACAAGTGCTGGATTGATGATATCTTCTTTGATGATAAAGCGAGTGCGGAATCAAGATTATTTAGATCTTCTTCAAGATATGCAAATTTGGATGCGTCCTACAACAGCACAAGTTATGCCACGGATACAGTTAATGTTCTTAAGCATTTCATAGTTATGAATATCCCAGACGCCTGGTTAAATATTCAATATAATGGATCTGAAGAAAATGAGACTTCTGAATTGAAGGCACAGGCGATAGGTTCTTCAGTTTATTCTACATTCTACAAGGTAGAAGCTACCGATACGGATAGCAACGCCATCCTCACCATTCCTCAGGCAGAAGATAGTGGTTGGTTGGCTGTAACAGACAAACTGGAGATACTTAAAGCCAAGGTAACTGTGAATGGATGGAAACAAGGTTGGGATATCTCTAATGTAGAATTTAATAACGTATATATCATCTATTGGCCTAATCTTTTAGGATATTTAGGATATATACTCTTAGTATCAGAACTTGTATTCATTTTAGTTAAGATGTTTAAACGAAGAAAATATGACAGACAATAACCCTTTGGTATCCATAGTCATACCTGTACACAACGGAGAGAGGTATATTAAAGAAGCGTTAGATAGCTGTATTAATCAAACATACCAGAATATTGAGATCATCATTGTTAACGATGAGAGTAAAGATAGTACACTAGACATTCTTCGGGAATATGAGAAAAAGGATAATCGTATTCAAGTAATTTCTGTATCTAAACAGAATGGATTAGGAAATGTCATAAACATAGGAATTAGGCAATCGAAGGGAGAATATATTGCAAGAATAGATGCGGATGATGTTATGTACCCTACTCGATTGGAAAAACAAATAGAGTATTTAGAGAATAATTCGGACTGTGTTGCTGTGGGAGGACAGATAGATATCATAGATGCAGAGAGCAAGATTACGGGACATAGAGAATATGCTATTGAGGATAAGGATATAAAGAGAAATATGTTTTTGTTTATGCCTTTTGCCCATCCTGCAGTTATGTTGAGAAAATCCTCTGTGGAAGAAGTTGGTCTGTATCCCGAGAATATGTGGAAGGTTGAAGATGTAAAATTTTTCTTTTTACTGAGTAAAATTGGAACATTCCATAATCTCCCTGATACAGTTCTTAAATACCGTATGACCTTTAATACTGAATCTCAATCTAAAATGGTAGATCATTTTAAGAAGACTAATGAGATCCGAAGATGGGCTATAAAGGAATTGGGTATTAAACCTAGTGTAGGACAATATATTAAATGGAAGATTGAAACCATGGGGGCATATGTATTGAGTATATTTCCTCCTAAGGTATTTATGGGGATGTTTGAATTGGTTAGGAAGGTGTTTAAATAGCAAAAAAAAAGAACAGGTGTTACCCTGTTCTTTTATCTGTATTCTATTTAATTGTTTAATCTTTTCGTCCTTGTAAGACTCATCAGTGAGATACTTTATTAATCTCATAAGATCTTAGCGTGTGGTGATGGTTTTTGGTTGGAGGGAGCGTCATGTTAATGACATATTTATCCCTCCAACCGGAACCAAGTTAAGAATTTACCAGGTAAGGCCTAGAGGAAGAGACTATCTATCCCAGCAGAGGTTGTAAGCTCCGTCAGAACTTTGTAGCTCATTCCAATACGATTGGGCAATAACCCGAAAACCGGCACCAACGTCACCGTTTGTAAAACTCGCGGTAAAGGGTTCCGTATAGATCTGGGTTGTCCCATATTGAAGGAGGCAGGTCGGTTCACTTGGATTCACCTTGAGGGTGAGCGATCCTTTTGAGGGATCTGTGAACAAATCGCTTCCACGTTCAGAACCTACACCGAAAGAATCTGGGCCACCAAGTGACCAGGTCCCGTGATTCGTCCACACATCATAGGTTGATTCCTCGACGGTATTTGAGTCACCGGTTGTAGGCGAAACTGGCTGTTGCGCTGCAATGCGAATATTCGCAACAACGATGATTGCGACAATTGCTAATGCAATAACGAACAGCACGGCGATCCATTCAAGGACATGTCTGGGAGTGATCCCATTGTACCAATGGTGGGTCGTCGTCGATGCAGGTGCTGTAGTTGCAGGTTGCGTGGTAGGCGCAGGGGTTGCATTTGCAGGCTGTGCATCAGGCTGATCTTCACGATAAAGGTCCCCTTGGAAGAGGATATCGGTATCGCGAACGTCGCCATCCAACACTTGCGTGTAAGATTTGTTGCCAATTCTGAATTTCTTTGCGTCCATTTTCTTCTCCTTGTAAAAAACATAAGTTTTTGAATTTCTTTCGAAATTGCTTATCCAAATGGATATGCATTCTATCTCTAATCAATAAATTAGAAACACAATGCATACCATTTGAATATACATGAGAAAAATATTTCTTAGCTATATATTCACCACACGCTATTTTATCTAAATATATTAAGATTAAAA
>CAYXLF010000046.1:0-5152 GCA_964465815.1 uncultured Candidatus Saccharibacteria bacterium
TGCTAATATTGGGTACTTTACCATTCTTTATTCTAATACAGCTTTAATTCTTTTTACACCTGCTGCAACATTGTCTTGTTTCGCGATTCTGAATTTGCCAAGTTCTGATGTGTTTTGTACGTGTGGCCCGTTGCAAATTTCAATGGAATAGGAATTAGACTTGTCGCCGATGTAATATACCTTAACGATATCTCCATATTTTTCGCTGAATGCGGCATATGGTACTAGTTTCAGAGCTTCTTCTTTTGGTAATTCTTCATATGTTACAGGTAATCCTTTTTGTATCTGTTCATTTATCATATCCTCCACCTGCTTTACTTGCTCTGGTGTTAGCTTCGTATCACTTGGGTAATCAAATCTTAATCTTTCTGGCGTGATGTTACTTCCTTTTTGATATACCTGATCACCAAGGACTTTTCTTAATGTTGCAAGGAGTAGGTGTGTTGTAGTGTGGTATTTAGTAGATATCTCTGATGTGTCTGCTAAACCTCCTTTAAACAGTCCTGCGGATGCGGTTCGGGAGAGTTCTTGATGTTTTGCTTGCTCTTCTCTGAATCCTTCAAGAAGCATAACTTCATTGAACTTTATATTTCTGTTCTTTAATTCCTCAATCGTTAATTCTATTGGAAATCCGTATGTTTCGTACAATTTGAATGTTTTTTGTGGAAGATTGGATCCATCGGTTATTAATTTGTCCATTTCCCTTAATCCATTCTCCAACGTTTTACTAAATTTCTTCTCTTCTTCTTCCAGTGTATTTAAAATTCTTTCTCTGTCTGTTTCTAATTTATTCCAAATTTGTGAAAATTGATTAATAGCCACCTCTCCAACTTTTCTAGTAAACAAGCCTTCGATTCCAAGTTTTCTTCCATGTCTTACAGCTCTTCTGATCAATCTTCTTAAAATATATCCTTGCTCTGTTTTACTTGGTTCTACACCATCCATAATAATCCAAGTAGCAGCTTTAATATGGTCTGTAATTATTCTCTGTGATTCCAATTGATCATTTTTACCTAACGCTTTTACTGTATCAAATATCGGTTTGTAAATATCTGTTTCATAGAAATTATCAACACTTTGGCTAACACATGCAATTCTGTCTAAACCGCCACCAAAATCTACATTATGTCTACCTAAAGGTTTGTACTCGTTTCCAATCTTTAGATATTCCATGAAAACATTGTTTCCAATCTCTAATTTCTTACCATTAACCTCGTAGAAAATTTCAGAATCAGGACCACATGGACCACCTGTAGCTAATCCCCACCAGTTATCTTCTTTCCCATTTTCAATTATTCTGTCTACAACTTCAGCATCGATACCATATTCTTTGAATATATCTTTCCACGCTTGTATAGACTCTGTATCTTTTGGAGCTGTTTCATCTCCTTTGAATACTGTTGCATATATCTTGTTAATATCAAATCCCAACTCCTCAACAAAAAATCTCAAAGTCATTGCGATAGCTTCTTTTTTGAAGTAATCATTTAATGACCAGTTTCCAAGCATCTCGAAAGTGGTGCAATGTGATGCGTCTCCAACTTCGTCTATATCTCCAGTTCTGACACATCTTTGTGAATCTACTAATCTGGTGCCATTGGGATGTTTTTCACCTTGTAAAAATGGTACTAATGGGAACATCCCGGCATTAACAAACAATACAGAAGGGTCATTTTCTGGTACGAGTGGTGCACTTGGAATTTCTGTATGTCCGTTTTTTTTGAAGAATTCTATATACTTGTCACGAATCTCTTTGTATGTAAGCTTTTTCATAGTCCTGATTATATCAATTCCGATGATTATTGGCTATTCTTAGGCGTTTCTTCTTGATCTGATTGCTGTATTTGCTCGTATATAGCCATAAGTTCATCTGTTTGGTCTAGATCTTGTGAAAGATCTGGTTCTGGTGGAGTAGGCATAGGCGGCTCTTCTGCTTTGACAGGTTCTACAATTACTGGTTCTGGTGTTGAGGTTGGAGTTTTTTCTTCAACAACCTCTGGTACCGTTGGCTGTATTACTTCAGGTTCAACTACTGGAGCTGGAGGAATTTCTTGTACAGGCTCTGGAACAATTTCTGCTGTTGGAGTAGGTATTTCAACAGGAGGTTCTGGTATTACAACAGTCTCTTTTGGAGTCTCTACTACTGGAGAAGGAGCGGCATAGTTATCCCACACATCTTGCGGTTTTTCTTCTTTTTTTACTTCTGGCTCTGTTTGTACAAGATTTCTAACATCATTAATACTTACATCTGCGGTAGGGAGTGGCTCTGAAGGTAGGTTTGGTATGTATCCTTTATCCTCCGGCTCCAAGTCTTTTTTCTTCTGTTCTTCTTTCCATACGGAGAAGATGATTATTGGTGCTACGATTGCTATTATCACAACCAGAATACCGACTCCGATGATTATTAATGTTCTTTGGCTTACCTGATATCCAAAGAGTTTGACATAGCCTTCTGTTGTTTGACTATCATCTTCAAGAATGGTAAATGTCCAGCTCTTATCTACTGTCTTCTCATTTGTATCCTCAAATGTCGCTTCTACCTTGTGTAACCCAACTGTTAGATCTTCTTCTGTTTGGTATATTATCGTGTGCTCAGTTTCTGATATTTTGTTGATACTTACCTTGTCTGTAATATCCTTATCGTCGAATTTGATGATTACAGTATTATCCTTTATCTCTGCGTTTGTTCCTGCAATGAGTGTTGCTTTTATGGTTACCTGCTTGTTGAAGATTGTATCTGATGTAGTAGGTGTCATGTTTGTCACCTGTGGATCGGCTATTACGGCAACATCATCTTCATCACTTGGATTGGAAGAACCTACGATTGTTATTAATGATGATATCGCAGCACCTGTTAATGCAGGTGTTTGGTTATCTGTTGCTCTTACAACTATTTTGTATGTACCAGCTGGAATATTGGAAGTGTTAATCAAATATGAATTTGTTTGTGCAGAGATATTCGCGTTTACTGGGATCCAGCTGTCCTCATCTGCGGGATTTTCTGCAAGATATATGGAATATCTGGCTATGAGGTTAAGATCTGAAGCCTCCCATGAGATACTAATGGGAGAACCTTGATTTACTGATGTGGCAGCATATGGAGTTATTATTCTAACCAATGGAACATCATTTTGACTTGGACTTACACTTATGACCCAAGCCTGTGCATCAAGATGTTTACTGTATCCATCATGAATGAATACATTTGCAAGATAGCTACCGGCAACATCTGTAGATCCTTGAAACTTTATCGTTAAATTACCGTTCGATCCATCCTCTATTACTGTTGGTTTGAGCCAAGAGTTCCCTTTGGTGAAAGAATATGAATAGTTTATGCGATCTCCATCTATATCCTTTGCTTGGATAGTGTATTCATATGTTGTTCCAGTGGTAATATCTTGTGATGGTTTTGATCCTGCTGGCACAGTTGTGAATTCAGGTGCGCTGTTGTTTGCCAATGCTTTTAACCCAAGCACATCATAGGCGCTACTAATTTTGCATGCGACACTTCCTCCTCCTATTTTTTTAATCAATCCTAGCATATCAACCATTCCTGATGTCATCGGTGTAAATTTGAAACTTGTTGCTAGTGTTATTGGTGCATCATCATATGTCTCGCTATGGATAATATTCCCTTTGGAGTCAGTTATTCGAAGCTCTGCTATACCAGAGTCTTTCAGTTGCGCATCTACTTGTACGGTAATGCTTTGCCCAACCTCTAAGGTGTATGGGTTAACGTTTGGCAAGGAAATTACACAAGGGTTCTCATCACTTACAACAATTTCATCAAATGCAAGATTCCTTAAATCAAAAGAACCAGTTACAACACCCCATGTTACTAAAGGTATCGAGAGCAAAAGAAAGAACGTCAGATATATTGTTAGAAATCGCTTGGATTTTCTTGGGGCATTTCGAAATTTCATTAAGTATATAATAGCGATTATTTATTAGTTTCTGCAAGTTGAGTATTTATCTCTTCTTCTGCATTTTTTAGGGCTGTTTGAGTGTCTTCATCGTCTTCTACAATGCTTGTTATCATCTCATTTATAGTCGCTTTTACAAATGATTCATCTCCCATAGGCCATGATTCCATCTGAGATGCGGAATCTCCGATTGCTGAAAGATATGTATTTTCTTTCAACGCGCTGTTCAGTTCTACTAGAGAGTATGGTTCTCCAAATGCTCTGATTTTCGCAGCATTTGAGAAAAGCTTTTGTTGTTGTTCTTTCTGCGCCAAGAAGTTTATGAAATCCCATGCTGCTTCTGGATTGCTACAATCCTTGCTTACAGCTTCTCCCCAGTAGGTAGAGTAGTAAATCGGGGTATCATTCGCTGCGAGTTGTGGTAATTTAGCCATACCAAATTCAATGGTAGGTGCTGATTGTAAAATATCAAATGCGGCCCAACTTGGGGCAATCATCATTGCAAGTTTTCCTTGATAGAACATATTGAGGTCGGAGCCTAAGCTAGAATCCCAGATGGCATTTTCTCCAATTGCAAAATTTGTGTAGGTGTCTACTACGCTTTCAACTTTTGTGGTATTGAGAGTAACAGTGGTTCTTGAATCATCTATGATTGAAATTCCTTGCTGTAGTATCAAAAAGGAGAGTATATCTGCTGCATGTGTGACATTGGAGGATGTTCCAATTGCTAATCCAGATTGTGTAATTTTGCCTGTAGATGTTTTTGTGGTTAATTCTTGTGCTAATTCAATGAATGAGTCCCAATCTGTAGGTACTTCTGTTGCGTTTGCCTTCGCAAGAATCTGCTTGTTGTAGTACACAACCAACCCGTCTATTTCTAATGGCATAGCGTAGATGCTTCCATCTTTTGCAGTAAAGTCAGAGACAGCAGTAGGGTAAAAAGTACTGGCATATGTCTGTGCAGACATCGTTGATGTTGGTAAGGGGTAAAGGTATTTGTAGTATTTTGGTATCCATGTGTTGTGAACTCTAAATATATCCGGTGCTGGTTCAGAGGAGGTAGTGGACTGCTGGAGACGAGTGTAGAGTCTACTTTCATAGTTGGTGTATGTCTGCTGAGAGTAGAGAATGGTTATACCGTTATGCATGGATTCGTATTCATCTATCAATGGTTGCATTACAGAGGACGGCTCCCATAGTCCCCAATATACTAGCTCTGCAGTTCCAAG
>CAYXLF010000047.1:0-4560 GCA_964465815.1 uncultured Candidatus Saccharibacteria bacterium
GAAATAGATAAATTATTAACAAAAATTTATGACAGGATATATAAGTAATATTGAAGATGTAGTTAGTGAAAATACAAATTTTAGAAAAGTACTGTATACAGGTTCTCACATGCAATTGGTTGCTATGTCATTAAAACCATTGGAAGATATAGGGATGGAGATACATGATACTGTTGATCAGTTTTTTAGATTTGAAAGTGGTCAGGGGAAAGTCATTATGAACGGAGAAGAAACATTGGTTGAAGGAGATATGGTCGTGATTGTTCCTGCAGGTACGGAGCATAATATTATTAACACGTCTGACTCAGAGGATCTAAAGCTATATACTATTTATGCACCTGCCAATCATCCTGAGGGTACTATTCATGCTACCAAGGAGGATGCTATGGACGCAGAAGCTGGTGAACACGGTGTCTAATTAGAGTTAGGAATAAAAATACCGTATTGTATTTTAGTTGCAAGTATTTTGAGTACCTTATCATCGATATTTATATTCCCATTTATCACTTCTTGCAGTATACAATCATAGATTTCTTGTTGAATTGAGGTTTCGGTATCACTTGCTGTGCTGTAAATTAGAAGATCGTTACCAGCTAAGAGTGCTTCTTTCGCTAGATTGGTATATGTATCTACATCTTTTAGCGCTCCCATTTCCATATCGTCCGTAATGATCAATCCTTGATAGTGTAAATTTTCTATTAATCTTGTAGAGATTATATTAGTAGAAATACTTGAGGGTAAATTATCTATTTGTGGATACTGTATATGCCCTACCATTATGCCATCTACGTTTGTTTGCCTAATTATTTCACTAAATGGAAAGATATAGTCAGACCATTGATCATTAGATATATTCACAACAGGTAATGAGAAATGAGAATCAGGAGAAGCGTTACTATGTCCAGGGTAGTGTTTTAGCACTGCTACTACATTTGAATCTCGATACCCATTTACAGAAGAAATTGCTTTTTGTATAACTTCTTCTTGTGTACCTCTAAAAGCTCGTAGATACATGAAGGAATTAGAATCAGTGATATATTCTACTACAGGTGCTAAATTCATATTTATCCCTATGTCGTGAAGTATTTCTCCTCTATTTTTAGCTAGTGTATAGGCATCTTCTGCTGATTGTGTCTCGGATTGAGCAATTGTAAGTGTACTATTCCATTTTAATCTAGAGACCACGCCTCCCTCTTGGTCTATAGATATGAACAGAGGTATTTTGTTCGTGGTTTGTATATCTGTGGTTAACTTTTGTATTTGTTTCGCAGATATGACATTTTTCCCATACAACAATACTCCCCCAATATGGTTTTTTGTTAAAAATTCCTGTGTTTGTGGTGTTAATGTAGTTCCATTTATACCGAAGAGAAATAATTGTCCGACTTTCTCTTCCGGAGTCATATATTTAAGTATCTTCTCTTCCATTGTAGGTGGGGTTCGGGAGATGGAAGCTTCTACAGATTCATTTTGTAATAAATGAGTTGGAAATATGCTTACGAATATGACAGTAATAATTAGAGAGAGAATATACTTCATAGTTGATTATATACCATTGTATGGAATATCTTATGTTGTTTTCTGTGTACGTCGATTCTTTGTATGTTTAATTGCATATAGCGAGATTGAAGCTAGTAGCAGTACTCCTAAGGTAACATAGATGTATGTACTATATGTATTAAAGAAGGATTGTGTGTCAGCTTTTACATCGGATTTAACATCCAAAGTCATGTCGTATGCGGAGATAACTTCACCATTTTTTACTGCCATAGCAGTAATTGTGTGCTGACCTTTTACAGCAGGTGCAATTGCTGTGGTTGTGAAATATTCTTTATCTTCACTCAGAGTCATTTCATATTCTGTGTTATTGATCACGAGTATTACTTTATCAATATTTTCAACTTGTTCAGCTGTAACTAATTGCCCTATTGGAATTTTTATTTCAATAACCTCATTTCTTGTAGCTTCAATTTTTTCAGTTTGATTATTTCCCGTTGGTTTGTCTTCTGATTTAGGAACGAAATTGAAGGTCATGCTTGTTTCTTTCGAAGTATTCCCAGAATTATCATAGGCTGAAATAGTATAGAGATATGAACCTGCTTCTGTTAATGTATCATTAAAAGAATTCTGGTCTCCTTCATATATTATTGTTCCATCTCGTTTTAAAACAACTTCCTCGAAATCATCATTAGTTGGATTCTTCCATTTAATTAATACATTGTCAGATACTTGAGAAATATTAAAATACTCTATCTCAGATGGAGCAAGAATATCTTGAGTTCGGATGTTCGTTGTAACGGCTTTTGATGTGTTATTTGCGTTATCGTATGCAATGGCTGTATAGAAGTATTTTGTAAGTTGGCTTAAGCCACTATCTGTAAAAGTTGTTTTGTTTCCTTCATATATTACGATACCATAAGTTGTGTTCGCGGATGTTCCTCTTTTGATTACAACCTTGGTAAAACTACTATCATTAGGATTCTCCCAAGTAAGCTGTACATTATTTTGACTATCAACTGTAGAATTAAAATTTCTAACTGAATCTGGTGGTGTAGCATCATATCGAATAATAAATTCTCGAACTTCGCTATATGTACCAGCTCCATTCTGTGCGATTACTTTAATGACATGTATTCCATCCCCAAAGGTTGGAAGATCGTAGCCATTTTGGTTGGTTGCATACGCGAAATTACTACTATCTGGTGTTGAGCCATCAGTTGTGATGTAGAACATATCGTCAGAAAGTGAACGTGGATCTGTCCAGGTTATTGCGGGTCCTCCATCGCTGTTTTGCCATACGTTTTCATTTGAACCTGTTACATCAACGATATCGGGAGTTGAATTGTCAATTTTTAGATAAATGTTGTCAAAGGATATATTTCCAACGAGATCTTCCACGAGTAGATAAAAATGCCATACACCATTAGCAAGAACACCGCTGGTCCATTCACTTAATGTTGTAGGTGTTCCATTTTGTAAAATAGTGCTGGAAAGCTCATTTTCTCTTTCCGAGACATATCGAAATATATTTTTTATACCACTTTCAAGATCTACAGCTTCCCATACGATTCTAGCAATGTTATTACTATACCATTTGTTCGAATCTGGGTGAGTTGTACTGTTTACATTGGAGATACTTGGATCGTCCGCATCGACTTTAAAATTAAAAGATTGATCTGAAATATCGTTTCCACCAGTTGGAATTCCTGTGATATCTATTGAGAAAGTTTCTGCATTACTAGATGTTGCGGAAGTTGTTACTGATACAGCAAAAGTTCCTCCGGATGATATACCATCTACCCAGATATTTGAATTGGTATCAGTTATGGTAACATTGAAATCTTTGTCGAGTGGGTAAATTGTTGTTGTATTCTCATATACGACAGTAAGCCCACTCAGAGTTATTGATTCACTTGGAAGTAACCATGAGTCTGAGACTATCTGATTAGACGATGAGTCTTCCACGGTTAGAGTACCTGTGAATGTTAAATCATTCTCATATATATAGTCATTGTTTGTATATGAATATGTACTATCTGCATTGGAGATATCTATTGCTTTGATACCATATTCAATATTTGTGCTTTCAGTCCAATTCCAAAGGATATCAAATGCCCATGTAACTTTGACTTCATTTTCAGTTCCGTATGAAGGAGTTATGGAGTATTTAGCATTTGAAATATATGAGCTTCCAGAGAAGATGGTTGGTGTTTGATCAGTCAAATCTTCAGATGAATTACTGGCATACATCTCAATATCGTCTCCATCAGGATTGTCAAGTTTTAGGTATAATGTGCTTAGATCAGTACTGCCGTCTGTATCGGAGTAGATTGTTTCTACAGAGTATGATTGCCCGGAGTAAAGATCACCTCCATATTTTTCAATTGCTATATTAGCTGCATCTACGGTAGGTGATGTGTTTGGTGATAATGTTGTGAATGTTTTAAGCTCCTCGTAAGTTGTTTGACCTCCGTTATCTACTATATACGATTGCACTGCATAATTTGCAGAAGAGGATAAAGATTCTAAGTTAGTTGTGTATGTGCCTACTCCTTTTAGTGTGTTGTATGAGAAATCTCCCATAAATTTTTTCAAATTTTGACCAAGACCATCGTTATACAGATAATCAACACCTGTTTGTCCTATACTGTTAGAGAAGAAGATTAATTCATCAATGTATCCTGCGTAATATGCATCTGCTGACCAGTTACTTCTTCCGATATAATTGGATGTTCGAGTTTCGTTTACTGGTAGTTGTATAGTTCCAGACGTTAAAGCGGTTCCATTCTTATATATCGTGGCGTAAGCACTACTATTTACTGTTACTACGAAATGTTGCCATTCGTTATTTGTAATAGCATTTGTTGCAGTTATTGCATGACCTGTGGAACCTGTAAGTATATTAAAGACTAGGTCAGAACTTCCTCCTTCGCGATAAGCCATAATATTATCATTTGCCTGCCCCTGTCCGATATCAAAAATTCTCGAGTAACTTTGATTGGCAGTTGGGTAGATCCAGAAAGATGCTGTAAAGCCATTTGTGAAGTTACTAAATCCATC
>CAYXLF010000048.1:0-4476 GCA_964465815.1 uncultured Candidatus Saccharibacteria bacterium
TATAGTACCTTTGTTACATTTGGAAAATTCTTCAGGTAACATTACCTCTTCAACCGGATCCCCATGTCTTAACACTGCTTCTGGAAGTTTATATCCAGCAGGGAATTTGTTTAAGAATATATTATTTGCATAATCTATAACCTCTACAGTCGTTCTGTAGCATCGTTGAAGTTGATGGAATGAAGTCTGTTTCTGAGTAACAGTATCTACCAGATCAAGTGCAGATTGCCAATTTTTAATGTAAAAAGGTGGAATTATTGATTGTGCCAAATCACCTGCAATAGTAAGATTTCCGTTCTTTGCTATAGATGCAAGCGTAGCTAATTGTATGTAACTGATATCTTGTGCTTCATCAACCATGATGTAATCTCTTTCTGCAAACTTTCGTCCATATATTTTTTGATGCAGGTATACCATTGGAGCGAGATCCTCCATTCGATAGTATGTGTTTCTTCCTCCAGTATTTAGTGCCTTGAGTGAATAATTTTTTAACTTTGATTCTAAAAGATCAGTTTTAAACAGCTTTTTATACAGATTGTAAATATTTACATTTCTGCTGAAATAATTAAGAATTTCTTTTCTCTTTTCTGCCTCATTGTTGAAATATGTATCTATTTGTCCTGTTCGAGCATTTTCAAATTGTTTTTGTGCAAAGGCATAATCTACTGCCAAATCCAATCTCTCTGGCATATCAATATTGGGAAATTCGGATTTTAATTCCTGATATCTATGAATAATTCGTTCTTTATGAGAGTAGGGAATTCCCGATAATAATTTGTCTTCGAACTCTTCGAAATACTTATCTAATACATGTATGAATTCTATCGAGCCTTTGTATTCTTTTATCTCGAGATCTTCTTCTAATGGAGAAATTGTGTAATTATCATTCCAGCCAAGTACCTTTTTGGCCCAGAACATGTATGTTAAGGTTTCAACTTTCTCGACTCCTAAATTGGGTAATACATCGGAGACATAATCTATGAACATCTGATTGGGTGCGATTATGAGTGATCTTTCAGGTTTGATCTGCTCTTTGAATGTGTAGAAAAGGTAGGCAAGTCTGTGTAGGAGAATAGTTGTTTTTCCACTTCCTGCTACACCTTGTATAAGGACAGGCTTATTTATCTCCTCTCTTATAATTTCATTTTGTTGAGTTTGGATTGTAGAAACTATATCCTGAAGTTTTTGTCCAAGTCTTTCGTTTAATTGAGCGAGTAGAAATTCATCAGCGGCAGCATTCCCGGATCTTGCATCATATATACCTTTTATTCTTGCTCTTGCTATTTGAAACTGACGTTTTTGCTTTAAATCTCCTTTTCGTTTGCCAACAGGAGCGATGAAAGCAACATTATTTGAAGGCCCTGAATTCTCGTAGTAAAGATTGGCAATAGGTGCTCTCCAGTCAGTGATTATTGGGATATGAGTTTCTTCGTCTATGAGTGCAAACTTCCCAATGTAGAGGATTAATGGTTTTTTAGTTATGCTATCGTAAGGTGTGAAGACAATTTTTCCAAAGTATGGAGAATCTAACGCAATTAGTTCATTATTTATACGGGATACAAGTATTTTAATCTCAGTAAGTATCTGGTTGTATACTTTTTTAGCAGCGACAATATCATCCTCGCCAGACTCCATATTAATTATTTCTACCTGTTTTTCCAGTTCTTCTTCCAATTTCTCCATTCGAGGTATTAATCTTTGAATTTCGTTTACTTTTCTTCTGGTTACAGTCTGTAGTTGAGGATATTCTTCTTTTTCTAGCTGGGATAGCTCTGGAAGATCGGAAAATGAAGCCACTTTATCCAGATCCTTGTGCAAAGGATTTAGATATTTTTTGAATGTTTGCATTTGAAATTTCAGGGGTAGAAATTACAGGTAGTTATCATACTAAAACTAGAACATAGAGTCAAATTAATGTAGTATATTTAATTATGAGTAATCAACTTAAACTTTTTTTGTATATTGTTTTTGTTGTTGGAATATTTCTTTTTGTGCAAAACAAATTCCAGATTTTTGACATAAAACTCATAGATGGAGATACAGAATCTACCGAGGATATGGAGAGCAATCAAGAGGGGAACATTCCTAAAGAAGATAATTATTTGGATATCATTGTTAACTCTAACAACAGAGTAAAAGTAAATGTAGAGATTGCAAATACAGAAGAAAAAAGGAAATTAGGATTATCTTTTAGGCAATATTTAGGTGACTACGATGGGATGATTTTTGTCTTTGATACTGACACCTCTACACCCTTTTGGATGAAAGATATGAAGATACCTTTGGATATAATTTTTGTAGATTCAAATTATTTCATAGTCGATATTAAAGAGGCTCAACCTCCGTGTAGTAATACTTACTGTCCATCAATTTATTCATCCAGGTCGTATAGATATGTATTAGAAGTTAATTCTGGTTTTGTAGAAAAAAATGGAATTACAAAGGATGGAAGCATAGTTTTGCATATCACTGATTTAAACTGATATGATGATCCCATGATCAATTCGTTTATTGACTGGCTTGTAAATTTAATTACAGTTATTGGGTACCCAGGTGTCATGCTTTCTATGTTTGTAGAGAGTTTCTTTGCACCAATTCCTAGCGAGATCATTTTGCCGTTCTCGGGCTTTGTAGCTTCTTCTGGAGCTTTAAATATCTATTTGGTGATTATACTTGCATCTGTCGCAGCTTATCTAGGATCTCTTCCTTTTTATCTAATTGGGCGATGGGGAAAAGGCAAGGTTGATATTTTTTTGAGAAAGTATGGGAAATATCTGTTCATAAAAGAAGAGGACTTGGATAAAGGATATGATATTTTTGGTAAACATGGGAATAAAATGGTTTTTTTCGGACGTTTAATTCCCATTATTCGTACGGTTATTTCTTTTCCTGCGGGTGTAGCGGATATGAATTTCGGTTTGTTTAGTATTTACACATTTGCTGGAACTTTAATCTGGTCTTCTGTGCTCGCGGGTGCAGGGTATCTCTTGGGCGATAATTGGGATTCTATATCAGAATATGTTTCTAAGTATGAAAAAATTATTTTGATAGTTTTAATTGTGATAATTTTGCTGTTCGCAGCTCGAGGTATACGAGATATTATTAAAGAAAAAAGAGCTAAGTAGTTCTCAATAATGATTGCCCATTCATTTCACTCGGTTTCGTAACTCCCATGATATCTAATATGGTTGGCGCGATATCTTTTAAAGCACCGTATGGGAGAAAACGATTTGTGGTGCTAGTTCCTGCTATAATACATGGCACTGGATTTAAAGAGTGCTCTGTGTCTACTGTATTGTTTGTGAGATTAACCATCTCTTCAACATTCCCATGATCTGCGGTTATAATAACAGCTCCACCTTTAGCAAGAAACTGATTGGTAAGCTCGTGTACGCAGTAATCTACAGTTTGTACCGCTTTAATACCTGCATCTAACACACCAGAATGTCCTACCATATCAGCATTCGCAAAATTGACTAGAATAAAATCGTAGGATTCGGATGTAATTCGTCGAGATAGTACGCTCAAAATATTTAACGCACTCATTTCTGGTTTCAAGTCGTAGGTGGCCACAGCAGGGGAAGGAATGGCAATTTGATCTTCATTCGCATAGACAACAGAAGCTCCTCCATTAAAAAAATAGGTAACATGAGGGAATTTCTCTGTCTCAGCAATTCTTAATTGTCGCAAACCAACGGAATCTATGACCTTCCCTAATGGTAAATTTACATATTGTTTTGGAAATAGTACCTTTGTAGGAAATCCTTTACTATATTCAACCATTCCCGCAAAGAACAGATTTTGCAAATTATCTCTTTGAAAGTTAGAAAATGTTGGAAGATCGAATGTCTGAGATAGTTGTAATGCTCTATCTGGCCTGAAATTGAGATTTATAACGACATCGTTAGTTTTAATTTTGCTATCATTAATAACAATAGGTTCCATAAATTCATCCGTGATATTTTTCTGGTAGAAGAAATCTATTGCCTCACCATAAGTATTAAACTTGGTACCTATGTTTTTAGTTAGTAAATAGTAAGCTCTTTGTGTTCTATCCCACTGATTATTCCTATCCATTGCAAAATATCTTCCGATAATTGTGCCGATTTTTCCAATTCCTCTGGAAATACAGTATTTATCTATATCGGTTAAATATTGCAATGCAGAATTCGGAGAGGTATCTCTCCCGTCCGTGAAAGCATGAATATATATATTTCCATCGAAATTATTTTTGGCAAAAAAATCTATAACGGCCTTAAAATGATTTATATGTGAGTGTACAGAGCCATCGCTTAAGAGCCCAATCAGATGAATATCGCTTTTATTCTGTTTAGCATGTATGAACGCTGCTTGAAGTGTTTCGTTATTTAACATCAATCCTTTTTCTATTGCATTGTTAATACGTGGCAAAGTTTGAGCTACGACATTCCCAGCGCCTAAATTTAAATGACCGACTTCACTATTACCTCTCACATT
>CAYXLF010000049.1:0-4374 GCA_964465815.1 uncultured Candidatus Saccharibacteria bacterium
AAATATATGCTCTGGGGAAATATTCTTCGCTTTGAGGTGCTCCATTACTAATGAAGCATTCCTCAAAACTATTTTTGCATTCTTACTTAGGCGTTGTAATATATTCTGCTTTTTGCTCAGAATAACTGATTTCATGCCTAATTATACCCTATTCTTTGCTTGCAAGCTCTTCTTCTACTGCGCTATCAACAACACTTGCTAATTCTTCCTTAGAAATCTCTTTTTTAGGTTCTACAGTTTTCTTGCTATGTGCCGCTTTTAAGCTCAAACCTAGGTGTCTCTCAGTTGAAGAGATAGAAAGAATCTTTACATCCACATCATCTCCTACCTTTACAATATCTTCTGGATTCTTAACCAATTTGTCAGAAAGCTCAGAAATATGGATTAGACCATTAAGACCTTCCCCTATTCTTACAAATGCTCCGTAAGGAACAACCTTTTGAATAGAGCCCTTAACGACATCACCAACCTGATACTTAGAAATTGCTTCTGCCCATGGATCTTTGAGTAATCGCTTCACACTGTAAGCAACTCTCTTTCCGCCATCAGAGATACCGATAACCATGACATTTACCTTGTTTCCAACAGCGTAGATATTGTCGATATTCTCAACCTTGTCCCATGATAGTTCAGAAAGGTGAACCAGTCCTTCAAGTCCCTCCGCATTAACGAAGATACCGAATGGTGTGATGCCACTAACTGTACCAACGAGAACATCACCTTCCTTAACCTTGTTAAGAGTCTTTTCTCTTTGCTCAAGATCTCTAGATTGTGTAACCATCTTTTCAGAAAGAATAATTCTGTTCTTCTCTCTGTCTAATTCGATGATTCTTGTCTTGACCTTCTCACCTACGAGAGAGTTAAGCGTCTTTTGAACTCTAGAGGAGATATCTTTACCAACCTGTCTGATACCGTTGAGATATACTCTAGATGCATCCAACTGAGATGTTGGGATGAATCCTCTGATATCTTTTCCAATCTCTACGATTAATCCTCCATTGTTTGCTTCTACAACTGTAGTTTCAACAACAGAGTTATCTTTCTTAGCTTTCTCAAGATTGATCCATGCGCTTGCTTGCTGGGTTCTCCTGATTGAGAGTACTAATTGGCCTTCGTCATCTTCAGGTTTAACAACATATACCAAGATGTTATCACCAACCTTAAGACTTCTCCAGTCTAGTGTATCACTCTTAAGTTCTTTTCCCGCAACGATTCCTTCAGATTTGTATCCGACATCTACAACGACATAGCCGTCTCTAACGTCTGCTACTACTCCTTCTATGATATCGCCTCTGGAAAGTTTCCTTATTTTGCTTCCCTCTTCTGAGAGAAACTTATCTATTTGTGCGTATGCACTTGTTTGTGTTTTTGCCATAGGTTTTACCTTTGGTGATGTAATCTATGTAGCTATGATTACATACAACTAATATTATTTGCTACGAAGCCGATTATATCACACCTCGACGCCTCGCTTCAACGTCAGTCCGCATAACTGTAACTACTATTGGGGTTTACTATATACTATCGTATGCATAATCTCTTGCTAATCAGGCATTTCCTGTAGTTCTCTGTATAGCTTTATTGGCAATATTTTTGAGCCCTTCAAATTGATTTGACTCAAATCCCTCGATTACGTTGGATTTTCTCAAACATTTCTTTGTTGAGGTTTTAGAATCCTTATCGTAGTTGTACTGCTCGATCTCCAATTCAATTCGCTCTTCCTTCTTTTTGTTAACAAATTTAGCAAATGTAAAAATATATCCATCAAAGCTAATCTTGATATCCTCTTTTTTAGCAAACTTCTCCACATCGACATCAAAGGCACTCTTCCACAATTTATCTCGAAATCCACCATTTCTTGAAAGTTCTATGTTCTTTAACTTTTCTACTCTAGAAGCGTTAACTGTATTAAAAGGGAAATATGCACTATTAAAGACAGTCTGATCTATACGAATAACCTTTTTAGTTGCAGGTTCTAGCAGGTCATGTCTTGTATATTTTGAGATAGCCTCTTTTATATTCCGCTTTTCACCACTCTCCCCTTGAATCTCTGCATCGACATCAAAATCTGGATCATCATACACCAACGTATCATTGTAGTATCCCATGTTATATTTCAAAGGGATCTCGTTTTCTAAAGAAAAATGTATCTTTTCATCAGCTAACGTATCTATCAGCTCCTCATTTAATACATATTTTGCAGTCATCAACTCTTTAGCCTCGATATTTAGAGATCTTTCTACTGCAGCAGATGTTTTTGGATTATCTAAATCATTTAAGCAATCTTGTGGTTCAAGAGTTTGGTCTGACATAGTTGTTTATATAAATTTATTTACCTAGTAAAAGATATTCTTTTAACACCACTTTGTCCATATCAGGTTTCTTTGCTTTGAGAATATACCTTCCGTACAGAACAAAAGATGAATTAACCTTGTACCAATCCTTCTTCGGATAAAGCTTTTCTAAATCCTTAGCAATCTTTGTAGGATCAGACTCCTTTGTTAAACCATACATCTTTACGACCCTAGCCACATGAGTATCCACGGCTATTCCTTGATTAGCTTTATATAGATCGTTCAAAAATACATTTGCAGTCTTGTAACCCACCCCGGGGAGAGTTTGAAGCTCCTTAATCGATTTAGGAGGCTCATCATTAAACTGCTCGTGAATCATCTTTGCTGTCTTAATTATATTTCTAGATTTGGTATTAAAATAATTAATACCCCGTAGGGTATTTTGCACTTTGTCCTCTTTCGCCAGAGATAGCTCCAATGGTGTAGGATATTTTTCAAATAATTTCCCCGTAACCTTATTCACCTGTTTATCTGTAGCCTGGGCAGACAAGATGATACAGATTAGAAACTGGAAGGCTGTAGACCAGTTAGAAAGCTCCGTTTTAGCCTCAGGGTATATTTGTCTTATCTCCTTAAGCAACCTCTGTGCTAGAAGCCTCCTATTCATTTACCGCTTCAACAAATTTATCTTTAAATTCCTTAGATATGAAATATTCCAAGAGTTTCAATATCTCAGAAACATCTGTCATAATCTCTTTCATAGCATTTCGCACCTCTTTATGTGAGAAATGCATAGTCCTGCAGGTCCTGCCAACTTCTACACCTATGATACATCCATAGTTATGCATAGAATCTTTATCGTTGTTTCTCAATGCAGAGAGATATCTACAAATGATACTCTCTGGTAGATCCTCTCCTCTGTATATATGTTTCAAGATTTCTTCTATTCCTATTTCATATCGAATTTTTAGTATTTTCTTACTCCTTGGTAGAGTAGAAATATCCACCCTACTTTCCAAGAAACCTTTTATATCATTAAATATCTCTTTTCTATTCCTCCAGCCATTATCTGTTTTAGTTACAATCTGTTTCCATCCTTCACCGATCCTTTGAGCATACATCCCATATATTCTATCTGCCGCCATCTGAACATCTTCGTTCTCGTTTATATCAGCCGTTTCTTTACGTACGTTGTCCCAGCTTCTATCTTCAGATACCATCTGCACAACGCAATTAGAAAGCTTCATCGTTTTTATCATAAATCCATCCAATTTGAGTGCAAAATCTATCAATTCATTAAGTATTTTCTCATCTCGTACCTCTGGCATATTTGCCAATCCATACGCAATGGTGACAGCGTTGCTAAATGGACTTCTATCAAGCAGGATTAAAGTATTTTTTGTTTTCTTATGCGTCAAAAGAACATCCATATACTCCAATCTATTCAAGGCATACATGGCCATTTTTACTTTCAATTCCCTATTTTTGTCTAGTTTCAGATCGTCTAAACCCTGCCTTAGGAATAATCGGATTATGGTTCCAAAGGGTGTCGCATATATTGGAAATGAAGAGTATGTAACTGGGATGCCCAAGTCCAACATTTTCTCTGAGAAGGTTAGGATTGCATCTGCCTTGCCAACCTGGTCGCCACCTTCGCAAACAATTACCTTATAGTTTTTATTTGTTGTAGTTGCAACTTTTCTCATAATTTCTACCCTATTTCCATTATACTGGTCCACGGTCTCCTGCGGTAGAACAAATTTGTTGCACTAGCAATTGTGCTGTCTTGATGGCATATCTTTGAACACAGGATCTGAGCTTTTTAATAAGATACAAAGTGTATTCATTCATATGATCTGAAAATCACAAATCTTTTGGGACAGTTTACGCAACGGTGATGCAATTCTCCTCCATCCCGCTAATCCGGCGAATAAATGTAACATTATTATAAATCAACTCCACTCCAATATATCTAGAATCCATAATCACATTATCCCGGTAGATATTTCTACAGGGTTGGGTACAAATAACAAAAAACCCACTATTTCTAGTGGGTTTCAATTTCAAAAAGTCCTGGCAA
>CAYXLF010000050.1:0-4105 GCA_964465815.1 uncultured Candidatus Saccharibacteria bacterium
TCTCGCATCACTAAAGGTATTCTACAAATAAAAAGGGACTATTTCTAGTCCCTTTTCTTATCCGCCATCATCTATTCCAAAGCACATAGGAATTATGATAATAAGTTATTTCTCAAACTCAGTCTTAACCATCTCCCAATCACCCTTAAGTTGAGTACCAAGCTTCTTAGCAGCCTCTGCTGTTACACTACCATCCTTCTTGATCTCTTCTACAACCTCTGTAACCAATTCCATATACTTTCCCTCATCTAATTTCTTTCCTGCAGCTTTAAGATTCTTCATCTTCTTTTCTACAGTTTTTTTTGCTACTGCATAGAGATCCATAGCCTTCTCTTGATATTCCTTTGCTAATTTCTTTAAATCTTCTCTAGTTTCTTCTCCAGACTTAGGAGCTAAAAGAATACCAGCTGCAGCACCTGCAATTGCTCCTAGGAAAAGACCTTTCATAAATGATGCAAATCTATCTCCGTCCATATTATTTTTCTTTAAAAATTATCTAAATATATATTAGGTTATGTGTGGTAACATATCAATATGGTATATCCGACACTAGAATTAGAACAAAAATTATGGAGGAAAGGCTTCAAAATAGTTGCTGGTTTAGATGAAGCAGGGAGAGGACCATTAGCTGGTCCTGTGGTTGCTGGTTGTGTAGTCATATCTTCTCCTGATCAGGTTGTAGATACTGTTAGAGACAGTAAAAAGATGACTAAAAAACAGAGAGATATTGCTTTTAATCTGATTAAAGAAAAGTCTGATGCATATGGAGTAGGTATTGTAGATGCAAAAAGAATAGATGAGATAGGTATTAGATATGCAGTGCTAGAGGCAATGACCAAGGCAATATTAGAAGTAGAGAAAATGCTTGGTAAGAGGGTAGAGTATATTATAGCGGATGGAGGTATATATCTTTTAGAAGATTACAATATGGAGAGTATCAATAAGGGGGATGTAAATCACTATTCGATAGCTGCGGGTTCTGTTTTAGCAAAGGTTACAAGAGATAGATTGATGGAGGAATATGCGAAGCAATACTCGGTGTATGGTTTTGAGAAGCATGTTGGATATGGTACTAAGTATCATATGGAGATGATTTCTAAGTATGGTCCTTGTGAGATACATAGGAGAAGTTTTGCTCCGTTTAATGGTTGACCTGTTGACTAATATTATAGGGCGGGGTACCATCTAATATCCTTAAATTTTTTCTTAATAATCCTATGGTTGTAAGCCAGGTTCTAGAAACACAAAAGGAAAGTGAAGCAAGTATAAGATATGAAATTTACCCCTTGATTCCATTTTGTGAGAGATATGATGATGCAGAGGTAATAGACAGTAGCAGTTTTGAAGATTCTAACGAGTGGAGAATTAGAAATGAGTACCTACAAAGATATTTATGTAATATGGGTGCAGTTTCAGAAATCCCTATCATGAAACCAGAGGATAGTCAGTTGGTAGGATATACTTTTCCTAAGGAAGAAGAATATGAGGCAACTCTTCTTTTTACTAGTAGGAAGAAGGATATAATAAAAATCATAGATGCTGTAAGCAATAGAATTGTAAGGAATATCCCATATTTTGGAATCCTAGTGAAGAAAACAGGTGAGATGCTTCTTGTGGTGTGTTCTGGAAAAAAGAATTGTGATTTAATGCAAATTCCAATTGATGAGATAACAGATGACGAGCAAATGTTTGTAAATATGTTGTTGAGGTGTTGGACGGAAAATCCCTTGTAAATATCAATTAAGCAATATATAATTCTTCCAGTCATGTATATATTACATGGGCCGCTAGCTCATCCGGTTAGAGCAACTGCCTTTTAAGCAGTAGGTGCTGGGTCCGAGTCCCAGGCGGCTCACTTCCTATCTTGAAATTACATAACCCGAGGTGCTTCTTTTCTGGCTTTTACTAACTGATTAAGAGTATCTATACTATCTAATGCAAATACATTATGTATTCTAAATGGTCTTAACAAAGTCTTTTTCCCAAACCATAATCTGTTGAGATTGTATACTAATTGATCGTATGTAAGATGTCTTTCAAATTTTTTACCTTCAATCAACTGTCTTCCAGGTGTTTTTGTAGGATCTTTTCCCAAAATACCTGTTGCGGGAATTTCTCCACTTGCGACCTTACCTGTTACATAATCAATTCCCTTGTTATCTTTCGTTACTGTGGAAGTATATGCCATGGTAACAATCTGAGCATTCTTGTTTGGTCTCAACGTTAACCAATTAGAGATACTTCTTAATGGTTCCATGCCAGCATATGTTTCAATCTTAACACCGTATTCATTAATAATTTCCTGAAGCTCATTATCAATATATGTCTGAACATTCCCTAAGCTCTTTTTGTTTTCTTTTGATTTTCGTGCGTATTCTAACCCTTCTCTAATTAATTTAGGGAGATTAAAATTATACAAACCCTTGAAAAACTCAATAGGAGGCTCATAATCCAGACCTATTTTTTCTGTTTTAATATCATTTTCTTTCGTCCAATCCAATATTTTTCTGATTTTTTCTACCGTCTCTACCACGTTAGCTTTGTTAGTCCAATATCCAAGTTTGTCATCTAATACAACCCACATGGTAGGTGTGATGCCTCTTTCATTTAAAAGCTTTAACATATCTATCATCTTAGGATCTGTGTCAAATCCTTCTTGCATAGCAATTGATAATGATATTTTGTTGCTTTCAAGGATATCTAAGACTGTTTGCCCATTTTGTTCTTGCATCAAGAGAGCTTCTAATGCTTCTCCTTCGGTTTGCTCCTCTCTATATTCTGGGGGTAATTCTACAAACATAGAAGTATGAATCATCTTAGGAATGAGTTCTTCGAAGTCTTTAGTGTTTGCGTCTTCTAATGAAATATCCTCGCTATCGTAAGCATTGTTGATGATGTGAGCCTCATTCCATGATGTCGAATATTCTTCTGACGTTGGTTCATTTTCCATGTCAGATTATATCATTTAATACGAATATCGTACAAATAGGCTTGATATATGAAATCGCAAAAAAAAGGTCCTTGAGTTATTAGAGATTAAGTACCACTTTCCCAATACCTTCTTCAACACCCTGTCCCAGGTTCAGAATTGTTTGTTCATCAAAATGTTTCCCAATGAACTGAACGCCTGTTGGCATACCCTCTGACAGCCCAGATGGAACTGTTAGTCCTGGTAATCCTGCTTCAGAACTGCCTTCTGCTAATACATCTGCTATCTCCCCGAACAATGGGTTGTCTGCATCTTTATCTTTCAGTGCTATAGATGGGGTAGATGGTGCCACAATAGCATCGTATTTTGATAGTATTTTGTCAAAATCTTCTTTGATTAACTGTCTAACCTGTTCTGATTTCCTGAAATATTCATCAGCATAACCTGCAGAGAGTGAGAATGTCCCTGTCATTATTCTTCTCTTTGCCTCTGCACCAAATCCTTCTCCTCTTGTAGATTCATAGAATTCCTTTATATTTCCTTTCTTACTTCCTTCTAATCCATATCTTGTACCATCATACCTTGCTAAGTTAGAGGATACCTCACTTCTGCATGTAATTGTGTATACGGCCATCGCAAATTGAGGATCCATAATACTGACTTCTTCAATTGTTGCCCCTAGGGATTTTAGTATTTCTAATGTCTTCTCAAAATTTTTTCTAACGCCTTCCTCGATTTCGAGTTCCAGGTATTCCTTGGGTAGAGCTAATTTCATTTCCTTTATAGCTGCTAGATCCATATTGTCCAAATAGTTTTGAACAGAGGATTTGGATGATGTAAAGTCATTTGTGTCATGTCCAGCTATTATTCCAAGTAGATATGCAGCATCTTTTACAGTTTTAACAATTGGACCAGGGCAATCTAGGGAAGATCCCATGGCAAGGACTCCATATCTTGGTACTCTTCCATATGTAGGCTTTAATCCAACGATTCCACACCATGAGGATGGTAATCTTATGGAACCTGCAGTTTCTGTCCCTAAAGAGCCTGCACAGAGATCTGCAGCAGTCGCAGAGGCAGAGCCTCCACTTGATCCACCTGGTAGCATTTCTTTGTTCCAAGGGTTTCTAGTAGGCCCAAAACATGATGTTACAGTGGATGATCCATGACAGAACT
>CAYXLF010000051.1:0-4065 GCA_964465815.1 uncultured Candidatus Saccharibacteria bacterium
GTAGTGAGTATATGCTAATACGGAGGGAATAACAATGAAGATTAATATGGGGTATTACAAAGAGCTCCTATTTATGATAACTCTTTCCTTAGGGGATAATAATTCGCCGACGTATGATCGCCCATATATCGTCAAGCTTGTCCCGTTTAATATATATTTATGATACACTGTACTAGTAATTTATTAAGAATATACAACCATGCTTGATGAGACAGAGTGGCCGAAAGAAAAGCCAGAAGAATATGATTCTCTATTAAGCACCCTTACAGAACCAGAGAGAAGAGCTTGCGATGTCATAGCCATCGTGGGGCCGGAGGAGTTTGGCTTAACATCAGATATACTTACAGGCCTTAAAGTTGAAGATGAAGCCCTTAACTCACTTGTAGAAAAAGATCTTTTAGAATCAAAACCTGTGTGGGAATTTCATGAAGAATTTTTAAATAAGTATAAAGAAGCAATCGAGTTTATAAAAAATAAAAAAACTTCCCGTATCAATGATCCCAATGGATCCAACTGTTTGTGTCCATATTCAGATCGATGGTGGTTGAATACATGCCGCATAAGTCAAAGTATTGTAGATGATCAAAGTTCAACTCCCTCGTACCGTTTAAAAGACTCTGGCTTAAGGAAATATTTGAAAAAACTTAGCCAGCAAGAAGAAGAAAATAATTGAATTGGTTTCACCTATACCTAAGTATGTGTTGTTCATTTTATATGTCGTTATTCCATGAACAAAATTATAGTTAACGTAGGTTTATCCCAAAATTATATTTCAAAATCCAACAATAATGCCTGATGATCAGATACAACCATTTTCTCGACCTCAAACTGATTTACTTTAACCAAATTATTAACAAATATATAATCACAAACCTGTTCGGCACTATCTGCCAATTCATTCCTAGTTGTTCGGATGTTATTCAACACACAAAGATTATTCAATTCTCTGTTCAATATCTCTAGTGATTCACATTTTGGAGATAGATTAAAATCTCCCGTTAAAATAACAGGACCATCCAACTGCTTAATATAATCTTTGAGTATATTCATCTGATTCAAAGTCTCTTGGTCGCCTTCCTTTGTATTGGGTATATGATAACCATGATGAGTTATTACATTTATTTTCGAATTATTAATCTCCAATTCTGCATGTATAAAATTACGAATATTGTAATCATCCAATTTTACATCAAAATTTTTTTTGTATTCTAAATTAGTAAAAATACTCTTGCTATACGTTATAGGAAATTTTGATAGCACAGCATTACCAAATAAAACCTCATATCTCATCATAGGGAAAGAAAGTGTCGGAGCAAGAATCTGCTTATAATCAGGGAATTCTTCTGTAATATTCTCAAAGCTACTGAGATTAAAGACATCAAAATCAATCTCCTTGCAACTACAAACTTCTTGAAGCGTAATGATATCCGGCTTAGTCTCTTTTATTAAATTAATGAAATTTTTTACTAATCTACCCTGCCAGATATTAACTTGCAAAAGTTTCATTATTTTTTGTAAAAAGATTATGGCGGAGAGGGTGGGATTCGAACCCACGGTACGAATACTCGTACAACGGTTTTCAAGACCGTCTCATTCGACCACTCTGACACCTCTCCAAACAAAAGGATTATACCAGAAATATTGTGAATTCTACATTAAGAAATCTCACCCACCTCCCCTTTCAATTTCTTTTTAATATCTTCTCTAATATCTGCTGGATAGCCTAAAATTCCCCATTCGAAGGCTTTCTGGGCATCCCATCTCTCAGGATATTGATTACGCGAAGCCCTATTTGCTACAATATTTGGATGATTAAGCGAATATTGAAATGTTCCAACTTCTTCTGGTAATTTCTCAAGAATTTGCCTAGCAAGAACTTCTGGAAGCATTCTTGTAGCTACAGCATCTTGATTTATAAGCCTCTGAACAGCCACAACTTCAACAGCAACCTGTTGTTGTTCCTGATTTCCTACTAGCTCTAAACTCTCAGCAATGTTAAATGACACAATCATTTATATTTAATAAATAAGCTGTACAATTATACCACGAAATTACTATTTAATCTCATAACCCCCTTCAAAAATAGCCTTAATAACCTCTTCTAAGTTTGGTTCACTAATATCCAAATCCTTAACCCTAAAAGAATTAAGCAATTCCTTAGACACATCACTAACCCTCCCCCTCTCTACCTCCAACGTACCCTCATTACCAACATACTCCTTCAAATACCCACTCCCCTTAAAAACATTAGGATCAATATCACAATCCAAAACAAAATGAATATACTTCTTCTTAGCATACCCCTCTACCAACTCTGAAATCCTACCATCATACAAAACCAAACCATTATCGATAACTATAACTCTCTTACAAAGATCAGACACATCCTCCATATTATGACTAGTCAATATGACAGAAGCATGATACTTCCTGTTGTACTCCTTTATGAACGCCCTCAAGTTATGTTGAGAAACCACATCCAAACCAATAGTTGGCTCATCAAGAAACACTAACTCAGGCATATGTAAAAGCGCAGCAATAATCTCACAACGCATCCTCTCACCTAAAGACAGATTCCTAGTAGGCTTCTGTATCACATCCCCAACTCCTAGTACCTCTACCATATCATCCAAAATATCCTTGTACTCCTTGTCCCCAATACCATATATCTCCTTGTTAAGTTTGAAAGTATCAACAGGAGGTAACTCCCACCACAACTGACTCTTCTGCCCCATCACTAAAGCAATCCTACACAGAAAATCATTTTTTCTCTTAGATGGTGTAAACCCCAAAACATTCACATCACCACCATCTGGATACAACAAACCTGAAAGACACTTCAAAGTAGTAGTCTTCCCTGCCCCATTAGGACCAATGAATCCAACAATCTCTTCTCTAAAAATATCAAAAGAAACATCCTTCACTGCCTGTACCTCTCCCTGCTTCGTACGATATATCTTCTTCAAATTTTCTACGTGTACAACAACCTCTTTCATATTTAATTGACTAATACTTTAAATTTACAATATCATTAATCATGAAAGCTGCCAATATATATAGAATAGCACTAGCACTAATAATCACCACATCATTTACATCTGGTGCATTAGCCACAGATCTAGGATCAACCAACTACAAAATCGTTGGAGCAACAACATCCACAGGAGGAGGATTACTAGACTCTGTCTCAGGTGATTACAGCCTTATGAATTCATTAGGTAATATCTCTGCAGATCCTAGGGAATACTCAACTAACTACAGACTTCAGCAAGATCCATCCTCAAATTTCTTAGCCGCACAGCCAACTGTAAAATGCTTCGAAACAACCACTGACGGAACAACAAACTGTGAATCTGGACCTGCGGAATTACTCTCAGGTGGAATGGTCGCCATCTGTGGTACAGGAGGTTGCTACAACAAAGCACGTTTTGAAATTACTCCGAATAGCAACCCTTCCGATACACTTTACACAATAGCAATATCTACCGACAATTTCGTGAATGATGTGAAATACATCGATGGTGCAACATTCCTGCCAGAAAGTACAAGTAATCATAATATTAATGATTTTAGAACAGAAACCTACTGGGAAGATGAAACTTTCAATATCCAAGGATTAATGGCGAATACCCTCTACTACATCCGTATTTCAGCACTAAGTGGTGACTTCACACAATCTGATTACAGCATCCCTGCAAGTACAACCACAGGTAGTGGAAGTATATTCTTTGATATTGATATAGCTCCAACAAGTGGAACAACCACAGAAACTTCTTCTCCATACACAATCTCCTTTACAGGGAATGATGATCTCATGGCAGGAGCAGCAGCAACAACCGCTCCAAGCTTAGTATGGTTAGATATCTCCAGCAACTCTACCGGAGGTGTAGCTGTAATCCAGTTCGGTAAATATGGCGGACTTTACAGTGCAACAACTACACAGACCATATCCTCCACAGATGCTAACCTTGATTCAGTAACTGAAGGATTCGGTTTACAAAGTTATTACATAGACAATGACACCTCGGCTTACCTTGGAAACCTTACCGCAGAAAGTAGCTATGC
>CAYXLF010000052.1:0-3433 GCA_964465815.1 uncultured Candidatus Saccharibacteria bacterium
TATGTGTAGGGTTATTAGGGTCAGTAGACAATACATATGTAGCATCATCTACAATCATGCTCACACTAGATGGGCCATCGGTGGAGAGATTGGATTGCATGAAATACAGATTTGTCTCCGGGTAATAACAGGCACTGCCATAACTAGTGCATGAAGAGCATTCGTTAGATTCTGAACATCTCGCTTTTCCTGCGTAACAAAGATCTCCTGTTTTTGTGAATGATGATCCAGAAGGACATTTTGGAGTACAATCACAAACGATCTGTGTACAACATCCTTCATCGCAGTAGGATCCAGAAGGATAGCAAATGTTACTCTCATTGGTGCATGTCCAACAGAAATCTGCTTGGTATTTGCATTTTGTTAGCGTTGTACAGCAAGTATCTCTGATGTGTGTGTCACAATCGCAATCGCCACTATAACGATCATAACAACCACTTTCATCCTGTGTTGAATCACACGCTAGGGCAAGGACCTTTTGCGGGATTATTGTAGTAATCGCAAGAGAGATAATAGATATGAAAATGACCTCTTTGAAATGTTTATTAATCATTTTTTATATTTTGTATTATTTTATTCAAGTGTAAACATCTTTTTTGCACTGTAAAGTTATCATCATATTTTTGATATCTTTCTTTGATATATAAACCTGATTTATCAGCAATTGTATCGAAAATGTTTTCACAAAAAGGGGCGAGATTTATATCCTCTTTTATAGCAGAATGCATTTGTAGTAAATAGTCCGTTCTTAGCAAAGCGCTATCGCGGCTCAATAATTTATAGATACTACAGTATAATTCTGGAGAAATAGAAGTATTAATAGCTGTGTATTTTATTATTGAAGTAATGGGTGATTCCTCAAGAAGAGTACTATCAGTATCTTTAGCGTCGTATATGAGTGATATTCTTTTTAGTAAATAAAGCTCCGTGTCTGTAAGAGGAGCATTTGCAGATGGAGTATTAGGAGAAATTTTTAGAATATTTTCGGGTATATCTTCAAAAAAAATATCGCAGCTAGTTTCATAACCTGCTATTTTTTGTGAATCGCATCCAAATAATATATGAATGCCTGTGTTATCGGAGCTATAATTGGTGCTATTTTGATACTCTTGCACCTCTATTTTATTTAAATTATAAAAATTAGAATATGCTACTACATTATCTTCTATAACAAATTCAGGCAAAGTATCTGGCCTCGGACAGAAATCTACACTGTTTTGTATAGATGTATTAGCAAGATTTAATGTAACTAAATCTGCGATATCTTCATTAACAATGTCCTGCACATAGGTATCGTCCAACTTGGTTAGATTAAGACTGGCGAATGAATAAGGAGATAATAACTTCCCTTTATTATACGAAAAAAACATATTTGTTGGCATCAATTTCTTGTATTGCAATATATCATTAGTGTATGTGAGTACTCCAGATTTCTCGCATATTGAAATATCCTTTAACTCTTTATCTTTTGTTATTATTTGTACGTCAAAACAACTGATCCCATTTTCTATATTCCGAATATCTAAAAGTAATCCTTGACAACTAATTTCGAGAATTTCGTTTTTATTCTCTACAGTACACCAATCTTTTATATCTTGATATTTATCTAAAATATATTCTGTTTGAGAATTGTTCTTTCTAAATAGGAAATACATACCCGAACCCAACAGCGCAAAAAAAAGAAGAATCAATGTGACCAAGAGAATTTTATTTTGAAGAATTCCTTTCACATATTTCTAGAACAAAGTTAAATCATGGCTTAAAACCCTCTTTGCATTCCATTGCAAATCAGGCTTATCTTCCATTGTCTCTGCAACCCATTCTAGATATCCTTTATCAAGCCTAGCAATATCTTCTAGTGTTTTTCCTGCATATTTTCCAAAAGACATCTGCCTGATATATTGTGGCTCTTTTGTTATTAACATCATGTTTTCTGCAGAAAGTTTGCTATGTTCTTGTAGGTAATGAAAAAGATTTCTTAAGAAATGAACATCACTTAACGCATCATGTGCAGTATTATGATCTTGATTCTCATCTTTGTATAATCCGAGATAATATCGAAGATACTGTAAGGAATAACTTTCTAAATCTCTATCCCCTTCGCTCAGCATATTTCTTGCAATTTTGAGTGTACAGATATATTCAGGAATATTTATACCTTTTCGATTTAATACTTCTAAATCAAATTGTACGTTATGAGCGATCCAAATATATTTATTTGCTAAGAAATTTAAATAATCCTCTAATGAATCACCTATGAATTCAGGATCTATGTTATCCAGTGGAAGTTGCGCATCTTCAAGATATGGTTTATCTTCGAGAAATTCTGGGGTTATATGATGCACAGCCATGGCACCAAAAGATATCTGTTGCTTGGGTTTAAAATACATATTTAACTGTACATCTGTGTCTGTGACAAATGCGAGTTGAATGAGATCTTTAACTGTAGAGTCTGTTGTTTCTGTATCAAAATATAGGAAGGGTTTAGACATTTTGTGAGCAGATTAAATATATTATTCAGTATATCACAATGTTTAATCTCCTGTTTTGAATCCTACTTCTTGTTTATATAGTTGTACAAATGTCCCGAAGAAAATATATGATAAATTCGCATACTTATTATCATATGTTACTACTAAGGTAGGATTAGTCTGGTTAAATAGTCTCATATTTCTCTCTATAGATACTGCACTTCCACCAGATATATTTGATCCGAATGCTACGAGTCCTCCATATATTTCTATACCATCTCTTACTGAATATATCTGTTCTTCTTCTGATAATGAAAATATTATCTGATTATCCGCTATGAAGAATCCTTCTAAGTAGTCATACATAACCTTCGTATCAGATACATGTACTCCATCTCCGATATATATATTGTTTTTTGCGAGGAAGATACACCCTGAAAGATTAGATCCACTTTCTACATTGGGTTCTACGTATATATCTTTCTCCGATATAAATAGTGTTGGGACATCACATACATAACCAGACGGTATTGATATATTTTCCATGGAGTACATATAGCAATTTGTTCCTGTGCAACCATCTGTGGTTGCCTTGTCAGAATCAGATTTTACAAAATTAGTAAGAGAAGCTTTTTGCATATCGAATTTCCTAAACAATTGTGTATACCAGTAACCTCTTTGATAGTTACTATCTTCCGTACTTAATGCTCTAACTGCCCCTAGCTCAGAATGTATTAAATTCGAAGTGATAGCATTTGTAGTAGCAAGTAATTCTGTTCCCAAGTCTATCTTTTCTTTTGTCATCTGTGTCTTTGCATTAAACACTCCATCAAGCAATGAATTCGAGGAAACATTTTTTACTGAAGAAGTAATATTCCCTTGAGAATATACAGAGCCTCCCCTAGTGGCAAACCAAGGATTAAGATCTATGTTTTCACTTGTAGAATTGGTATTACATGCCA
>CAYXLF010000053.1:0-3142 GCA_964465815.1 uncultured Candidatus Saccharibacteria bacterium
TAAAGAAGATGATGAAAGGTGATAAAGGATATGCAAAAGCATACTGGTGCGGAGACCCTAAGTGTGAAGAACAGATCAAATATGATACAAAAGCGACCACTAGGTGCATCTCTACAGAAAATGTAGATGGTAAGTGCATTTGTTGTGGAAAGCCTTCTAAAGAATTGTGGTATATCGCGCAATCTTACTAAGTGAAACGAAATGAAAGGGCTGATTTCCTATAGGATAAAAAGTGACCAAATTCAATATTCTCTACGAATTATGATGAACTGTCCTTTTAGTAGTTGGCTCATGTGATTATAGCGGTAGAATAAACTTCTCTGATGATTGTGCCCAAATTTTACACTTGGGCAATTTTGTGAGCTGGTAGCCAAGCTAGGCATAAAATCGCTCGAAAGTTTCACCGCCTCTTAACTTGCTAAATATTTTTTAAGATATTTCCCAGTCCAACTCTTAGAATTATTCATAACATCCTCTACAGTACCCTCTGCAACTATGTAACCACCCTTGTCCCCACCATCTGGACCAAGATCTACAATCCAATCTGCAAATTTCACAACATCCAAATTATGTTCCACACAGATTACAGTGTTTCCTTTGGCAACCAATCCCTTAAGTAGGGTAAGTAACTTATCTATATCATGATAATGGAGGCCTGTGGTTGGCTCATCGAGTATGTATAATGTATGACCACGAGACATCTTTGATAGTTCTTTGGAAAGCTTTATTCTTTGTGACTCTCCACCAGATAGGGTTAATGCAGATTGACCAAGTTGGATATATCCAAGTCCTACTTCATTCAATACCTCTAATTTTCGCTTTATTGACGGGATGTTTTTGAAGAACTCAACTGCTTCCTCAACTGTCATATTCAATACCTCTGCAATATTTTTACCTTTGTAATCGATCTGCAATGCTTCTTCGTTATATCTAAGTCCATTACATGCATCACATGTGATATACATATCTGGTAAGAATTGCATCTCTACTTTTATCTGACCGTCACCCTGACATTTCTCACATCTTCCACCTTTGACATTGAAGCTAAATCTATTTGGGCCATAGCCTCTGGCCTTGGCTTCGTTGGTAGAGGCAAAGAGTTCGCGAATTGCAGTAAATACACCTGTATATGTGGCAGGATTTGACCTGGGTGTTCGACCTATAGGCGATTGATCGATATCAATAATCTGATTAATTTTTTCCACTCCCTCAATGTTTTTATACTCTCCTTCGGGGTATTTTGAATGCATAACTTTATTCATCAGGACAGGGTAGAGTGTATCGTTTATCAATGAAGACTTACCACTGCCAGAAACGCCAGTTATACAAATGAATTGGTTTAGAGGGATTTCCAAATTTACATTCTTCAGATTGTGAGTTGCAAGTCCCTCGATCTTAAGAAGATCTTTTCGAGCATTGCTTGTGATATTTTCGACTTTATGCCCGACCTTATACGATCTGTTTAGATACTTGGCAGTTAGCGAATCTGAATGCTTGATATCTTCGAATGTCCCTTGTGCTACGATCTCGCCACCATGTTTACCTGCTTTGGGGCCAATATCCACTATCCAATCAGCATGGCTTATAGTTTCTTCATCGTGTTCTACCACTATTACAGAATTGCCGGTATCACGCAGATTTTCGAGAGATTTGATAAGTTTTGATACATCTCTTTGATGTAAACCAATGGATGGCTCGTCTAAAACATAAAGTACACCTGTTAATCCTGTACCTATTTGAGAAGCTAGTCTGATTCTTTGAGATTCTCCACCGGATAATGTTGTAGCTTTTCTTGAAAGCGTTAAATAATCCAATCCAACGTTTACTAAAAAGGTCAATCGAGAGAGAATTTCTTTTACGATTGGTTTGGCAATCTCTGCTTTGTTACCTTTGATCTCTAATTCATAGAAGAAGGCTATGAGATTGTTGATAGGCATGTTGGTTATCTCATCAATATTTTTGTCGTGGATGGTTACCGCTAATGAATATGGCTTTAATCTTTTACCTCCACATATATCACATTCTCTCTCTATCATGTATTTCTCTGTCTCAGAGCGAGCATATTCGGAGGATGTTTCTTTGTATCTTCTGTTCATTTCATTAACGACACCTTCATATGGAGTCTCATATATCCTAGTTCTGCCGAATCGATTGGTATATTCGATCATGTAGGTAGTCTTGGAGCCTTTTCCGTAGAAAATGAGATCAAAAATCTCTTTGGAATAATTTTTGATTGGTGTCTTGAGGTCAAAATTGTGTTCTTTAGCTACGCTCTGAAGTATCTTGGCTGTCCATGTATCTTTACTTGTCCTGTTGCTCCAGGGGAAGATTCCACCTTCTGCAATTGTAAGATTGGGGTTGTAGAGTAGGTTAACATCCAGTTCTTTTATGATACCTAGCCCTGCGCATGTTGGACATGCACCTTCTGGTGCGTTAAATGAGAAGCTGGCAGGTGATATTTTAGGGTATGAAATGCCGCAGGTAGGACAGGTATTGTTCTCTGAGAAGAATAGGGGCTCTTCACCTTCAATTACAACCTTAACTTCTCCCTTGGATTGTGTGGTAGCAAGCTCTACAGCGTCTGCGAGACGTTTCTGATCTATATCTTTGCTATCTAGTCTATCAATTACCAAATCTATATCATGCTTCTCGTATTCATTAAGTTTGATGTTCTCAATATCATCAAGCATATATGTGTTTCCATCTACAATGATTCGGAGGAATCCTCGAGTAAGAAGTTTCTCGAACAAGGAAGAAAACTCTCCCTTACGGTTTTTTATCAATGGTGAAACGATCTGAAACTTTTTTGTGGAACCTTTGAGGTGGGTGAGTATCTTTTTTGAGATTTCTTGAATAGTTTGCCCTTCGACGGGTGTATGACAGTTCGGACAGTGTGCGATTCCTATATTCCCATAGAGTAAACGGAGATAACTATAGATCTCGGTTATAGTGCCTACTGTAGATCTTGGATTAGAACCTGCAGTCTTTTGGTCTATGGATATAGCAGGGGAAAGTCCTTCTATGGAGTCCACATCTGGTTTCTTCATCACACCCAAGAACTGTCTGGCATACGAGGAGAGTGATTCTACATATCTTCTTTGACCTTCTGCATACAGAGTATCAAAAGCCAAGGAAGATTTTC
>CAYXLF010000054.1:0-2995 GCA_964465815.1 uncultured Candidatus Saccharibacteria bacterium
ACAAACACATCCTCTGTCTTCTCTACCTTACTCCCTTTGCCATATGGCAAATCTATGAGGATATTCTCAATACCAAGAGCAACCTTCTTTGCAACAATACTTACCAAAATCTTTTGATATTCCTGAATACGCAACGACCTCTCAACGTTGATAATAACATCATCTGCAGGAGAGATACTCAAAGATCCACCCCAGAACAAACAACCACCAGTTTTCTTAACAGTCTCCATAATCTGAGTCTCCGTTAAAGACACTGGCATAACCACTTCCAAGATATCCGAAGTCCCTGATGGAGCTGTAATCGCTCTAGAAGACGTATTAGGTACTATCAATCCACCAGCTACAAGGATTGGAACTAATACAGGTGTGATACCCTTACCAGCGACTCCACCAATGGAATGTTTGTCAGCTATAATTCCTTTCTCACCTTTAAACTTCTTAAACGAAAGGATATCACCAGAATTAGCCATACCCTCTGTCATCCAATATATTTCATCCTCATTAAACCCAGGATTAAAGAAGGTAGAGATGAAGAATGCAATCTCTGTTTCTCTTAACCTTCTGGTAGCAATATCTTTCATGATTAGCTCCAAATCCTCTTTAGTAAGATCATGCCCTAGCAATTTCTTACTGATAGCTTGCAATGCCTTACTTCTCTCTGGGATATCTACAAATACGCTTGCGTTATCCTTAACCTTGTACTCCTTCCAAATCTCTTCGAATAGTCCTATCTCACCTGGTACCACTTTATCCTGAGTTTCCATTACGTTTGCATACAGCTCTACATCGCCAATACCAACATACAAAAGTTCCCCCTCTTTTACACCTATCCTCTCCGCATCTTTTCTATGAAGAACCACATTAAAACTATTATCCTCACCCAAATCAATATTCTTACTTCTTAAATACAAAGACATAGTAATTTAATACAAAAATTAGTTATCAAAAAGCCATGGATACTTTTGTTTAGCCAAAGCATCTATTTCTGACGGTTTAGTTATACCAAATTCGGTCACAAAAGCAGTTATCAGCGAGTTATCCACAATCTCAAATGCAGGATTATAAATTTCTAGGTCTTTCGGTGCATCTGGCCAAATTTCTGAATCCTCTCTGACTTCTATTTCCACACCATTAGCATATGATTTCTCGTCAATTTTAAGCAATGGTGTAACTACATACAGAGGTTTGTCCGCGTAATGTGCAGCCATCCCTATTCCCCAACTTCCTATCTTGTTTATGGCATGTCCTCCTCTTACTATCTGATCACACCCTGTGAATACTACATCAATTGGCACATTCCCACGATTGATAATGAAAGACTCTGCGGCACTATCTGTAATCATCGTCGTCTTGATACCCGCATCTACCAAATTCTTTGCAGTAATTCTTCCCTGCATCCTAGGTCTAGTTTCTGTACACACCACTTCAAATTCCTTATCTCCTTGAGACAATTCTTTGATCAAATTTACAGCTGCCGAAGAATGACAATGTGTGAATATTTTGTCGTAATTTTTCAGATATTCTTTAGATTTCTCAACTAAATTCTTTTTTGATTCGGAAACAATTCGCATATATTCTTCACAAAGTTCTTCAAATCTTGGTTTCATAGTGGACAGGGCTGGTAAAACAGAAAACTCCTTCTTGAAAAAATAGTTTACATATTTAACCCCGTTTTTAGCCAACGGTTCATTGGGTCTTGCTTCTGAGAGTACACCTCCTACCTCAAAAAACTCATCAGAAAGCTTTTGAGGATCTACCTCTTTAGATTGGGAAAGGTACAATTTCATTCCTTCAAACACTGAAAGTGCTATATTTGTAGCCCCCTGAATGTTCAACTTTTGTATATCTTCATATATCTTTTGTACCTGAGGATACTGCTCTATCATTTTAAATCTACCTCATCATTTAAGTTAGGTACCAACGTGTTTATTTGTAAATCTTTAGATACCTTATCAGCAAATTCAATTGCGATATCCTCATCTCCATGCGTTAAGAATATCTGCTTGGGTGTATGTCCAAAAGAACCAAGCCAGTACATGAGGTCACGTTCATCCGCATGTGCGGAGAATCCTCCTAAGGTGTGTACATGCGCGTTGTTCTCATATTCTCTTCCCATTATTCTTACAATTTTCTCCCCATCTACTAGTCTCCTTCCTAACGTACCTGCTACCTGGTATCCAACAAATACTATATGTGTTTTCCCATTCTCAATATTGTTCTTCAAATGATGTACAATCCTTCCTCCAGTACACATTCCACTTCCTGCCATTATGATTATTCCCCTTTTAGCTATTAATCGTTTAGATTCTTCTGAGTCTTCTACAATGTGCATACCAGAGAAAGAGAATGGATCATCGCCCTTCTTTAAAAGACGTTTTGCATCTTCATCATAGAAATCAGGGTATTGCTTGAAAACAGCTGTAGATTTAGATGCCATTGGGCTATCAACATACAATGGAATACCTGAAAGTAATCTACTCTCTACAAAAAGATTTACCTCATACAAGATCTCTTGTGCTCGTTCTATGGCAAATGCAGGAATCAGAACATTTCCCTCTTCTTTTTGAGCTTGTTGAAGTATTGCTAATAGCTCTAAGACTGTCTCATTTCTGTCTCTATGCACCCTATTTCCATATGTAGATTCGCAAACAACATAGTCTGCTTCTCTAATCATATCTGGATCCCGTACAATACGCGCACCTGGTTGTCCCAAGTCACCAGAAAACACTAATTTCCTAGTTCTTCCTGCTTCTGTCTTTATCCAGAATTCCATAATCGCCGAACCTAAGATATGCCCTGCGTCTCTTAACCTAAATTCAAAATTCTGACTAACATTCACAGAGGTACTGTATGGATACACATCAATCAAAGGCATCATTGCTTCAACGTCAGATACTGTGAAAAGAGGTTTTTTATTGGCATACACAGCACCCTCTTCTGCATATTTCTCAGATTGGCCTTCTTCTTTGGCTCGTGTAATCCACCTTTCGTATTC
>CAYXLF010000055.1:0-2758 GCA_964465815.1 uncultured Candidatus Saccharibacteria bacterium
TCACGAGAATATATCACTGTATACATCTTTTCATGTAAGAGAAGATTCTCAAACACTATTTGGATTTTTAACAGAGAGTGAAAGAGATTTCTTTGAAAAATTACTTACTGTATCAGGGATCGGCCCTAAGTTAGGCCTTGCTATACTTAGCACCTATTCCAAGGAAGAAGTAGAAAGAATGATTGTAGAAGGTGATGATGCGGGATTGAGTAAAACCTCCGGACTTGGAAGTAAGGGTGCACAAAAAATTATATTGGAATTAAGAGGAAAGATAGATTTCAAGAAGATGGAAACGAGTGAGAATGAAGAGCTCTCTGATCTAAAAAATGCTCTTAAAGCTCTTGGCTTCAGTGGTGAAGGACTAAAGCAACAGTTAGAAAAAGGTGGGAAGATTATGAGTAAGAACAAAGGGATTGAGATAGAAGAACTAATTAAAAAGGTATTAACAGAATAATGATACAGTCTAGTTCAGAATTAGCAAAAACCAAGAAGAAGTCACCTGCAATACCCACAAAAGAAATCCCAGAGGTATTGGAGCAAGAGCAAAGAATACGTCCTTCTAAGTTTGATGAAATCATAGGTAGAAGCCAAGAGAAGAAAACACTCAAGATGATGATCGAATCAGCCAGGAAGCGAAAAGAAGTTGTGGATCATATTCTTTTCTATGGCCCTCCAGGATTAGGCAAAACCACATTCGCAATGGCTATAGCTAAGGAGATAGGGGGAGGCATAAGGATTACGTCTGGTCCCGCTATTGAACATCAAGGAGATTTGGCTGCTATATTAACGGGATTGAAACGAAATGACGTTCTTTTCATTGATGAAATACATAGGTTATCTAGAGTAGTAGAGGAAATTTTGTACCCAGCTATGGAAGATGGAGTACTAGATATTGTAATGGGTAAAGGCCCATCGGCTAAAACCATAAGATTAAGTCTAGAGCCGTTTACCTTAATAGGTGCAACCACTCAGATAGGGAAGATAAGCTCACCAATGAGAGACAGATTTGGATTAGTACAAAGATTAGATTTCTTTACAGATGAAGATATGGTATCCATCCTTAAAAGAGCTGCCAATCTTTGGAAGGTAAGTATAGATGACGATGCCCTTGTTATACTAGCCTCATCTGCCCGAGGCACTGCTAGAATTGGGTTGAGATTACTTAAGCGTGTGAGAGACTATGTCGAACAATCATCCAAGAAGAGCATAGATATCAATTCTGTAAAGCAGACATTGAAGTTGTTAGATATTGATGAAAACGGATTAGAAAATATAGATAGATTGATACTCAATACCATATTAAATAATTTCAATGGCGGTCCTGTTGGACTCTCAACATTAGCAGCATCTCTTTCTGAGGACATTTCTACTATCGCAGATGTTTATGAACCATATCTTATGAAATGCGGTTTTGTGAAGCGTACCTCCCGAGGTAGAGTTATAACCACAAAAGGATTAAAATATCTTGAAGAGTTAAATGGATAGAACAGAATTAAACACAGATAGTGAAAAAAGGGGGAAACTGCTATTCATAGCAGGTATCATCTCTTTAGCGATATTTCTAACAAAGGTTTTGCAAGGTCAGGCAGAGGTTCCACTTTGGAGAGTTTATGTTGATGGTGGTATCTATGTAATTATTACTTTCATAGGTTTGCTTTGGGCGTTTAACTTCCAGGTAAAAGCCAAGTCATTCTTGTATATCCTTCAATCAGCACTATTTGTGCTTTCTGTTGTAATTTTTGTTGAGATATTCTTCTTTCAGAAATTCAGCCGTATATACGAAGCCTTTATACTGCTTCTCATATTAGTAGTTATATTCATAGGTATTTACGTTTCCTTCTTAATGGCTAATGTATTTAATGTAAATCTGTTTAAAAAACTTCCACTCGTTCAGGTTGGTCGTACTTCCTCATATCTGTTGTCTTTGTTGATGATCTATTTCTTCACATTTGGGTTCCTTTATAGTGAATTCCCAATATATGTTCTCATACCACTGATAATGGCAACATATTTCATAATTATTTTTATTCATTATATGAATATGGGAATAGAGGAGGGGGATTTGTGGAGAAAAAGTCTCTTAACTCTGGCTCTTACATTTATTTTGTTCTTAGGTGTGTTTCTTTCCGGTAACACACATGAGATGACTGCTATAGCTCCTGCGCTAGGGTACTACTTCGGAGTAAGCATGGTTACCCAGGAACAGATATTTAGAAGAAATCCAGTCAGTTTAACTTTCTCTATGATTCTTTTATCTATCGTATATTTTGTGATTATTTTTCTAAATGTAATTTCATAAATTAGTAGTAGTCTTACAGAGAGTAGGGGGAGGAGGCCGATAGTTACACGAGGCCCATAGTTTCACCAAACCTATAGTTTAACACTGTGGATAAGTATCTGCTAATATTCTCTTTTTCAGAAGTACCTTGGTAGAGTATGAGGATTTTGAGATATTCTCATATATGCATATGTGTATACATCTGAGTGGAGGACTTCTACTCCAGAGGAATATATGTTACAATTCTAAAATCTAGAACCGAGTATAATCGCCCTTATACGCTGTCCTATATCTAAAAACTGAAGAAAGTCTTCTTATGTAGCTCTTTTTATATTTCTAATTAATTCTCAGATATCCATCTTTTATATATTCCCATTTCAGTTCCCCGTCTACGTATATATTTCATTAATATCTGGAAATTTAACAATTGGCCCCCTACCCTGATTGGTTAAAAATAATTTTTGTAGTAACATAATTTAA
>CAYXLF010000056.1:0-2734 GCA_964465815.1 uncultured Candidatus Saccharibacteria bacterium
CATATTTCTCAGATTGGCCTTCTTCTTTGGCTCGTGTAATCCACCTTTCGTATTCTTCTTCCTGCAGATTTGCAGCATCTAAAAGTACGATCTTCGCTAACTCTCTTGTTGGTTCTGTACATACTATTCGTCCATGGAACCCTTGCTTGACAAGTATGGGGATTCTTCCACAATGATCAAAATGTGCGTGGGTCAGGAATACATAATCTAATTCAGCAGGATTAAATGGAAAAGGTTCATAGTTCAAAGCCTCTTGTTCATCAGAGCCCTGATATATTCCACAATCTACCAAAAACTTTATCTCTCCCGTATCCACATAGTAGCAGGATCCGGTAACAGTTCTAGCAGCTCCACAGAATTTTAACTTCATTAGGCAGTATGGTTAATTAAGCTATGTAATATATTAATGTAAAAGCAGGAAAAATGAAACTATTAATTTTTTAGGAATTGTGTTTTTACAATATCCACCAATTTTTCTTTTGTATTTAACATAGGGTTCTCTACTACCATATCTAGAAGTTCTCTTAGAACTTTACCTAGTTGCGGACCCCGTTCTACTCCTAATGCAGCGAGGTCTTCTCCATTAACTTTCAAATCCGTTATCTTTAATGCCATATCCTGATGTATTACTTCAGATATTCTCTTTTGTAGCAAGGTTATCTCCTCTGGCTTAAATGCGGTCTTAGGATTGGCCTGTGCATCTGCAAGTCTAAGTCTAAACAGATCGTCCACATTCTCCATCCCTACTCTCTGCAGGAATCTTCTCACAGCAGAATCTGACCATTCATGTATTTTGATATTCTCAATTTCCTCATCCGTCATCCCCTCTTCTACATGCGGATAGTAGAACATATGGTTCTTAATTAGTAGAACCGTTCTTTTGATCTCCGCTTGTGGGAATTTCATTCGCTTCAAAATTGTCTCCACCATTTCAGCTCCCATGGTATCGTGTCCGTAGAAATGTCCATTTCCCATATCTGTTCGAGGTTTGGCAATATCATGGAGCAAAGCTGCAAGCTTCACGCTATCATGCGCCACATCACAAGATCTAAGACAATGCCAGTATACATCATCGCTGTGATACAGCTTTTGCTCTACACCTAGGCCTTCTAAAAGTTCGGGTATAAATAATGTTAATAGCCCTGTTTGTCGCATCAGATCAATACCAATAGATGGTTTGGGAGAGCGAAGAAGAGTTTTCATAAACTCATCACGGATACGCTCCATAGATACCTGTGCTGCCACCGGTACAGATTCAGATATGGCTTGGAACGTTTCTGGTTCTATACTAAATCCCAACTGTGACGCCATCCTACATGCCTTAAATGCTCTTAAACCGTCTTCTTTAAATCTCTCAATTGGTGTTCCTACAGCCCTTACAATTTTCTTCTGAATATCCTCAATGCCTCCAAATGGATCATGTATCTCAACATCCTGCTCATCAGATGTACCGTCTGGTTGGAGTGAACCTATATCTATAGACATGGCATTCCATGTAAAATCTCTCCTTCCCAAATCTTTATCTATCTCCTCCACAAATTGCACATTGGTAGGCCATCTCCCATCAACATAATCGGATTCACTTCTGAATGTCGTCACCTCTACTTCGTGTGTCTCGCCCAACCCATCTTGTACAAGAGCCATTACGGTACCGAACTTGGCACCAACAGAGACTGATCTTGGAAAAATATTTAACATCTCATCGGGCAGTGCGTCTGTAGCTAAATCATAATCGTTAGGAGTTTTTGCCATCGCAACATCTCGCACAGCACCTCCGACCAGATGGCATTCGAACCCCTCTTTATTTAGCATTCTTGCCACTTTTTGTACGTAATCTGGAACTTGCATTCTTACTCTCATATTTCCTCCTTAATATATCCCAAGAATACCAAAGTACTGCATCCACAACAAGTAATATACATATCATTAGATTTTGTTTCCCTGTTTTAGGTAAAACCACTGATTGCTTCTCTTCGGCTACAGTATTATCCTCCACACCTAGCACAGACTCCTCTGCATCCACCACAAGTGATTCTTCTGTCCAATTATCATAGAGCATGGTATATGCAATTCTCTTTATACATATACTTTCCCTTGCAGGTTGTACTACGGCACCGGACACAACGGTGTCCTCTCGAACCGCCAGAATGCTGACCGCATTAGTATCAGTATATGTATAGAAAGGTGATCCATATACAGCACATACTTCTTTTATGTTGGGGTTGTATATTGAGAATTTACCAAGTTCATCTTTAGGATTTAAAAGCGAGAACTTTACAATATGTTCCTCCCCTGCCCCAAGATTAAATTTCTCTTCATGAGAAAGATATTTGAAAACAAGATTATTTAGATATTCATTACTTGTATTTCTAATATATATTGTAATATCAACATTCTCATCAGAATTTCTCAGAAATTTCGCCTGCTCTACTTCTAAAGGATTCTTTATGCTTGCAGTTTCCAGCATATATCCATTTTCTGTGTCTGCTAGAATATTCTTTAAAATAGAATACTCTTTGTAAATTCCGGATTTCATCAAATTCTGATTAGAATATTTATACAAAAGATTTCCTTCTGTAAAATCTGAGATATTTAATACCTCAGTTATGTTCCCACTCTCTTTATTATTCCTGCTTAAAATCAGATTCACTTTTGAGATATTTACACTATGTCCTGTACTATTTTTAAACAGATATATGATATCCACGAGTGTGCCTGGAGGACCATATATGCG
>CAYXLF010000057.1:0-2598 GCA_964465815.1 uncultured Candidatus Saccharibacteria bacterium
CTCATAAATACCACCTTATCTTTCATTGGGACACCACCAATATTGATCTCTGCCAATTTCTCAAGATCTAAACCCATCCCTTCCTTAACAGAAACAACTATCAATCCTCTATCATGCAATATATCCGCTACTGAATCATGATCCTTAGCCTCCAATTCCCCGTTTATAATTTTTCCTTGTTGGTCTCTTGCTGAGTATTTGAATTTTTTCATATTAACTCTTTAATAATCTTAAAACTTCTTCTGGGAATACTGCGTATTCCTGTGCCTTTTGAACAGATATAACACCTTCTCTAATTAAGTTTACCAAAGATTTTTCTAATGAGATCATACCGATATCTGAACTTGTTCTAATAACATTATCAATCTGGTTCGTCTTACCTTCTCTGATAAGGTTACCCACCGCGGAATTCTTCAACATAATTTCAGACACAGCTCTTCTTCCTCCTTTATCCAGTGGGATGAGTCTTTGTGCTACAACAGCTTCCAATATACTTGCTAACTGTGCTCGTACCTGTGGTTGTTGATTCTCTGGGAATACATCAATCACACGATCGATCGTTTGTGATGCACTATTGGTATGCAAAGTTGCAAATACTAAATGTCCCGTTTCAGCTAATGTAATAGTCGCAGAGATCGTCTCATAATCTCTCATTTCACCTACGAGCAATACGTCAGGATCCTGTCGGAGGGCACTTCGTAGTGCAATCTCCCAAGAGTGTGTATCATCATTCATCTCTCTCTGATCGATAAGTGCCTTTTTACCTTCGAATACATATTCGATAGGGTCTTCAATTGTCACCAAATGACAGAATCTGGTTCTGTTAATATCTTCTAAAATACTTGCTAAAGTAGTACTTTTACCATGACCAGTAGGGCCAGTCACTAGTACTAAACCTTGCTTCAGTTTTGCAAATTGATGATACAGTTGTGGTAGCATCAATTCTTCAATCGTCCTAATTCTGGAAGGAATTAATCTAAATGCAGCACATAGATTCTTCATGGAATAAAAAGCATTGATTCTGAATCTAGCATTAACAGCACCTCGGTACGTATAGGCTAAATCTATCTCCCTATTTACCTCTAGAAGCTCTTTTTTCTCATCATTCAATACAGAAAATATTAATTCTTCGGCGTCCTCAGGATTTAGAACTCTATCTCCAACTTCCTCTAATTCGCCATCAATTCTAATGATTGGAGGATATCCAGCCGCAATATGAAGATCAGAAGCATTCCTATTTATGGTAAGGCTTAGCAAATCTTCCATTCGATATTTCGTATCGTTGGTTCCATTTACTGAATAATTTATATTCGCATTAGTAACTCCATCTTTTAAGGTATCAGCTGCATCATTTATTTTAACCGGTGCCGCCAAGTTATTATCCTTTGGAGCACGCTCCATAGCTTTAGGTTTTTTCAAATCGGGTATGATATCTTCTAAATTCCCTGTTGATCGACCTAACGAGTTAAACGTCATACTAGCGGTAGGTATAGGGGATGGAGCATTAGGTATTATGCCAGCATCTACAGTAGGAACTTTTTCATCTAAGTTAGGAAGTGGAGTAGGTTGCGCAATATATGATTTGTCCGTTTTGATCTCTTCGCCTTTGTTTATCTCGTCAATTTTCTTAGCCAATTTGGCAATATCATCGTTAGGGCTAGAAGATGCAGATGTCTGGCTTGGAATATTGGTATATCCAAATGTTACATTGTTATCTTGCGCTGGGGCAGTATTGTTATCCATACAATATGTTATATCAAAAATTTACTCCTTTGACACTCTTAGAACTTCTTCTATTGTTGTAATACCCTCGAGTGCCTTTAGGTATCCATCTTCTATCATCGTGAGCATCCCTTGCTCTTGTGCAATCTTCTCGATATCTTTGTCCGTAACAGTCTGCATCATCATCCTACTAACTTTGTCATTTACATCAAGTACTTCGAATATACCAATTCGTCCAGAGTATCCAGTCCCTCCACATTTGTCACATCCCTTACCTCTGTAAAGATAAAACACAGGTTGCCCATCTGGTCCCATCTCTGGTGGCCTAAATACTGATGGTCTCTTAACAAAATTAAATTCAGTCTCATTGTTACCAGCAGCTCCCAATCTAGTAAGATATTGAACAATATTGAAATTTGGGATACTACTTAATTCTTCCTGAATATTTTGTATAAGTTCTGGTGTAGCCTGGTATGCCTCTATACAATGCTCACATATTTTTCGTGGAAGTCTTTGTGCAGCAACGGTACGTATTGTGGAAGAAAGAAGATATGGTTCAATGCCCATATCCAACAATCTTGGGATTGCCGCAGCAGCACTGTTTGTATGCAAAGTTGAGAGAACCAAATGTCCTGTGAGGGAAGCTTGGACTGCCAACTGCGCGGTTTCCTGATCACGGATCTCTCCAACCATCACGATATCTGGATCTTGTCTTAAAACAGATCGCAAACCTGTTGCGAAAGTTAACCCAGCATCAGGGTTAATCTGTACCTGTGTAACTCCTGGAACACGGATCTCTACTGGGTTTTCTAATGATATGATATTCACCTTTGAATCATTAACTTTCATTAATGAGCATGCCAATGTACGAGTTTT
>CAYXLF010000058.1:0-2498 GCA_964465815.1 uncultured Candidatus Saccharibacteria bacterium
ATACGTTTGCTCCTGATTCACTTGCGGCACTGATTACTCTTGGGGCTTGTATTTCTACAAATCCATTATCTACACAATATTGTCTGAATGATGCGCCCATTGTTGTAGCTATATCCATCATTAATTGGTTTCTCTTACTTCTAAGGTCTACCCATCTGTAGTCTAATCTTTTGTCTAATGCGGTTACGTTGTCGACATGTTCTCCTTCTATGGATATTGGTAGTGGTGCTTTGGATAGTGAGTCTATTTTTATTGTCTTTATTCCTAATTCATATCCACATGCTACTTGTTTTGCTTCTTTTACTTCTCCTGTTATGTCTACTATGGATTCGAGGGTTAGGGTTTTTGCTGTTTTAAATACTTCTTCATCTCCATACCATGCTACTGTTTGTACTATTCCTGATCTGTCTCTTACCATTATGAATATGATTTTGCCTTGATCTCTTACTGTGTCTACTCTTCCTCTTATTCTTATTTCTTTTCCTATGTGTTGTGAGAGTTCCCCTATATGTGTTCTTTCCATATATGTGATGAAATATATTAATTACAGGGAATTATATCATAAAGTTGATATATACTTTGCATTTATAGTGCCCAAACTTCTTCATAACCTTGTTCTCCCATCTGCTCTGCCCTTGAGACTATATCTCCACCTTTCCAATCATCCATCTTGGTTTTATATTTATCAAGAAATTCTTTGATATAGACAAATCGTCCACTGTGTTCCGCTTTTTCTAGTTCTTTGATTTTTTCCAATGGAGACATGTCTTGGAAACCTGAATTGGAATGCCTCGACATTACAAGAAGATTCCCAATATTATCCAGATTCTCTAATGTAAAATCATCCGTACCTTCTTTCGATCTCACACTTTGGGGTAATATGTGGTCAATATTAAAATTTCTTCTTATAAAAATTGGATCTGGACTAAAGATAGGAACCCTTTGTGTCTCCTTAAGTTTGTAGTTATTAAATCTGTCGAAGACATAGTGTATCAAAGCCTTTGGTGTCGATACATATGATAATTGTGAGAAATTTGCGACAAACTCCTCTTCTGTTGTTAACTTGCTAACAAGTTGATTCTCAAAAATTTCTGCTAATTCCATAAAGTTTCCTACAAAAAAGTCCTTTGCGATATCTGCATAAAACTTCTCAACCTCGTTTCCCACCTTATCAACAATCACATTATTTATGAAATGATAATTCTCGATTACCTTAAATAACCGAATAAGTTTTTTATTTTTTCTGTCTAGATCATCTTTACAATTTACATACGACCTAAGAATGGAATATATGACCGGATATACCTGCGTAATTTTAAATAATTTCAATGCCTCTAGGAAACGCTTTGTTATATCAACATAGCTTTCATTCTCTGCAAATGATCTAGCCCCAATATCATCTAAGAATTCAGAGATATCTGACCTATCAAGATTTTGCGTGACATTATAAAAGCTAGAAAATTCAACTAATTCCTCAGTTAGTATTTCTCCCCCAACACTTCTTCCATGTCTCTTAATGTTTCGATACAAATCCTTTTTTCTCACCAAACCATGTCGTGAAATATAATAATACTTGAGCATTCTTTGAAGATTATTATTAGAATTCTCAACAATGAGTGTCCATCTATCTTCAACATCTTCAATCTCATCGGAATAAAGATAATTCTTCACAAGATCAGAGACATTCAAATCTAATCCTCTTGCATTCGTCCTCTCAAACATATCAAACGCTTCCTGTGTATCATGTATATTGATTTGTATAACATATGCATCATAAAGACTTTTTAGAAATGAGGATAATTGCTCTTCCGAGTAATCCTTTATTTGCTCAAACACATATTGGTAAATAGGACGAATTTTGTTGGATTGTCGTTTTACACTTTTTCTGCCAACGACATTGGGAAAGCTTTCATCCCAATCATAACTGCACATATACTCAAATACTTCTTTTATGGATGGTGAGACCGAAAGCCTAGTTCCCATATCAGTTGCGGTTGTATCATCTTCAAAAGTCAGTTTTTCTTGTACTTTCTGAGCTAATCGTTCATTTCCGATTCTTTTTGCAACAGATCTACAAGCAATTAAAACTAAGGATAATGTTGTCAGTCTTTGTTGTCCATCTACAACCTTCCAAAACCCTTGTTCCGTGAGATCAAAAATAAAATTACCTAGAAACAAATCTGTATCGTCATTTGCTTGAGCATTTTTTAAATCCTCGATTAGCTCTGTTACCTCTTCTTTTCCCCAGTCAAAACTCCTCTGATTGGGAGGGATTACAATCTTAACATCCCCAGCAGAGAAAACTTCACGAATTGTTACACTTTTGGGCTGTATCATATGCTCCGATTATACTACGCGGATCTCACTTTTGTATATCACACTATTTCTTCCCCAACTCCTCCCACAACTGCTTCTCTCGTCTATCCAACTTAGTAGGGACATTCAAATTAACTCTCACATAATGATCACCCCTCTTACCATCACCATTAAGAATATAT
>CAYXLF010000059.1:0-2356 GCA_964465815.1 uncultured Candidatus Saccharibacteria bacterium
TACAGTCGAATACAGAAGGAAACGAAGAATGTGGCAATTCTCTTGGCAAAACAACACTCCAAGGTTATTGAAATGGGATTGGAAGATTTAAAATCAAAAAATATTGAATGTAATACTGTGGTTATCGATCAATTTTCCAGCAGTAAATCAAGGATTCTAAATGAGCTTGGAAGATTCGGACAAGGTGCGGATATCGATCAGCATCACAAAGGAGAGTCTGATATTGCTGTTGCTGCAGCATCTGTAATTGCTAGGGGAATCTTTATAAATGAGATGAAAAGCATGTCGGAAAGATACAAATTTGATTTTCCAAAAGGTGCATCAGATGTAATACAGAAGGGGAGGGAATTTGTTAAGCTATATGGGGAGAAAGAGTTGATTAATGTTGCAAAGATTTCCTTTAAAACCACAAAGGATATTATTTAGTTTCTTTTTTCTTGGTGTCTGAGGCAATAGCTTTTATCAACACTCCAATCAGTATTACTATTCCGCCCAGAATTCCTAAATATACGTAGTAGCTGGTTGTAATTGGACCTGAGGTAATGGAATTTTCATCAATGCCATTATAGAAATAGCCAACAACTTTCCTCCCGAAGAGGAGATCTGAGAGATGCCAATCACTAATGGAGATTGTTTCTTCTATGATATCTTGTGGATAGAGTTTTTTGTTCTCTCCGTTTATCTGCTTGTATATCGGTGCATATGTACTTTTACCATCAAAAACCTGGATTTCGCCCTTAGGATCTAGGACATAGTTGGTAGTATTTTGGTAAGTATATTTAACGATTGTGGGTTTAAGAAAAGGAATTCCTTTGTCTAATACATCCATAGCGATAGATGCGAAATCTGTTTTGATACCTAATACTCCAGCTTCTGACTGTTCTAGCATATGTATGGCAACTAACTGGGACAGTGAATCTACTGTGCCTGTAGGATTTTTAGTGGTTAAATACGTTGACGGCATGACTTTTTGCAAGACTATTAGATTAAAATATGTTCCAGGAGTGAGGTTGGCAGGAGGTTTTATTTCGTAGCTTAACGTTAATGTTCTTCCGGGTTGTACTTCGTATGTTTCAACATCTATGTCTATGAATATGCTTTTCTCATCTGAGATTAGTTGGAGTAGTTCAGAATCATATGCAGATACATATGGCTTTATTGTAATCTCAGTAGAGCTCTCGTTTTTGAAAGTTACGGTACCTGTAGATTTAGAACCTATTGCGATTTGTTTTTCGAGTATCGAAGGTGTCAGAGAGTCTGCGAATATATGGCCACTATTAGCAAGTAGCAGTATTACTGCAAAGAGAATTGTTAGCGTATGTTTTAATTTCATCTAGGCAATGGACGATATACATTTTTCTTCTTTTTTACTACCTTGATTATGACAATAATTGTGATTATTGCAATCAAAGCTATTAATACGAGTTTCCAAGGCAAAATCCAGAATGATATTTCAGAGGTTAGTGGTGCAAAGCCTGGTTGGAAGCTTCGGTATGTTACTATCAATTTCGCTTTTATTGGTCCTAATACAATTGCTTTGTCTTTTGTTAAAAACGAACCGAGGTTCCAGGTGGTTTCGTAATTCCCGGTATTATCTCTTAATACACTTTGCCCATTAGGGTTGAAGGGTATTGAGGTGATTTCTTGGTTAAACATGTTCGTTAGGATGATTTCTCCAACAGGAGTGATATGTGTATCTCCAAGGTTTTTGATTCTTGTATAGAAGGTAAGGCTGGGATATTCATAGAAATTTTCGGAGGTTGAGAAATCTAGAAGTTCTGCATTTTCTACAAATTCTTCTCCGATTTGTACCAATATAGGCATTCCTGATGAAAGGGTGGTGAGTGCACCTGTTCCAGAAAGTTGAGTATCGTTTTGTGAGATGAAGGAAATCATAACAGTATATTCACCCTTAGTTGCATCAGTAGGGACATTAATTTCGTAATAAATCTTCTCGTTTTTGTTAGGTACTAAGGTAATTTCAGAGATATTTGTGGTTAACCAAGAGGTAGCTGTGTAGAGCGAACGTGCTTCTTCCTCTTCTGTTAATAGAACTGCGGTTCCTGGTTGATTCTCAACCTGCTTGAAGCCTCGAATAGTGATATTGTAGTCGATTGCTTTGTCTGTAAGATTCCAGACAACTAATTCTCCGTTGTATTTCTGTCCAGGAGAGAGCGTAAGTTTCTCTGAAGTTGGAGCGGTTCCAATTGATATACTGTCAGCTAGAGTAGGGCGTACAAAGATAAATGAAAGTACAAAAACGGACAGCAGAACTGTTAGGATTTGGGCAGTGTGGGTATATACATTCTTAATCATATTTGTACTAATAGTATCCACCACAGACAAAGGTCACATT
>CAYXLF010000060.1:0-2216 GCA_964465815.1 uncultured Candidatus Saccharibacteria bacterium
AAAAAAATGTCTATAATTTTCATATAATGAACGATACAAGAAAGAAGATTACCCTATTAGATATTATCCTTATTATCGTATTCATAATCCTCCTCGCATTACCCGTCTATCTCTGTTACGACATCCTCGTAGCACAAAAACAAGATAATCCCCAAACACAGGAAAATACCGATAACGCAGACGCAAATACTCAAGAAGAAGTTACAGTTGAAGAAACGATTCCAGAAGGGCCTCATTACGAAGAGATTAATCAAGCCATAGAGGGACAAACTGCATATATAGCTGCGCCAACAAACATTGACGAAAATAATCCTCCATCGATCATATTGTATAGCCACGGTTCTAATACAAGAGTAATTTCAGATATGCTCGATCCTTTCATGATGGACCTTCAGGAGTATGGCATCTATTTCACCCAATACAATTTCATCTTTGCAGCATCCAATGAGCATGATGAAAACTGGGGAAATACAGCATCCATTACAGATATGGTAAATCTTCAAGAGTGGATCGAAGAGAGATATCAGACATCTGGGGAAATATATATGATTGGATTTAGTATGGGAGGCTTACCTACTATGCATTTTGTACAAAAATATCCAGAAAATATAGAGAAGATTGCACTATTAGCGCCAACTACTAGAACCTATGAATGGAAACAAGCTGATGTAGATAAGATAATGGATATAGATATAAAGATATGGCATGGGACAAGTGATGTTAATATAGGTTTGTTTAGTTCCAGGAGCTTTGTTTCCTATATGAGTAATCTCGGTAAGGAAATTGAACTAGTAGAGTTAGAAGGCAAAACTCATTTTGATGTAGATAAGGAATATATGACAGATATTCTTACATTCTTTCAAGCAGACTAGATTTTCAGTACTGATTCTATCGCTTTCATCTCTTCAGGAGAGAAACCCATCCTATGTCCTTCCTCACTCTGGCAATGTGTATCTTCATATATCGGTTTAATATGCATATGATAATGCATTACAGTTTGCCCTGCCCTCTCACCATTATTCTGATTGATCAATATTGCTTCTGGGTGAAGTTCTTCCTTTATCTTGTTCGCCATAATTCTTGCGACCTTCATAACCTCACATAAAACCTCCTCCGGAGCTTCATGAATATCTTGATAGTGTACCTTAGGGACAACTAATAAATGACCTTTACTAAGTGGTTGGATATCCAGCCAAGCCATCACAGAGTCATTTTCATACACCTTAAAACAAGGAGTCTCTCCTTTTACAATTTTACAAAAAATACAATCATCCATACTATTCCTCAATAACAATTGCAGTTGAAGGACATGCCATAGCAGCCTGTTTTACCTTCTCGACTAATTCTGCATCCGTGATATCTACTCCCTGATATTCTGCTTTTACATCTACAGTACCATCATCCTTCATTTCAAATACCTCAGGACATATAGCTACACAAGAACCACATCCAGCACACTTTGTATGATCTATGGATACTTTCATTTCTATGTTAGTGAAATATTAATAGATATATTGTGGCAAATACTAAGGACAAGGTCAATTATCTTTCAACGACATGCTGAGCTAATAGCATTATGCGCCCGTCGGCTTGGCGATCTTGAAGTTCAAGCATTGTAATATGCTCACCGGGATAATCTTCATTGGAAATTGCAAAAACATTTCTAATCTTCTTTCCATTTTTCTCTATCTCTGATTTGGAATAATTGGATACCAATATGAGATCTCTAGGATCAACTAAAGAGACATTAAAGCATGTATCTTCAATACATCCATTCCTTAAGGCATCTACAACCTTGTTGGAATCAAAGTTTTGTTCATCAACGCATATTTGAAAATTAGCTTCTCCTCTACCAAAAAGTGATACTACTGAGGCAGCCCTAAACTCTTCCTTTGTTAAATTTTCCATCTCCATGTAGTCTAGATCACAAACGAGATCTTGTTCTACTGTATAGTTGCACATATATCTTGTTAAATAAAGCGAAACGAGGACGATTATATCACTACTTTACATCTAAGGGAAGCGGGATATGACCGTTAACCGATCTTCTCCCGCACAGTAGCAATTGCATACTGCCCTTAGAAGTTGCTCAGAATATCTTGGGTGTTGATCAGACACCTTCCAATACTCTAGCTTATGTACCGGTGATCCTCCGGTACATGAGCATGGTCGGTTTAACAAAAAACCGACCCAGATGGCCGGTTATAAATCACTTT
>CAYXLF010000061.1:0-2205 GCA_964465815.1 uncultured Candidatus Saccharibacteria bacterium
GAAGAAAATAATTAAATTAATAATTATTAGTTATGGATAATCAACCAAATATAGTGGAAACACAAACCACTACCCCACCAGTACCTACTCCCTCAGAACCTAAACAAAAGGGAAATGCTGCATTAGTAATCCTTTGTGTGATTTTAGGATTAATCATTGTATGCCTTTTAACATACATTGCATATCAAAAGGGTTTGGTAGAGATACCATTTTTAGACAAGGCTAATACAAACACCAATACACAAACAGAAGAAGATACAGATGATACTACAGTAGCAGAGACAGAGGATGTGACAGAAGAGTTTACAGGAGAAGCAGTATCTGCAACTCTTCCAGAGGGTTGGACTATTGAGGAATATTTTGATGGTGAGGGATCAGATATGCTTACAGAGGGTGTTACATATACTGGTTTAACTGGTTTGAAGATATTTAATGCTGATGACGAAGAGATGTTCTGGTTAAAGGGTGTATATGGTATTGGGTTTGAGGGTTGTAGTGAGTATTATGCTTTTGAGGATGATAATCCTGATTACAGACAGGAGATGCAGGATATGGTAGATGAGATTGGGGATACTATGAATATTAATAATTTTAGTAGTATGCCATATGTAGAGTATGAGTGGTTAGGTCATACTACGAGAAGAGTAGCTAACAGATTCTATCAGGATCAGACAGAGGGGAATGAATATTTTGAAGCTTCTTGTTTTAATATTTTAGTTATTCTAGATGGCGTTTCTTTTAAAGATAGTGATGGTTACGATCATTCTGGATATTTTTATGAATTTCCAGAGACTATTACTGGTGATCAGTTAGTACAGATAGATGGGATATTGGAGAGCATGAGCGCGGTTGATTAAAAAACAACTTTGTAACATCTATCTAAGACACTTTGAGATTCACAATCTAGACGCCTATTCCGGTCTTCTTCATCTAGAACATACCAAACATTATCTTTGTATGTAGCTAAATATTTGGCTTCTAGGAGCTGTCCTTCATCTGTTATCGCTCGTCCGTTTTGTTTAAACAAGAAATCACACTGCTCTGCTGGTCCAAGATTGGAGACTTTAACCAAGGTTGCTACTTCCTCCCCTTTTCCATCACGACCCACTTGGAAACAATAATCCACAGTATCTTCAATGTTTGAGAATACTATTGATGTGAAATAGCCTGTATCCTCAATAATACATCCTCCTACTATGATAAGATCCTCCGGCCAAAGATCTTTTTCAGCCACAAGAATCACATCTCGGATCTGAGGAGGCATTGCAGCATTTTTACAATGATCTCGCGGGAACGAATCAAGATATACAAGATGTGGAGCTAAATATGTGTTATCGAATAATTCTTTAACTAATTCCATGAAATTTTAGTTCTCGCCAAGGTGGACAATCTGTTTGCTTTGATTTCCTTTATACAGCCACCAGCCAACTATATTCTTTTCCTCTAACTCACGAAGCAATACCCCCATTTGATCACAGTGTTCTTTGGGAGTATCAAGTTCACAACCATATACAAAATCCACAGAGAAGAAGAATTGATCAGTATTGGAAATCCCCGATCTACTTCCTTCGTTTGCAATATATGGGCCATCTATCAGAATAATTTCTCCATTCTTATCCAATGATGTATTGGATGCCAAATTTTGGCCTGCTACAAGAACAGGTTTAGAACCATCTTTAATTTCTTGAACATATATGTCTCCCTTGTAAGCATATGCTACATAGCCACTATTCAAATAAATGATATTACGAAGTGAAGACAATTGATCATTGGAAATCCCTAAACCATTTTGAATAATATCGGTTATATAATACTTACACTGACCTGTTTTGTTTCCGTAGATATCCTCTTCATTTACCGTTATCACAACACCATACGAAGTATCATTTTCAATTTTTTCAACAGTTTCTAAACTATTATATGAACTTAATACCTCTGTAATCTCATCTTCATCACATTTATTCTCCTCATATGTAGTCACATTTTGTCCTTCCATATTGATACATTCTGTACGCGTTGAGCATTTTCTTGATGCCAGGATGCCAATTACGCTCACAGAGATTACTAATAGAACAGTCAAAGGAATCCACAAGTACTTCGAGACTAGATTCTTATCAATACGCATAGAAATGGAAGTAGATAAAAATTGAAATGGTGGAGACGGTGGGAATTGAACCCACGTCCATAAGCATTGCCTAGCGCCAT
>CAYXLF010000062.1:0-2118 GCA_964465815.1 uncultured Candidatus Saccharibacteria bacterium
TAAGAGCAAAATATGGTGATGGATTAATAAAAGAATATTCAGTTGTAAAATAAGTATAGCAATAAAAAGTGACTTATCCTAGGGGATATATACATAATTAGCATATTTTGCATCTCTTTTACTTGGTGGTTATGTTCTAGCAAAAGGCCATTCCTAACGTACAAATTTTTCAATTTTGCACAGCAGTAGTACTTCAGAAAGATCACATTCGCTTAGTCTAAAAACCTCATAAAATATGGGCTTCAATAATTGGCATATAATTCAAATAGTAGAACGTTTGATTATGAGTATGAAATCCGTGGAGTACCAAACCGACCAGACAATGAGCTCGAGAATCTATAGGTAGAAGAAGTACTCATGTCAGACTGGCGAATCAAGCAAGGCAATGGTGGGAACATCTATGATGATCTTATAGAAAAGAGACGGAAGGATTTATTATCAGACATCAATGAAATTCGACGTTATGCATCTGGATACTTTAGTCCAAATGACAACCAAGCACGATATAACCTGCAGAGTATTCGCATTCTTTGCTGGCAAATTTTGGAGAGAGATGAAGTTCCAGGGGTCTGGAAACAAAGTTTCAAGGAAGTGAAACGACTTAAAAATGCCATTTCAGATATTCATAGGCTTTCTTCTTCTTTTATTACAGAGGGAAATGAACCTGAATACTTGAGCAAAATTCTTGCGATCTGTAAGAACATATTACCAAGGGAAGAGTATTAAACTATAGTATTTCAGAATCATTGAATATTGACGTGGCTTACGCCCTAAGCAGCTGATGTGAGCAGTTGGCGCTCTTTGAAATGGACTGAGAAGTTGGGTCACAATCTACTTGCATCGATAGTTATTTGCCCATTCCTATAATGACGAATCCACCTTTATGCTAGCCTCCAACAAAATATTAGTGTATGGTCTAGCTGAAACAATCGACAACAAACTACGTGGAAAAATGATGAATGTAAAAAATCTAAGCAAGGTAGATCCCCTTGAGGGCTCTCATCGTCAGCGTTCAAACTTTGTAAAACAATTGGTACAAGATGCAAGTAAACAAATTAGGGCCACCTCATCGTACACGGCTAGGCCACCAAAACGAATAGTGCAGTTCTGGAACGACATCGACGAAATGCCGATTGATGTCAAGGAATGCATTGAATCGTGGACGAGACTGGATTCGAGTTACTCCTTTTCGACGAGCGCCAAGCAAGAGAATTCATACGGAACAAGTTGGGCACTCGTTACGAGGAAGCTTTTAACAAGTGCTATCATCCAGCAATGCGGTCAGACTATTTCCGGCTCTGTTATATCCTCACTGAGGGTGGTTTCTACGTCGATACTGATGATGTTTATAGTGGAATAGAAGTTGAACACCTCTTCAGGGATGGCCGACTCAAGATTCAGCCGCTCTGTTATGATCTTTCAACGAATGAGATGGTGCCAATTTCCATTTTCACCAGTCCAGAGTCAGATTCATTGAACTGGATTTTCTACTTTAATAACAATCCACTGGTAGCTTCTCGAAATCATCCAATCATTGAGCATGCGTTACTGAATGCCACAACCAATCTAGAGCAATTCTCGCTTGACCAGTTGCCAGACATTCAGTCAACAACTGGCCCAGGGAATCTCACAAAATCTATTTTTGATATCGCATGTGGCACAAGTGATATCGAGAAAACGTTGGTTGTCCTTTATGACTGGGAGGATATCGCTATCACTAAATGGACACTTGGTTATCGGAATGATGAGAGAAATTGGAGGCTCTCGGATCGTAAAAAATTCGGGGCTTCAAGATGCACGTAAGTGAAGAGGAGAAAAGGTGAATCCATTACATCCGTTATCAGCACCTTTGAAGATGATGTACAGAATTGGGATGAATCTCCGACGACTTCTGCCGAGGTCGAAGTGTAGAGCATTCGGAACCTCCTATCCGAAGGAACAGCCTAGAATTGAGAGGATCTATGTCATCAACCTCGACCGTCGACCGGATCGCTGGATCGAGATAGAACGAGAGCTGAGCCGCGTTGTAAACGCTGAAGGCGTTTTGCTAAAAGACATGACCGTGAGATGTTCTGCAGTGGACGCAAAGGACATTTCAGAGTCTCCTTTGGTAAGTGA
>CAYXLF010000063.1:0-1970 GCA_964465815.1 uncultured Candidatus Saccharibacteria bacterium
GTAAAGAGTTATTTCATTTGATCTACAATAGCTTGTACATCAGGATTTCCTTCCTGTGCTTTTATCTGTGCTACTGCCGCGGGATCTCCAGCTTGGTATCTTGTATAGAGATCTTTTGCTTTTTTTGTGTCCTCTATGACACTTTTCAAGTAGCCTGTGAGCAATTCGAGTTTCTTACTATTGGCATTAGCTCCATACACCTTCTCGAAAATCAGATTTAATTTTGAAGCATTGTCCCTGGTGGTATCAGATACCATCTGCGCTAGTTCTTCCAGTGCAGCATCATTTTCCATGGATCCAAGATCTTCCATTGCTGCAGCCAAAGCTTCCTCTGCAGCCAAATCCATCAATCCATTTATTTTCTCTTCATCAAAACCCAACATTCTCAGCTCGTTTTTTAATTGTTCAATATCCATGACAGTGTTTAATATAATTTAATTATGGTTGTAAAAGATTGCTCCCTCCAAACTGGTTTAATAGATCCGGAAGTGTTCTTGTAGGATCGACTTGGAGGGCGTAACCCATTCTGTGAAGATCTCCACCAGCAGCTGTTAAATCTGATGCTTTGATATGGGCATTGTTTAAATATTCATTTAATTTGTACCAACCCATATCAGATTGTCCTCCGGCGTAGTTACTGAAGTTTTCTGCACCTCCAGGAAGATTCCCAATTGGACCTGTTGCTAGGTTACCATTGGATGGATCTCCGGGTAGGTTAACCCTTCCATTTTGTAATAAACCACTGTCAAATGGTTGTGACTCTACACCCCCGCCGATATTCCCTGATGCTGTTTCGGTTCCTCCACCTATTGATCCTCCATTATTAGTAGAGGTTGGATTTAGACTAGGAATCATTTCTCCTGTATTCCAAGCTAATCCATGTCCACCTAAGAACACGCCACTAAATATTGAGGAAGCAAGAAGACCGTGTCTCGCACCTCTCAGGAAGTCATTGACAGATGTTTTGCAGAAATTGTTGACCTTAGACCAGTTTGTTACTCTCTTTTCTAGCTTTGCTCTTTCTGTAGGGTCTGTTACCGTTTGTAGTCTACGATTCCATCTTTCTATACTCTTCTCGCTAATCTTCGTAAGGCCTGTATTTAAGAGTCCTCCTGCTATGCAAGCGAGGGCACCGACACCTGCTGCTTGTATGCCACCGAGAATTCCAGTAGAACCACCAATAACGGCTCCTGCTATGTATGCGGCTCTGAGTTTTCTTTTATCTTCTTTATCAATTACTTCTGGTGTTGGAACTGACTCTGGTGGATTAATGATAGTTGTACTATTGTTCTGAATAATATTTAATAAATTTTGTATTTGAATTTGGTTTTGTTGTACTATCTTTTTGAGTTCTTTTAATTCTTTTTGCTCGGGCGTTATCTTTTCTTTCTCTTTCTTAACAGGTTTCGCAGATTCTGGGGTTACTGATGGAATTACAGCATTTGTCATATCTTGGTGGATAATCTCCTCTCGTGTTCCCTCTTCATCACTTCCAGCTTCTAACTCAAAATCCCCTTTATTCCATACTCCAGACATTTTTTCATCTGTTCCCCCATCGAACGTGTTCCCAATATTAGTATTAACAGGTATACCCTCAGGTCCTATTTCTTTCACCCATGGTTTATCTGTATCATCAGTTCCTCTAGGACCAAATTTCCAATCATTACCTTGACCTTTTGCTTCATCTGCCCAAGGGTTAGTAATACTGGGCATATTCGCTTGCGATATTCTCTTAGCATCTTCTGCTTTACTAGCTTCTGCGGCTGTTGTCATTATATCTTGTGGGTTACTAAGGTTTTGGCTCTCATTTGGGTTATCCATATTATGCCTGTATAGGTTAATTTAATACACCTATTTGAACATGGAGTTAAATAGGCAGATTCTTTATATATACAATATATGAGATATATTATTCCAAAGTCAAATATTTTGATATATTAGATGTATATGAAAACCTTCCTGAAGAAATA
>CAYXLF010000064.1:0-1798 GCA_964465815.1 uncultured Candidatus Saccharibacteria bacterium
ACTTTCTAAATCTCATATCTATTTCAAATATCTTCTTACTGCACTAAAACTACTCACTACACCTAAAAGTGCACCGAAAACTAAGTGAATAGCATAGTAGATCAGTACGAATACAATATTAAATGTTTTAAGGAATGAAAGATCAAAATCAACAAGCATCTGATTCAACCATGTAGCGAACCCTGTCCCCTGTGTGTACAAAACAACTGTATACCATGGAACTATAATGACTGTCGCAGCAAGTAATCCCCCAACCAGACCATAAAAAGCGCCCTCAAGTATAAATGGAGTTTTGATAAACGAATCAGTACTACCAACTAAGTTCATAATCTGAATCTCCTCTTTGTGTGCATTGATATTAAAACCAATGGTAATTCTTATTAAGAAGAATGATATAACCAAAAGGCCAGTTATTAATACAATTGCACCAATATTTATAATTCTTGAAAGTGTTTTAAGATTATCAACTACATCTTCAAAATACATAACTTCATCAACATTAGGATTGGTTTCCTTCTCTGTATTTACATTCTTAATAATTTGCAGAAGACCATCTATATCATATGCTCTAATCTCTAGACTTGGTGGTAAAGAGTCTGCAGTTACGGTAGATATTAAATCAGGATTATCTGCAAAGTCCTCTTTGTATATTGCTAATGCATCCTCTTGGGAGAGATATTGAATATCTGCTATGAGAGTAGGGTCGTAGATCTTGTCTCTGAAGCTCAGTATGTCTGCCTCAGGAGTTTCTTGCTTAAAGAAAACTATAACCTGAGCCCTTTGTTCGTAATATTTGACTGCAACTCTACTAAGAACGGCTACACTCACAAAGAATGAGGTTATTGCTAAGACAATGGTGCTAACAAATATTGTCGCAAAAGAAAGCCATCTATTTCTTTTAACATTTTTCTTAGTTGTATCAATTACCTTGGAAGTCTTAGTCATGTTTTTCTTTGCTTAAATAATTTTTAACATATTTTTCTAAATCTTCTTTTTGCTCTTTCTTAAACTTCAGGTTATTCAAGTCAGATTCTGTTAAATTCAAAACCATATCCATATCTGTTATTTTCGCTTTCTCAAAAGTCTCTTTTATCTCTTTGTCTAACCCCTTGAATTTATCTTCTTTTTCCTCCTTTTTCTTCTCTTTCTCTTCATTCGTTGTTTTCGGTGCCTTTACAGTATCATATTCACCTTTAGTATCTGAGATAATCTTTCCCTTATCCATCCTTAAGACCCTTGTCTTCATCTGATTCACAATCTCTCTGTCATGACTTATGACCATAACTGTAGTACCACCCTTATTTATCTTCTTTAATATCTCCAATACCTGGAATGCGTTATCTGGATCCAAGTTCCCAGTAGGTTCGTCTGCTATGAATAACTCTGGATTATTTGCCAAGGCTCTTGCAATAGCGCCTCTCTGTTGTTCTCCACCAGATAGCTGTTGTGGGAAGAGATTTTTTCTATCTTGCAGTCCAACTGTTTCTAGTAGGTAATCTGTGGTCTCTTTGATCTCTTTGTCTTCTTTACCTAGTATATCTAGAGCAAAGTTTATATTCTCCTCTAATGTTTTATTTGCTAACAGCTTTATATCTTGAAAAACAATACCTAGCTTTTGTCTGTAAGTAGGGAGCAGCTTGTTTGGTAATTTAGGAACCTCGATCTCTTTAAAGAAAATACTTCCTGAAGTAGGAACCTCTTCTCTGATGAGTAATCTAACGAGAGTTGTTTTGCCTGCACCAGATGGACCTACCAAAAAGAGAAATTCTCCATCATCTACCTTGAATCCAACATCCTC
>CAYXLF010000065.1:0-1786 GCA_964465815.1 uncultured Candidatus Saccharibacteria bacterium
GGAACTGTAACCGGCGATATCTTCCTCTTCGGCACAGATGTAACATTCTCCGGTAACACATTTGGAAATATCTATGCCTTTGGTAACAACGTATCAATCCAAGGTGTAGTAAAAGGAAGTGTATTCACATCAGGAACAGTGGTCAATATAAATGGAGATATAGAAAAAGATCTCAACCTTCTAGCAATGAAAGCTACACTGGATGGAACCGTTAGTGATGATGCCCGAATCGCAATGGGTGAAGGAACCGTACAATCCATAATCCAGGGAGACCTACTGATCTCAGGAGAGCGATACACTTTGCAGGAAGAGAATGTAACCGGGAATATCTATACTGCTTCTGTAATAGAAAATATTGCGGAGGAACAAGGAGTTAATTTGAAAGCAGATACTAATCAAACACAGGCCTCTGTATTTGAGAATAAGCTATTTAATGCGCTCTTTGCATTCTGTAGCATGAGTTTAGTTGGATACATATTAATTGCAATGGCTCCTGTTAAAACAGGAAAACTCATGTCAAAAATCATTGGAAGTAAAAAAGATCTCCTCCTGAGTTTTGCAATAGGTTTGGGTATATTCATAATTGCCCCGATGGGACTCCTCTTACTTACTATCTCCGTCGTCGGTGCACCACTCGCTATCTTTTTATTCGGAATTCTTCTGTTTCTTACAGTATTTGGGAAACTCTGGGTAGAAGCAGCATTTGGGCAGGAGATTCTAGGACTATTCAAAGTCAAAGAATACAGACCATTTAAATCCTTGGCCATAGGAAGATTCATAACCGTATGTATAGGTTTGATACCAATATTCGGATGGGTATACTCCCTAGTGCTTTCCACTATTGCAACGGGAGCATTCGTGAGAATGAAGATTGAATATTTCAAAGTGGGGAAGAAAAAATAAACGAATCCCACTCTGGGGCAGCCCTAGGGTTGCCCCAGAAAGAAGCTCCTATTTAGCTAACATCTCATCTATAACAGCCTTAAAGGAATCATATGGATATGCTCCCTCTATCAGCTTTCCTGTTACATTACCATCAGCATCTAAGGTACCAACAACAAACCCAGGGGTACCAGAGACACCAGCATCCTGACCTGCAGTAAAATCTGCATCTACCCTGGATTTAAATTCCTGAGTAGAAAGACATGTATTGTACTCAGATTCATTAACACCCAAGCTCTTCGCAATAGTATTCACAGCCTCAATACTCTCAGCAAGATATGCCTGACTATGGAATTCTGCCAACTTCTCTGCTCCTAACTGATCATACACACACTCACCTGCATATGCAGATTGATACGTAATATCACCATGGAAATCTAATGGGAAGTTTCTAAATACAAAGATAACATCTCCCGAATCTACGTAATTAGTTCTAATCTCAGACAAAGTCTCCTCCTCAAACTTCTGGCAGTAAGGACACTGATAGTCACTATACATAACAACAGCTACCTTTGCAGTATCTTTGTTTCCCAACACCGCACCAGTACCAATATTGGTAGATGCATCTGCAAATGTATCCTCTCCAGTTGCAGTCGTAGTATCATTATTATTATTAGTTGTATCGGCAGTAGTCTTGTTCCTATTTGCAAAGAATATCCCTAATGCAATAATTACACCAGCTATCACAATAGCCAAAGGAATTGCAAATGTATCAAGATTAATTACTACCTCTTTCGTTTCGGTCTTTTTAGAATCCTTCATGAATTAAAGGTATAAATTTAGGTAATTTAAGATTATACCATCTAATAGACAGAGTTAAAAAAAATGTCTATAATTTTCATAT
>CAYXLF010000066.1:0-1757 GCA_964465815.1 uncultured Candidatus Saccharibacteria bacterium
TATTTTTAAACAGATATATGATATCCACGAGTGTGCCTGGAGGACCATATATGCGATCTGCTACCATAGGGATTCTTCTCGTAAAATCAAAATCCGTGTATCCCGAGATACCAGTGGAAAGAATTCCACTGGTATTCTCAGCCATAAACTCAGAATGTACGTATTGTATATCATCAATCTCTGGATAGCCTTCCGATCCTAATGCTACAGTTTGATGGTATAGATTTGCGCTAGCATCTTTACTTACATCAAAACTATCTGCATACACAGGGGTTGCAAAGATGATGAAGAAATACAGGATCATTTTGAGAATCTTTCTAGCCATAGTGAAGGTATAACAATTTAATACCTCCACAGTACAACATCAAAATGAAATTCCCCTGAACTCACTATTTCGCTATTTTCACCTTCTCTGTAACATAGAAGTTGCGTTTGAATTTCGTCATACCCAACATCATCTCAGTTTGCGCTTGTACGTATGGTATGAATCCAAAGGTAAGCATATTTACAGTGACCAAGAAAGTTTCTGCAAAATCCAGGAGATGTCTCCACCATTTCCAATTTTTAGGTACAGGCGTTAATTGGCGTCTAAATATAACAAGAGGAATATTGCTTATCGTTATCGCTGTAAATATATAGCTAAGTGCTCTTTGGAGATTGTATGCTAATACGGTATATTGATAGCTCGGGCTCAACCAACCCATGATCAATAGTCCAAATGTTAAAACAAACACAACCGTAAGATACCAAATCTGATACTCAAAAATATTCTTCAACATAAAAGCCCTTCTGTATACAGGAAATCCTTTGTCTTTTTTGAAAAGCGAAGCCATCGTAATCGGGACATTCACAGAGCCCCATCCCCACCTATGCTGCTGTTTGTAGTATGAGATATGTGATTTGACAAATGTTTCATTTTCTACGGCATCATTGTAGGTAGGAATATATACCTCTTGGCTCTTAAAGGTACCTTTACTTCGGATCATAGCGTTCCAGTAGAAAGCCGTATCATCATTAGCTATTTCCGGATCCCAAAACTCGAATTCTTTAAGAGTCTTTAAATTTACGATATATGAGGAGAATGTATCTCTAACATAGATACGCTCACCCAAGAATGGTATCCGTTTAAACTTATCAACAACCCAGTTTTGTAGCAAAACTAAGGTTAGCATATTGGATTGAGCCCTTATGAGGGGTGGGACTCTCCAGATATTGTTGTTAAAGGTATGTACAGCAGTGGCATAATATGTGTTGTTTCTATCCTCTGTGTTTAAATATTTGTAAAGTACCGCAGATAGGTATTTAGGATGTGGTCTTAAATCGGAATCACACGTTACTACCAAATAATTTGCAATATCTTTTCCAGATTTTTCTAAATCTTCTACAAAATGCCTACAAGCCCAGTTGATATTAGCACCTTTCACACCCGCAACTTCACCCTCTATGCCCGCAGGATGGATATAATATTGCATACTTCCGAATTTCTTTCCGTATTTCTCTTTCAAGTGCTTAAAATTCGCTTCTTGTAAATCCTTCTTTCTCTCTTCCATTGCCATAACCACATCAATTCTGTCCGCACCAATGTCGCTTTTTGACCATGCATCAAATGTTGGTTCTAGCACTTCTAAAGATTCGCCATACACAGGGCATAGGTACAAGAATCGAATTTCTTTTGATTTCTCCCCTACCTCATCATTTATCTTTTGTACCCAATCTGTAGATGTCTCTTTTTTCATTCGTTTAAGACCAATCGCTAT
>CAYXLF010000067.1:0-1715 GCA_964465815.1 uncultured Candidatus Saccharibacteria bacterium
AACCCTTCGTAGCTTGCATAACCTGTCCTACTAAGAATCCTATCGTAGCTTCTTTCCCACCTTTGTAATCTGCTACTGCTTTTGGATTGTTATCTATAACCTGCTTTACAATATCCTGTATATTTCCTGCATTTGCAGAAGCCTCTTGCTCGAAAGCATCTAGAGTATCAGAGATATCTTTCCCATTGGTAATACAATCTTTCAGAATCTCTTCTGCTTTGCCTTTTGTAATTTTTCCTTCTTTAAATTTGGTAATTAGCAATGATAGATCCTTTATATCAACATCATTGATACTAATACCTTTCTCATTGGCTAGTGCATATACAGTTCCCATTAACCAATTTGCAGCTTCTTGTGCTGCTACCTTTGCTTCAAGTTTCTCAGCAAGTAGAGATTGTAATTTCTCAAAGTATGTTGCACCATCTCTAGTGGCGGAGATTACTTCTGCAGCATACTGAGAAATATCCCAATCATTTATATATCTAACAATCTTCTCATGTGGCAATTCGACTAACTCACTTTTTATTCTTTCCACATCTGTATCTGCAACCTCAATGACTGGAATATCTGGTTCTGGCATATATCTGTAGTCATCTGCAGTTTCTTTAGATCTTTGGAATTCCGTAATATTCTTGGCTGCATTCCAACCTCTTGTCTGCTGAGTTAGGGTTCTACCTTCTTCTAATTCTTTCTGCATTCTCTCAACTTCATATTCGATCGCTTTTTCTACTGCAGTAATGGAACCGATATTCTTTACCTCTACTTTTGGATTTAATTTGTAATCACCAAGAGAGAGGATTTTACCATCCTTGTACTCCCATTTTCCTTTCTCTTGAATGGAGATATTGGGTTCGCATCGCATCTGGCCTTTTTCCATATCCGCATCAGAGATGTTTAGATATCTAGCAATCTGTCTAATCTGTGTTGCAAAATCTTTTGCATCTTCTGCATTTCTAATACAAGGTTTTGTGACAATCTCAATTAGTGGTACCCCTGATTTATTGTAATCAATGAGAGTATATTCTTCGCTTGTTGTAGACCCATGATGAGTTGATTTAGCGACATCTTCTTCTTGATGAATTCTTTCTAGTTCAACGATGAAACCATTTGGTAATGTAACAGAGCCATTAGAGCATATTGGTCTCTTGTACTGACTTATCTGATACCCCTTTGGCAAATCAGGGTAGAAGTAGTGTTTTCTATCAAAATATATCTCGGCATCAATCTTACAGTTGGTAGCTAAGCCCATTAATATACAAAGTTCAATGGCCCTCTTATTTGGTACTGGTAACGCTCCAGGCATTCCCATACATACAGGGCATACCTGAGTGTTTGGTTCTTTGTGGAAGTATCCAGTAGGGCATGAACAGAACATTTTGGATTGTGTTTTAGTCTGTACGTGGATTTCTAACCCTACGATTACATCATATTCCATATGTGAGTAATATTACCAACTTTATGATATTTCATCAAGGAAAACGACATCTTCACCTTGCTGTTTGGCTGAGATGTAGTATGTTCCTCTGCCTTTGCCTTTGACTTTGATATATCCTTTGTCCACCATGTCCTGGAGATCCCTGAATGAGGTCATGAACGATACTCCCATCATCTTGGTATATTTATTTCTCGTTATCTTGAAATTTACACTTAGGTAATCCAACAACTTTATCTGTCTTGGGTTCAAGAGTACTTCAATGGCACCTTGGTTTCTTACT
>CAYXLF010000068.1:0-1604 GCA_964465815.1 uncultured Candidatus Saccharibacteria bacterium
CATATGGCATATTCTATCAAATCACCCAGTAAATGAGAATGGATATTGTTGCACAAACTAATGTCCCTATGATGGTTTGCCATACAGTATGTTTTTTCAAAATTACGCGAGATATTGCTATGAGTGGAGTAAATACGAAAATTAAAGGAAGAAAATGACATTGTGGAAATATGAATAACAGAGTGAAAAAGAAAAGGGTTGAATAGGTCATATGACCACTCATCTTCCAATAGAGGGTAACTATGGTTAAGACGCAGGATGTAGTGAATAGCGCAAGGGATACATATGTAATTGGTTGGTTTTTAAATATTAGGCCAATTACGAAGAAGAGAAGCAAATAGCCTATTGTTACTGAAGTGAAATAGGGAGGTCTTTCTTCCCGTTTGGTGAATTCATAATCTGATATTTTGCCCAGCTTCTTCAATACAAAGAAGGGGATGATGGTGAATGCGAGGTACACGATAGGTATGAGTATTTTGTATACGAGAGGTGATTCGGAGACTAGAATTGCGATGGTAGGTGTTAGTATCATCATCGCAAATCCATTGAAAATCTCTGATATTATACGGGCAGGTTTCCTTAAATCCATTCCGCTATTGTATCCCATCTTGAGAAGGTTGGGAATAGTGTTTAATCAGCAGTTGTTCTCGTAGCAGTTACTATGAATCTTTTCCAATTTGTTCCTGAGGGCCAACAAGACATTAGTGTTAAGGTGTCCTGATCTAGGTATTTGCCCATATATTTCGTTTCGTTGGCTTCTACAATTTTTGTATCCAAAACAGTATAGTTGTACATCTTGTTTTGATAACTTATATATATGGGGTCTCCTGGATTAAGTTCGTTCAGAAGATAGAAATAGATATTGTATTTTCTTTGTTCGTAAAAGTTTACAGCCGAGTGAGCGAAGAGAAAGACGTTTCCATTCTGGTTCGGAAATGCTGTTCCTTTTGCATGAGCTATTCCATTTTCGAGTGCTTTCTCGTAGTCTAATTTATCAAATGGATTTACATTAGGAATAACTTTGGCATTGGTTTTTATTTTAGGTATGTATATCCCGAATGTGTCATCGAGGAAAATGACTTCTGTTTTTTTGGTTATATCTGTTGTAATTCCCTGTTGAGATGTGGTTATTTCAATTGAAGTATCATTGGCGATAGGAGAGATTTTGCAATCAAAATATGCAATTAGTATACGTCCGAAAGTAAGCGCTAGAAACACTACTCCGATAAGAAGAAGAGATATTCCTATATATCTTGCATATTGTGTCTGTTTCTGGTGTTTAATATTTCCCAGTTCGTCTGTTCTTGGCATATATATATCCTATTCCTACTATCACAAGAAGCCCAACACCTACCAATACGTATGTAAGCCAGCTCCAAATATTCTTAGTCTGTGTGTCCTGAGATGTTTCTCCTTTTACTTCACCTGATGTATCTGTTTGATTCGTATTATCATCTATTACCTCTGTGGAGTTATCGGTGGTTGATTCTGATGGTGTTGAAGGAGTTGTCTCCTCAGGAGCTGTCTCTTCGCTTTCGATTTCTCCTTGTTCTGTGAGCTCCGCAGGAAGTATTGTTACTACAACAATTTTATCTGTCACAAAA
>CAYXLF010000069.1:0-1552 GCA_964465815.1 uncultured Candidatus Saccharibacteria bacterium
GCATTACAGAGGACGGCTCCCATAGTCCCCAATATACTAGCTCTGCAGTTCCAAGATCATCATCGTTATCATTAGAATTGGTTTTAACGAGTAGGAGTATGATTGTAAGGATTATTATTATACCAAGAGCGATACTACCAATGAGTATGAATTTCTTTTTCTTTGGATCGAGTGGCATATCTTTTTTTTAATATTTTAAATTGTCCTCTCCGCTACAACTATTAATCTTTTTGTTCCAATCCCCAGTGGCCAACATGTCATCATTGTTAGTGTTTCTTTCCCATTCTGTGATTCTAGTATTGAGAAATCATCAGGGGAGACAATCTTCTTACTTCTAACGATATACTTTAGTACTTTTTCATCCTTAGTTATATCTACTTCTTCTCCCACCTCTATATTACTCAATCTAGAGAATATTGTCTCTGGTAAGTTTTGGTGTGTGCTGAAGAAGGATTCTACTGCACTATGACCATATATGAATGCGTTTCCTCCGTCTCCGGGTAGTGGTGTACCTTTGAAGTGTGCTAATCCTTGTTTTAGATATTTGTTGTATGTTTCCTCGTTGTAGCTATCTACATTTGGGGTAATGTTAATATTTGCGATTCCTATGCTTGGTATGTTGATAGCCATAGATGTTGTGTAATCCTTGTCGACAATGATTGCTTTCTCTGTCTGTGTGGTCACGTCGTAGTATTGGGTTGTACCTAATACTCCGAGTTGTGATGTGAGGTTAGCAAAGTAGCTTTTGCCTGGGTCGTAGTATGCGAGTTGTGATTCTATATATGTTTTGTATGATTCTGGTACTGGTTCTACTTTGGAATCTGCCCTTATCTGTTCTATTAATCCATCAATGTATGATTTCGCTAATGGTATTGTTTGGCTTGCTATGATTATTATTCCTATGCCTGCAAATATTGCAGAGATCCATATTCTTGTTTTTTTAATTTTGTTTTGGTCTTCGGTTTGTATATTCCACTGGGAATTTTCCATAGTGATATATTACCAGATTTGGTTATTTAATGGGATTCTTTGAAAACATGAAGAAATTTTTGAACTAATTACAAGAGACCTAGGATCCTTAGTGTTTCTTTTAATCCCACATATTTGTTTACTAATTCGTCATTTAACTCAATCCATCGATGATCTTGTGATTCGTTCTCGTCAATTTTGAGTTGAGTTATATCAGAGACTTTAATCATATAGGCGAGGATAATCCATCTCTGATCTTTTGTATTATGAATTAAAGGATCTGCAGTTTTTACAATATCTCCGTCGAGATTTGTCTCTTCTTTTAATTCTCTTATAGCAGCTTCTTCGGCAGTCTCATTCTCTTTTACATGCCCTGTTACACAATTCCAATATCCTGGATTTGATCTGTGATCTGATCTTTTTAATACGAGGTACTTTCCATTGTACTCCGCAAGTGCATGTATTGTTATAAGTGTTCTCATAATAAAAAGTATATCATAGAGATTAATTCTGAGGTATAAATTGATGTATATACTAGCAAATTAAAAAGACGTTTGCTAAAATGATGAGCTATGGAAAAAAG